>JAGDAX010000027.1 GCA_017848335.1 Clostridia bacterium | reverse complement strand
TTATCGGAGTGATCGTCGTCGTAACGTACAGTGCATCGCCTCCGAACAGACCGAGCAGGACCGTGTTATGCTCCGATACGAAAATCGATACGAAAATCCCGATCAGCATATACCCGACAAGCAGACGCGAACGCTTCCGAAGCATCAGCGTCATTAAAGCAAGCGGCGTCACATGGCAGATAAAGATTATGTATACTAAATTGTCCATTTCTTTATCCCCCTTTCAGCCGAAATAATAACGCCGATGACAACTGCTCCGATCAATATTCCCGCGATCATAATGCCGACCTCGTTGCCAAGCCCGATCACGATCATCTCAGCCAAACACAGGAAAGTGTAGATCAGCGCCAGCAGATTATACGGCCTTAGGCACTTGATGATCCCCAGATCCACATCCGGAAAAATCAGATGCTTTAAGTGGAAATAGCTTGCCTGCATCACGAATACGGTCACGAGAGATGAAGCGATCTTCACCGACCCCGGCAGGTCGGTAAGGAGTATAAAGACAATATACAGAATCAGAGCGGCAGCAGGCGCGGCAATCGATATGAGCCTGTATTTCAAAAATTTTTTTGTTTTATCGTCGGCAAGGCTGTCCATGGCGCCGAAGTTTGCGGAAAACAGGAACAGCAGGCTTCCGATGACGCCGAAAACGCCAAGCTGAAATCCGTTGAACATATCGCCGCCGGTCAGCAGTCTTACCACCTGATAAAGCCTGCCGAACGCCGCGCATCCGACGGCAAGCGTGATCATCTGCGCGTAAACGGCTTTCCCCGGTTTAAAGAATTTAACGATTCCGTAGATAAACCCGATAAAAGCGCAAACGCAGACGATTATGTTTGTGATCAATATCAGTTTCAACGGTACACCTCCGTTACAGTTTTAATTGCGATGATTTGCTGTCTGTTTCACCGGTTCAAGAATGCCGCTTCTGTTTTTGCATTCACGGATCACGGCGTTCGGGATTTTTTCGTCATGAAGCATTCTCCGTCTGATTTCCCTTGTATTCCAGACAGAGCATGGTCAGATCGTCGAACTGCTCCGCGTCCTTTACAAAACCGTCAACTGCCCGGCGGACGTTTTGAAGCACGCGGACCGGCTCCGCGTGGGGTTCTTCGTTCAGAGCCGCGAGCATCCGCTCGGCGCCGAACATATTTCCGTCGTCATCTGTCGCCTCCGGCACGCCGTCCGTGTAAAGGAACAGTTTTGTGCCGGGCAGCATCTGCAATTCGTATTCTCTGTATTTTATCGCCGGCATTGCGCCGATCACTAAACCGTGTTTGTCCTTCACCAGTTCAAGCGGACCGTCGGGCGATTTTTGAAGCGCCGGGTATTCGTGTCCGGCGTTCGCTGCCGTTAATCTTCCGGAAGAAATTTCCAGTATGCCCATCCAGACCGTGACGAACATCTCCTCCTGGTTGTTGGAGCAGATCGCCTCGTTGGTTTTGGTCAGTATTTCAGCCGGCGAACCTCCCAGCATGGCGCAGCTTTGCAGAATGATCTTGGAGGCCATCATAAACAGCGCCGCGGGCACTCCCTTGCCGGAAACGTCCGCCATCACGACCCCCAGATGGTCGTCGTCTATCAGGAAAAAGTCATAGAAGTCGCCGCCCACTTCTTTAGCTGGATCCATATTCGCGTAGATATCAAACTCGCCGCGTTCAGGGAAAGGCGGGAAAACGTGCGGCAGCATTGCCGCCTGGATCCTTGTAGCCATGGAAAGCTCCGTGCTGACGCGTTCCTTTTCGGCTGTGATCGTTTCGATCCTGCCGATAAAGTCGTCCATTTCCGCGGCAAGTGCAGACACGTCTTTCGACAGATCGCCGCTCTCATTGCGCGTCTTGATTTCCTTCAGACTTTCCGTTATAGTGCGGCTGTCCTTGGTTTCTTTATAAAGACGGATATTCTTCTGTACCTTTTTGAGGGGCTGCAGTACGAAACGGTAAATAAGTATCAGGCATATCAAAGACAGGAAAATCTGAAAAAGCATCGCATAGAGAGTTTCTCTTCGCGCCTGCGAGGCGGAAGACGACCGGAGCCCGGACAAATTAAATGTCATTCCGATAAAAACCGGGCGCCCTTCCGCTTCTCCAAGGAAAGTATAATAATCAACGTAGTCGCCGGCGTTTGCCAGATGCGAGGCGTTTGCTTTCGCACTGCGCATCGCCTCCTGCTGATCCGCTCCCACCGTCACCGTGTGTCCAAGCGGATAGACCTCTTCATAACTCGTTCCTCGCGTCGCGCCCGGGTCTGCGGCGCTGAGCAGGAAGAACTGGGTACCGTACGCTTCATCCGCCGCCACGCAGAAAAGAAAGTCGATATGATACGCCCTTTTGATCTGGTTCAGTCTTGTTATCAGCCACGAGTAGGCGACCTCGGCATAAAGCTTCTGATCCTCCGGGTCCATAGCGTCAAGCTGCTGCTTTGTCATATATTTGAGCTGAACGCCGGGGCAGTGTTCCGTTAACGTCCGGCATTTTGCTTCCGTTTCGGTTTCTGCGCCGTATTCCGCGTCGTATTCGATTGCCAGGTCGTTTGCGTGAGTGTACCAGTAGGAGAGCAGCCTGTCATACGCCGGGTACTCCCGGATCGCCGTCGCCGTTTCCTCTGCAATTTCAGAGGCGCGCGATTCCGTCTGATGTCTGATTGCGGTATTTGAGATCGAGCTTTGCACAAAAAACGTAATGACACCCGTCACAAGGACAGAAATGGCAAACAGGAGCATGACCTGCGGGATCAGTCGGAATTTCTTTTTTTCATTCTCATTATTCATGTTTTTACCTTCTCGATTCGATCGTGAATATATCCGTAAAACCGGTGATGTCGAATATCTCTATAATACTGTTGCTCGCACCGGTGATCTTCATCGATCCCCGGGAATTCATCTTTTTCTGAGTTGACAGCAAGACCCGCATACCGGCGGAAGATATGTATTTGAGTTCGGAAAAATCGAATACAAGATCGGTGACTCCGTCAAGAGATTCGCTCAGCAATGCGTCAAGCTCGATCGCACTCGCGGCGTTAAGATGACCGTCAAGAGACAGTGTAAGTCTGTTCCCGTCGATTATTTTGTTGACAGTCAATTTGTTTGCTTCCTTCATAACAGCCATAACCTCCGTTTGATCGGCTTGCTTTGCGGTTCCCGGCCGGAAAAGAATCGGAGTCGAGACGGGCTTTACGGAAAGCCGGATCCCCGTTCCGCGTGCCTTCCCCGTTCCGCGTGCCTTCGCCGTTCCGGGCGCCTTTGCCGTTCCTGGCGCCTTCGCCGTTCCGGGCGCCGCCGGACCGCATCCATTCATCGATTTCGCTGATTTTGAACCGCCGGGAATGCCCGACTTTAACGCCGGGACTTTCCCGCTTTTCGATCCGGGTCAGGCAAGTATCACGGGTGATTGAGAGATACGCGCAAAGCTCGTTCGCAGAGTACCGGCGTTCGTATTCGCTCTTGTTTTGTCCGTCAATGCCATCGCCTTGCAGGAGAGTGTAATAAGTCGATAAATATTACCATAGATAACTCGAAAAAATCAAGTCCCGTCTTTGGAATCTGACGCCTCAAGCTTTCGGGATTTAATATTTTTCAGGGTCGGAAAATTCCAAAATTTAGGCAAAAAATACCTGGCAAATAATTTTGGCTCTGATACAGTTCGCGGCGTTAAGGCGCCATATCCCTGACGACCGGTTCTGACAGCAAAGGCGCCTTAAAATGTCATATTTTTTAAGAAAAACCACACCGTCTAAAAAGGGGCTTTATCTTCGGTTTTACGAGGGGGAATACGTACCCGGAAAATGCAAAAGAAATTTCTCCTTCAGGAGTCCCGGCTGTGTTTCCGGTTCAAAAGCAAAAGGCATAGAGGATCCGATCGCATACGGGCAGCGCCTTGTCGATGAACTGAACAGCGCGGACAGCGCGGACGTCAAACAGATCGGCGACGTCGGTGGTGCCCTCTTGAACTTCTAGCGAGATGGTGGTATATTTAAAGCAAGGAGGTCGTGTTTTTTTGGGCGCGCTAAATCATTGTAGGCGTCAGCTAAAATTATATTTTGGGAGGTTATTATTATGACAATTAAGTTCGGCGTCAGAGATGCAACCGTTTATGACAAGGACCGCAAGGCCATGGAGAAGAAGCTTACACAGCGGATTTCGAGGTATTTTTCCGATGAAGAGGTGGAGGCTTACGTAAAGATCTCAGGGGTCAGAAACGGCTTTAAGGCCGAAATTACGCTTCCCTATTACGGATATCAGCTCAGGGCCGAATCCGGGATTGACGAGAGCCTCATGGCGGCGTTCGACAGCGCTGTGGACGTGCTCGAGAAGAGAATGGCCAGGCACAAGGACAAGATCGTCAGCCGCAAGACACGGCGTCCCGGACAGGAGCCGAAGGTGGTCCCGGATTATTCTTCTGACAGCGACAGTGAAGAATTCCAGATTGTCAGGATCAAGAAGTATGAATTCAAGCCGATGACGACACAGGATGCGATTCTTAATATGGAAACTTTAGGCCATGACTTTTATGTATTTATGAACGCGGAGGATAACAAAATCTGCACGGTATATAAGAGAAGAGACGGCGGATACGGAATGGTGGTTCCGGGATAAAGCCTGCCGGCTCAGAAGGCGGGGGCGGCGCGCAGCGCCGCCCTTTGTCGTATAAGAGGCATAGGCGAGCCGCTGCAGCGGCGAGCGGGAGTCGGGCGCCGTTCCGAGGGCGCACCATGTGAAGCGGCGAGCGGGAGTTGGGCGCCGTTCCGGGCAGCTGCAGCGGCGAGCGGGAGTTAGGCGCCGTTCCGGGGGCGCACCATGTGAAGCGGCGCGGATTCAGGGTGATTATTGACGGGCGCATTGACGGGCACCGTTGAGGTTCACCACTTGAAATTTGCGCGGATGTTTATTAAAATATGGGCGGTTGAAAAACCGGCAGAGACGGGTGGCGATCCCGCCGCGAATCAGCGGCCGAAAGCGAATGAAAGGAACACAGCGATGCCCCAAAGAAGAGATTTTTCCGATGATGGCATATATTTCGGACAGAACCTGATGTCTGACGACGATTCGGTTTTTGATATTATTCTGGACCTTGAGAGCGGCAAGGTGTCCACCACTGATGACCTTGCTCGAGGGAAGGATTCTTTTGATGACGGCGCTGCGGGTGAAGACGCCGGCGGAGACGTGATCGCGCTTTCCGGGGACGGCGACAGGGCCGGTAAGGCCGGCAATACCGACAGGACCGGCAATGCTGACAAGGCCGGCAATGCTGACAATGCCGGCGGCAGGCCCGACATTAGCGGCAAATCCGACGACGAGGTCGTGAAGGCTATCATCGAGTCCGGCGAAAAGGAACAGCTTGCCGCGGCCGGGGCTGCGGCTGACAGGCTTGATGGCGGTGACGGCGCTCCCGAATCGGACAAAATTCAGCCGGAGATTTCGGTTCAGCCGGAGATTGCGGTTCAGCCGGAAAATGTGATTCAGCCGGAAAATGAAACTGTGCCGGAAAACGACACCCTGCCGGAGGTCCTGCCGGACAGCGCGGACGTGCCTGACGGCGAGGATGCGCTTCCTGACCTTGACGATGACGACGGAACCCTTTTTGACGACAACGTAACCGAAGAGAGCGAGGCTGTGCCTGATAAGGCTGCGCCCGGGAAGGCTATGCCCGGGAAGGCTGCGACCGATAAGACCGCGTCCGGGGAGCCGGCGTCCGGGGAGCCCGACGACAATTCCGGCGTTCAGGCGGCGGTGATTGCAGCGAGTGACGACGGCCTCGACTACGGCGGAATGTATATTATCGGGAACGACGGGCCTATTGGAAAATCCGCGGGGGATGGGATTGACGGGTCTGCGAAGGACACCCCCACAGAGCCCGCGAAGGATGACGTTGGCGAGTCTGCGAGGTACGCCTCCGGACAGCCTTCCAAAGCAAACGAAACGGCAGCAAACGAAGCTGCGGCGAGACCCAGGACACCCGAGGAGATCAAGGCCGAGGAGGACAGCCTGGCGCTGAAGGCTCTTATCGGGGCGGCAGAGGCGCAGAACGAACCTGCGGCGAATGATGTCAAGACCTCCAAGCTGGCCGAGCTGGCGACAGAGATGGACGAGACGCGCGAGGAAAGCGGCTCCGGGGAAAAGCTGAGGAATATTCTCGGGCTCTCGATGCCCGACAGCAACGGCACAAGGACGATTGGCGGCATTACGCACGGAATGTGGGCGATAATCATATTGCTGGTGTTCCTGGCGGACGTGATCTTGCTCAACTTCGTGGTCTACAAGCTGGTTTACCCGGCGGTCAGCGCGGTAATGACTGAGACCGGCGCGGCGTCGCTCAAGCTGGACTCCTACGAAACGCTTTACACCGGGATAAGCTACGGAATTGCGTTCCTGGCGGGCGGGCTGATCGTGTTCCTGATTTCGAAGATCGCGCAGATCCTGATGGAAGAGGTGGGCACCGAGAATCCGGGCACGGTAATCAAGGCCGCGCTGCTGGTGGCCGTGGCGGTCTTTGCGGTCGGCGGAATTATCGCGATGCTCATAACGCGACAAGGGCTGTTTACGGTGGCGATCTATCGCTGGATAAGCCCGATGGCGGCATACGCCGGGGGAGTGCTTTTCTTCGCGGTTTCGGGAATCGGCGGGAGGAAGTCGGACAAGGGGTAAAAGGCGCGAAGGCAAAGTTTGCGCAAAGGCAAAGGGCCGCGCAAGGGCAAAGTTCGCGCAAAGGCAAAGTTCGCGCAAAGGCAAAGGCCGCGCAAAGGCAAAGGCCGCGCAAAGGCAAGGGTCGCGCAAAGAGCCCGGCGCCCGGCACCCGGCCCTCAAAAAAAACACTTGACAGGAATTTCAAAAAATATTATCATTACCCCCGAAAGAAAGCAGAAGCGCCGCTTCTCACCTTGGTCGCATTGGCGGGCGGGTCGATAGTCAAGCCTTTTCGGGGGCAGGATTTTGTGCGGTGACTTTCTTTCAATCGCACTTTTTTATTTTTCAGGAGGTGTTGCGTCATAGCAAAGGATGATATTCTTATCAATGATGAGATTACCGCGAAGGAAGTTCGTCTGGTGAACGAAGAGGGCACCATGATGGGTATTATGCCACTTGAAGCCGCGCTCAAATATGCCGCGGACAAGGATCTTGATCTGGTAAACATCGCGCCGGGAGCAGTTCCGCCGGTCTGCAAGGTCATGGATTACAACAAGTATATCTTCGACCTTAACAAAAAGGAAAAGGACGCCCGCAAAAATCAAAAAGTCGTTGACATCAAAGAAGTAAGACTTACGCTGGGGATCGGCGACCACGATCTGCAGGTCAAGGTGAAGAACGCCTACAGGTTCCTGCAGGACGGCGACAAGGTCAAGGTCACGGTCAAGTTTTACGGCAGAGAGATGAATTTCACGTCATCGGGCGAGGACCTTATCAACCGCTTTGCGGAAAGCATTGCGGAGGTGGGCGTCATGGACAAAAAGCCGAAGCTTGAAGGACGCCGTATGACCGTCATGTTCTCACCGAAGAAGTAATATTTTAGCAGTTCTGCGGACGGGACGCTGGCAGGCCCGGGGCAGAGAAGAAAGGAAGTAATTGTTATGCCAAAGCTTAAAACACATAGCGCATCGAAGAAAAGATTCAGAATTACCGCCAACGGTAAGGTCAAGATAACTCACGCCTACAGACGTCACAGACTCGTAAGCAAGACCAGAAAATCCAAGAAGCAGCACAGAAAAGATTTTTACGCATCGGATGCCAACGCAGCCACAGTAAAAAAGATGCTGCCTTACATGTAATGACGCAGGAGGTGCAGTACTATGGCCAGAGTTAAAAATTCAGTTGCTACAAGAGCAAGACGCAAAAAGGTAATCAAATTGGCGAAGGGCTACTACGGCCGCAAGAGCAAGGTCTTTAAGACAGCCAACCAGGCGGTCATCAAGTCCGTCAATTACGCTTATCGCGACAGAAGAGCCAAGAAGAGAGATTTCAGAAAGCTTTGGATCACGCGCATCAATGCTGCGGCGAGAGTCAACGGAACCACCTACAGCAGGCTTATGGACGCGCTCAAAAAGAACGACATCGCTCTTGACAGGAAGATTCTCGCGGATATGGCTGTCAACGACAAGGAAGGCTTTGCAAAGCTGGTTGCCAAGGTCAGCGCTTAAGCATTTACCTAAAGCTGATTTTGTGTTCTGCGTTTCGCCGGGAATTAACCGTCAGGATCCGGTCCCGGGGCAGGGCATAGGGTCGGCTTTTATTATGCCTTTTCGCGGCGCGCGAATAATTTAAGGCGCAGCGACTTGGCGGCGAGGCAGCTTTTTGCGGCGTGCAAAGGCAAGGCACCGAAGGCTCTTTTTGCGGCGTGCGAAGCAAGGCGCCGGAGGCTCTTTTTGCGGCGCGCGAAGGCAAGGCACCGAAGACATTTTTTTGCGGCGAGGCTGATCATGCAGGTGGTTATCACGAGTCCCCAAAACGAACAGGTCAAGCTCATAAAGGGCCTTTCCAGGCGGAAAAACCGGGATGAGGCAGGTCTTTTTGCGGTGGAAGGACTTCGCGGCGCCCTGGAGGGCATCAAAAGCGGCGCGGAGCCGAAGCAGCTTGCCGTGTCCGAAAGCTTTTTCCGGAGCCCTGACATGGGGATGCTCAGCGGGCTTCTCGGGGACTTTTCGGGGCGCATTGACGTGTTCGGCGACAGACTTTTCGCGACAATGTGCGGCACCGAGACGCCGCAGGGCATTATCGGGCTTTTCGCGATAAGTGAACCCGCCGCGGTTTCGGGCGAGAGCGTCGTTCTGCTGGAAAACGTGCAGGACCCCGGCAATATGGGTACGATCATCCGCACCGCGGACGCCGCCGGTTTTGACGCGATAATATGCGGCAGGGGCTGCGTTGACGCCTTCAACCCCAAGGCTGTCCGTTCGACGGTGGGCTCGATCTTCCACGTTCCCGTGGTCCGGTCCGACAGGGCTTCGGCGGATGAGGCATTGTTGCTCAAAAAGGCGGGGTATACGCTTTACGCGGCGCACCCGAGGGGCGGACGCAGCTGCTTTGAGGAGACTTTTCCCGGCAAGACCGCCATCGTCATCGGCAACGAAGCCAACGGCCTTTCGGAGGAGATGCTGGACGCCTGCGACGTGTGCCTCACGATTCCGATGCCCGGCAAGGCTGAGTCCCTGAACGCCTCGGTGGCGGCGGCGATTTTGATTTACGAGAAGGCGCGGAAGCGGCTTTGCTGACGCATCTTATTTTAAGAAGCGTGAACCGCGCTTCAGATTTACCGGCGCGGGGATCAAACTTCAATTCTGAAGCGGCGTGAAACGCGCGTCAAACTTTATGAGGCGTGAACCGCGCTTAAAACGAGACAAACAAGGAGAATTTAAAAATGGCACTATACGATTTATGGAAGGAAAAGACTGACGAGAGCCGCAACAGCGCGCAGCAGGTCAGCGATTATATCGGCGCGTATTTCGACAAGGAAAAAGAGGCTTATGCCAAAATCCTGGGCGCGCAGGAGCAGACGGTGGAAGGGACCGTCAAGGAGCTTGCCGCGAAGTACGGCCTGGAGCCCTTCGAGGTGACGGCTTTCATTGACGGGATCAACACTTCCCTCGTGACACCGGTCGGGAACGTTGAGGAGCTCGAAGAGGATTCCACCGTGAAGCTCGAGATCGTCTGGGAAAATCTTTACTACAACATGTGCAAGGCGAAGGCGCCCTGGCTGTATGAGCTTCCTGAGTGGGAGGGGATCCTTGACGCGGACTGCAGGATCGAGATCCGCAGCCGGTACCGCAAGGACATGCAGGCCGTGAGCCACAAGGTGGGACGCAACGAGCCCTGCCCCTGCGGAAGCGGCAAAAAGTACAAGAACTGCTGCGGGAAAAATGACGACTGAGAGCGCCGCAGCGGCTGCAGCTTAGACGTAACGTCAGGCGTATCGGCAGGCGTAACAGCCGGCACGTCAGCAGGCGTAGCTTCAGGCATATCAGCAGGCGAATAAGCAAAAAGAAAAACCGGCCCTTTTGACAGCTTGTTACGGCAGTCAACGGGTCGGTCTTTTTATG
>JAGDAX010000026.1 GCA_017848335.1 Clostridia bacterium | reverse complement strand
TGTCCCCGGTAATCGCTTTTAAATATTCGCGTATATTATAGACCCGTGAGGGTGCCCTCGTCAATCGGAATTTCTTCATAAACGCCCGAAAAACGCTTCGAAACGCTTCAAAAACGCTTCGAAACGCTTCAAAAACGCTTCGGTTTATTCCGGAACTCCTTGCGGCCGCTTAACAGCTGCACAGCGGAGGCTTTCCGGTCGTTATCCGCATGCTTTCCGGTCGTTATCCGCATGCTTTCCGGTCTCTTAATGGTTGCTTTTCTGCGCGGGAAATGGTAAATTAAATCCGGTTAAATGCCGAAAGACCATTTCGAAACGTTAGAGAGGACTTCATTGAAACGAGCAAGGCAATTCATCCTGAATACGGTCGCGGTCTGCCTGGCGGGGCTGCTTGCCGGGTGTTCCCTGTTTACTGCGCGCACGCCGTACGATCCTGCCGTCAATAGTAAGATCCGCGTGATGCTGGAAAGCGCGGAGGGTCTGCTGATATTGTCGGATTACTGCGTCGACGCGGAGCCCGGGGATACGGTTTTCTTTTCGGTGGCGGCTCTCGAGGGCTACGAGATCGTATCGGTGAAGGGCGGCGCTTTTGACCGGGCTTCGGGGACCGTGACCGTGGCGGACGTGAGATATCCGACTACGGTGCGCGTCAATATTATCGGGCCGAATAACCTTACCGCGGAGCCTTATTGGACGCCGGACGCCGGTACGCCGGGCCCTGTCGAAACTCCCGATCCGGGGGAAAGCGAAGACCCGACGGGAAGTCCCGACGTGACCGAAACGCCGGAGCCCGGGGAAACGGATACACCGACACCTGAACCCACGCCGACGCCTCTTGTCGTCAGCTTAAAAGAGCCTGCCCTGAATGAGAGACTGTATCCGGCGTCTCCGGAGGAATCCGCGGGTGCCGGCGCGACGCACGATCCCAGGCTGGGGACGGATTTCAAAATCGTTTATCACGCCAACGGCGGCATGGTCGCGGCGACGGACTCGGCCGACGCCTATACCTATTTTTCCAAAAAGAATTACAATCTGCCCAACGCGCTTCCCGACACGGGCTATTTCAGGCGTGAAGGGTATATTTTGACCGGATATACCACGCGTCCGGACGGCACGGGCGATTACTACGCGCCGGGCTGGAATATAATTACCGACGGCAGCGAAGCGGTCCACCTTTACTGTCTCTGGACGGCTGCGGAGCCCGCGAATATGTTCGACTGCGAATTCACGGACACGTATGCAGTCGTCAGGTCATACAAGGGCGACTCTCTCACGGTGGCTGTTCCCGAGAAGATAAACGGCAGGAAGGTGCTCAAGATCGAGACCGGCGCATTCTCGGGCAAAAGAATGAATACCGTTATCATACCGAGATACGTGGAGCATATTTCGTACGGCGCCTTTGTCGACTGCGCGTCGCTTGCCGAGGTGCATCTTCCGGACAGCGTTGTATATATGGACAACGGGTCGTTCCTGAGGTGCGCAAATTTCAAAAAGCTTTGCGTCAGCGCGGTAAGAAATCCCTCCTACGCCGGAGCGGTCATGGGTACCGGATCGACGAAATTCGAGCGGCTTGAAACCGTAACGGGGCCGAAGGTGATCATTATTTCCGGCTCGGGATGTCTTTACGGGATCGACACGCCCCTTTTTGAGAGCGAGCTTCCCGGGTACAGCGTCGTCAATATGGGACTCATCGTCAATATGAGCGCCGTGTTCCTGGCTGAGGTGGCCGCCAATTACACGAAGAAGGGCGATTACGTGGTCTTCTCGCCCGAAATGAACGGAAACCAGTGGGGACTTGCGTCGTTCTCGACTACGATGTGGCAGGGCGTCGAAGCGGCTTACGAGACCGTCTCAAAGATCGATATCAGGAATTATTCGTCTGTTTTTTCTTCCTTCGCGCAATTCAACAAGACCAGAAGAGGGCTTGAGGAGGGGCGCTACGAGCAGGCGAGCTACGAGATCAACAAGTACGGCGACCTGAGCTACTATATTGCCGAAACAAAGCCCTCCTATGCGGAGAGGCAGTCAAGCTACAGGAGCGGCGGCGGTTCGCTGGGCCTCGAGTACCCTGTTGACCTGATGAAGGATCACGGCAAGAGGCTCAACCAGGCCATGGACAGGGTGGCGGCTACAGGGGCGAAGTGCCTTTTTGCGTTTTGCATTATTGACAGGCTCTGCCTCACGGCGGACGCCAAGGTTCCCCACGGCGCGGCGCAAAAATATTACGAGGACGCGGTGGACAGGCTTCTGCACTGCGACAGAATATCGGGGCAGGACGAATACCTGTTCGAGGCGAGGCTCATGTGGAATTCGGAATGGCACGTGACGGGCGAGGGCCGGGTCTTGAGGACAAAAATGCTTGCTTCGGACGTGAAGAAATATATAGCTGCGCATCCGGAGACGCTTCCGGACCCGACGCCGACGGAAAGCCCGACGCCGACGCCTACTCCCACACCGACGCCTACTCCCACACCAACGCCTACTCCCTCTCCCACGCCAACGCCCACTCCCACGCCGACGCCAACGCCCACTCCCACGGAAACTGCCGGGGAAACGGACAAGCCGACGGAAACAGCCGGGGAATCGACCGGGGAAACGGAAACCCCTTCTTCAACCGGTGAGGAGACGCCCGATGAGACCGGCTCGGGAGATTTGACGGAGACGCATTCGGAAGCCCGCGCTGAAGGCTCGACGGAGATAAGTGCGAACGGCGGCCGTCCCGCTGCGCCTGAGGCGGAGACTGAAGGCTTGCCGGCCGCGCGGCGGAAAGCCCTCAAAGGGGGTGCCGCCTTGTGACGACGCTGCAGATAATTATTCTCGCGGCGGCGGGAATTATATTCGCGGGCCTTTGCGCAGGGGAAAAGGTGACGAAGGGACACGTGAGAACTGCCTTGTCGGTCGCGGCTGCAGCCGCCGGCGCGGTGATTTTTGTGTGCCTTATTTTCTTTGCGGTACCGCCGGCCTGGACAGCGGCTGCGCTGGCGGTAATGGCGGCAATCGCGATCATATAGGGGGGCGCGTCAATGAGCTTCAATTCCATGGAATATCTCATCTTTCTCCCCGTGACCGTGCTGGGATACTGCCTTCTGCCGGCGAGGGCAAAAAAATACTGGCTGCTTTTGGCAAGCTACTTCTTTTACATGTCGTGGAACCCGGAAATGGCTCTCCTGATAGCCGGAGTCACCGCGGTTTCTTATTGCGGAGGGCTCCTGTGCGGGTGGCTTCGCGACGTGAAGCAAAAGCGAAGGGCGTCGTCTCTGGCTGCGGCGCTTGCAGTGACAGTGTGCACCGCGGTGCTGGCCTTTTTCAAGTACTACGGCTTCCTGGCGGAAAATCTGCAGCGCATATTGACTGCGGCGGGGAGCGGCGCGAGAATACCGGTGCCGGACATACTGCTTCCGGTGGGGATCTCGTTTTTTACCTTCCAGGCGCTTTCGTACGTTATTGACGTGAACCGGGGCAGCATAAAGGCCGAGAAGAATTTCATCGTTTATGCGCTTTTCGTGTCCTTCTTCCCGCAGCTGGTGGCCGGCCCCATCGAGAGACCGGACGCGCTTATTCCGCAGCTTAAGGAGGCTCACAGATTCACCGGCGACAATTTCAGGGAGGGGCTCGTCAAGATACTCACAGGCTTTTTCAAGAAGATCGCGGTGGCGGACATGATCGCGTCCTCGGTGGACGTCATCTACAGCTCCCCGGAGACCGCGGGCGGCCCCGGCATGATAATAGGCACCGTGCTTTTTGCGGTGCAGATATATTGCGACTTTTCGGGCTACACGGACATTGCGACAGGCTCGGCAAGGCTTCTCGGGATCAGACTGTCCCGCAATTTCGACGTGCCTTATTCGGCGACGTCGGTAAGGGATTTCTGGCGAAGGTGGCATATTTCGCTTTCGGGGTGGTTCCGTGATTACGTTTACATACCCCTCGGCGGCAGCAAAAAGGGAGAGGCGCGGGCCTGCGTCAATTACCTGATCGTATTTCTTTTGAGCGGCCTCTGGCACGGGGCGGCGTGGCATTTCGCGGCGTGGGGAGTCATTCACGGGCTTTTTATCGTCTTCGAGAGGCTGACGGAGAAGCTGCGTGACGGCATGTGGAAGCGCGTCAACGTGGATCCGAAGGGCGGCCTCGTCAGGACTGTCCGCAGGGTCATGACATTCGTCTCCGTGTGCTTCGCGTGGATCTTTTTCAGAGCCGGAAGCATCGCCGGGGCATTCTCGTGCATCAAGGTCATTTTTACGGACTGGCACGCGTTTTCGCTCGGGAATATCGGCTTCACGCTGCCGGGACTGATATCCGCTGCGGCGGGCATTATCGTGCTGGCGGCCATAGAGCGCGGACGGCTCGATCCGGAGGCGGAGCGCAGACTGAGCGGCGGCAGGGCGTCCCGGATAAGGAATTCCGCCTACGTGGCGGTGCTGTGGACTGTTGCGGCGGCATGGCTGCTGCTTCTGGCGGGGAGCGGCGAGAGCGCGTTTATTTATTTTCAGTTTTAACCGTTTCAGGTTTTGACGGTTTCCGGTATTAACTGTACGACAGATCGATGAAAGGAGCGGAACGGCTTGGATAAGCACGTAAATCCAGACGTGAATACTGACGCAGCCCCGGGCAGGAACACGGCCCCGGGCAGTGACGTGAATATTGACACGGCCCCGGACGAAACCCCGGACACGGCCGGGGCGAACGGCGGTCAGGAGAATAAAGCCGGAAAAGCGGGCAAAAAGGGAAGCGCGGTCAAAGCAAGGCGCGCGGTTCTCATGCTGCTGGTCCTGCTCATCGCGGTCATGCCCGTGATCGCATACGCAGCCGCGGCAAGGTCGGTCAGGGGCGTTTTCGCGAACACATTCACCGCGGCGCTTCAGGACAAGTACGGTCTGCTTAAGAGCGCGGAGGGCGCGAAAATAGTCGTGGTCGGAGGCAGCTCGGTCTGCTTCGGCCTGGTGTCGCCGCTGCTGGAGCAGGAGACGGGCATGCCGGTGGTGGATTTCGGCCTCTATGCCACGCTCGGAACGCGGCTGATGCTGGATCTGTCGGAACGGGAGATCGGAAAGGGAGATATTGTTATTCTCGCGCCGGAGCTTGACAGGCAGACGCTCTCCATGTATTTTAACGGCGAGGCCTGCCTTGAGGCATTTGACGGCGACCTGTCGATGCTTTCGGGGCTGCGCTCCGATACCTTTAAGGCGGTGGCGGGCAGCTTCCCGGGCTACGTGTCCAGGGGCCTCAGCATGCTTAAGGCCGGCACTGTTCCGGACCCGCAGGGCGTGTACAACAGGCGCTCCTTCAATGCAAACGGTGACATCGTCTACCCGCGCCAAGGCAACGTGATGACGCTCGGATACGACCCGAACAGGCTTGTGGCTCTGACGCCGGACATTCTCGCGGAGGACTTTGCGGACTATCTGAGCAGGTACGTCCGGGCGTGCAGGGAGAAGGGCGCGAAGGTGTATTTCACGTTCTGCCCCGTGAACGAAGATTCGCTGGCGGAGGACACGACGGCGGAAAGCATTTATGATTTTTACCGGTTCTTAGGCGAAAAGCTTGAATGCAGGATCATTTCGGACATAAACGACTATATTCTGCCGCAGGAATACTTCTACGACACGAATTTTCACCTTAACGACGACGGCGCTGTCCTGAGAACGTACCTTCTGGCGCGGGATCTGAAGCGGGAGCTGGGCGACAATTCGCAGGTGATGATAGAGCTTCCGGACACTGCGGAGCCGTCAGAGACGCCGGACGTCACCCCGATAGGCGGCAGCGACGGTATTTTCATTTACGAGGGCTTCGGGAAGGGCTGCGAGATCACCGGCGTTACAGAGGCCGGGCGCGGTATGACAAAAATCGATATTCCGAGGGAGTTTAACGGGAGAAGGATATACTCCATAGGGAAGGACGCTTTTTCGGGCTGCGGAAAACTCGAGGAGATAACCGTGCACGACAATATCACCCTCATAAGAGACGGCGCCTTTGAGATACCGTCGCTGAAGCGCGTCTTCATAGACGTGGCAAACGCAGACGATCTGGAGGCGGGCGAGCGCATTTTCGGCGACCTTACGGGGGCGGAGATCGTTCTGAACGACGCGGAAAGCTTCGGGAGCTTTGTGAGCGGATACTGGTGGAGCATATACGCCGGCAGGATGCGGATAGGATAAAAAAACCGCGGGGTGGTGAATTCCCGCGGATGATGAGACAGATTTTCAGAGGTTGGCCCCGATTCGGGTCAAAATATCCGTCAATCGGTGTCTGCGCCGCCGTCGGCACCCGGATCACCGTGACCGCCGCTGCCGTCATTGTCAATATGTCCGTCACCGTCAACGTGCCCGTCACCGTCAGAGTGTCCGTCGTCCCCGTGATCTGCGCCCTTGAGCTTGTCGCGGCAGGCGGTGCAGTACGTGTGGGAAATCTCATATTCCCAGTCCACGGGTATGAACATTTCGCCGCCGCTGCCGTAGGCTTCGTTATACTCGGCAACGCTGCGCTCCATGTATTCTACGGTTTCTTCGTCCCTGAAGAGACCGTATTTTTCCGTCACGTGCCCGAGAAGCTCGCAATATTCGGTGGCAAGGCAGTTCTTGCCGTATGGATCGACAGAAGCGGTGCAGACCTTGAGCTTTTTGTGGCAGTCGCAGAAATCGCCGGGGGAGGGCTCGGTGCCTCTGATGTAAATTTCCTCGTAGACCCACTGGCCCTGGCGGGGGTCCTTCCTGCACGCCTCGGTGGCGCGCTTCCCGGAGCTGGAGCAGATCTCCACCTTCACGACGTTCTTGCTGCGCGTGAAGTCCTTGATGGGAAGATCCTTGTGGATCTCCGCCATGACCTGCCGCCAGATCGTGGTGGCCCAGCCGCCTTCGATATTGACGTCGCAGGGCGTGCTGTCGTCGTAGCCGTACCAGCAGGCCGCCGTGTAATATGCCGAGAAGCCGCAGAACCAGTAGTCCACCAGGTCGGTGGTGGAGCCCGTCTTGCCGCCCAGAGGAAGCCTGACGTCGCCGTAGGTGATGCCCGCGAAGCGCCCCGTGGAGCGCGAATCGTAAACCACGCTCTCAAGCATGGATGTGATCACCGTGGAAGTGTCGCCGTTCTCGTATACCTCGGTGCCCTGGCGCTGCGTGTTGTCCAGAAGGAGCTCGCCGCTGTCGCTGTAGACCTTGGTGTAGCAGATGGGCTTGTAGTACACGCCGCCGTTGGCGATGGAGCTGTAGCCGGCGCACATTTCGAGGGGAGAGACGCCCTTCTTGAAGCCGCCCAGGGCGGTGGAAGGGTAGGGCTCGTCGTACTTGTCGATGCCCTCGCGCTTCAGGTAATCGAGGCAGAGGGGCATGTTCTTGATGAACCAGTTGGCGGCGGGGATATTGAAGCTCATCATGAGAGCGTACCTGGCGCCGAGAAGACCGTGGACCTTGTTGTCCCAGTTGGAGGGCCAGAAGCGTGCCGTGTTGGAGGTGTCCAGATGCGGCGCCTCCTCGTCGTAAGCCTCGCCGGCGGTGATGATCTTTTTGTCAATGAGCGGCCCGTAGACCAGCAGCGGCTTGATGGTTGAGCCCGGCTGGCGCCTGATGTCGGTGGCCCTGTTGTACGTGAGGCTCTGCGTCTTCTCGCCGTAGCCGCCGTAGATCGCGACGATCTCGCCGGTATTGTGGTTCATTATCGCGATGGCGCACTGGCTGCAGTCCTCGGGGTCTCTGCCGACGTTCATCCTGAAGTTGGCCTCGTTGGAAAAAATGTCAGTCACCTTGTCCTGGATCTCGGTGTCCTGCGTGGTATATATCTTGATGCCGGAATTGAAAATGAGATTGTTGGCCTGCGCGGTGGTGTAGCCCTTGGCCACAAGGTCCTCGCGGACCGACTTGATGACCATGTCCTCGAAGTAGGAGTAAACCTTGGCGGAGGTGGTCTTCTTTTGGCTGTCTATGTGGAAAACGAGCTCGGTCTGGATGGCCTCGATGTATTCCTCCTCGGTGATGAAGCCGAGCTCCATCATCTTATCGAGAATGTTGATCTGGCGCTTGTACTCGTTCTGACGGCCCGTCGTGGTGGCGGGGTTGTACTTGGCGGGGCTGTTGGGAATGCCTGCCAGAAAGGCGCACTGGGCGAGGTTGAGCTCGGACACGTCGCATCCGAAATAGGTGTTGGCGGCGATCTGCACGCCGTAGCAGTTGTTGGCGAAGTAGATCTTGTTCAGGTAGAGCTCGAGGATCTTGTCCTTGTTCTTTACGAGATTTTCCAGCTGAATGGCGCGCCACTGCTCCCTGATCTTGCGGGGCACCGACCTCGAATCGTCGCCGGTCACGTTTTTGACAAGCTGCTGCGTGATGGTGCTGCCGCCGTGAGTGCTGAACCCGGGAATGAAAAAGCCTACCACCGCGCTGGCGGACCGCTTGAAGTCCACGCCGTTGTGCGTGTAAAAGCGCTCGTCCTCGATGGCCACGAAGGCGTTCTTGAGATCGTCGGGAATCTCGTCAATGCCTGCCCAGATGGAATTTTCCACCACGGGGCTGTTGAGGCTCGTCATAACGTTGCCCTTTGAATCGTAGATCACGGTCTCCCTTTCGGACACGTAAAGGTCGTTAAGGCTCACCGGCTTGGTGGTGATGACGCAGCCGATGGTGACGCCCGCAAGAAGACCCACCGCCACTCCTGCCGCCAGGAAGACTATGAGCACCGCCACAAGGAATATGTTGGAAAGAATATGCCTCTTTCCTTTGGTTTTCTTGTCCTTCTTGTCTTTTTTCAAGGGGATTTCCTCCTGCCGCGCTTTACTTGAACCTGCTGAGGCGGTTTTCAGGGGCTTTCTGCCGCGCGCTGGTCTTGCGTTTATCGCCGCATCGTTCTTGGGCTTTCTGCCGCGCGCTGGTCTTGCGTTTACCGCCGCATCGTTCTTGCGATTACTGCCGCACTGCTCGTGGGCTTACCGCCGCGTTTTTACGGCGCAGCCCTATTATAGCGGACAAAACTTAAATCAATATAAAAAAAGGGCACCCCGCGGGATGCCCGGTCATTTGCTTTCTTACATGAAATCGTAATCAAAGAATGAAATCGGATCAATGAGACTGCCGTTAAGGTACATCTCTATGTGGACGTGTAACCCTGTGGCGGCGCCGGTCCTGCCCATGACGCCGATGGTCTGGCCCTTCTCGACGGTCTGTCCAACGCTCACCGAGACGGAGGCCATGTGTCCGTACACTGTCTGGTAGCCGTTGCCGTGGTCGATCCTGACGAACTTCCCGAGGCCCGCGCCCGTGTCCACCGTGCAGGTCTCAATAACCTTTCCGTATGCAGCCGCGTGGATCTGCGGGGCGGACTTGTTGAACACGTCCAGACCCTTGTGGAACTTGCCGTTGTGGTTGCCGTAGGTGTATGAGATGAGGCCCGGCGCAGGCTCGTAGTCGGGATATCTCTTGAGCTGGTCGCGAATCTCCGCGGCCTTTGCGTCAAGCTCGTCGCAGTATTGCTTCACGCTCTGCGCGTCGCCTATCTCGGAGGAAATGACCTCCTTGGCCTTTTGGATCTTCTCCAGAGCGCTGTACATGGAGCTGCCGGATCTGGAATTGACGTCCTGCCCGATAATGCCCGCGATCTCCGAGAATATGTCGTCGGTCCGGTCGATGGCAGTCTGCTGAACCTCGATCGTCTGCTGCTGGTTGGAAATAATGACCTGTTGCTCCTCAATGGTCAGCTGCTGCTCCTCGATGATCTTGTTTTTGTCAACGTTCTCGCTGACAAGGTCGCTGAGGGTGGAATCGGAGCTCTCGATAAGGTCCGCCATCTCGTCGATCTTGCCGAGGCTCTCCTCGTATTTTCCCGTAAGGTCGGTGAACTCGTAATGCGCTTCGGTAAGCTGCCTGGTCATGCTCTGATTCTGGTCGAGAAGGGCGCCTGCGATAGCCTTGTGATCGTTGGTGATGCGGTGGCCGTTGGAGATGTAGATCAATACGCCCGCGGCAATAACAAACACCACGGCGATTTTGATCGCGCTCTTGCGGGACGGGTCGGCGTTCGACATTTTCGACAATGTTGACTTAATAAAAGCAACCGGAGAATACTTCTGCTTCGATTGGACTTCACGCGCTGCCTCTTCCGAGACGTCTCCGTTTTCCACGGAATCCCAGAAGGTCAGGTTGATGCAGTCTGACTCTTTCTTATCCTTTGGTTTAAATACCATAAAAACACTCTCTTTGATTATTTCCCTAAAAATAGAGATGATTTGGCCGTGACAACAATGCTTTTGCATGTGGAAAAAGGAACCGGCCGCAAGAGATGATACCATCTTTCGCGGTATTGTGCAAGCTTTTTTTGTTTTTTCCTGAAAGTGCCGGCGCGCGTTGTGGG
The DNA here is from genome assembly GCA_017848335.1 of Clostridia bacterium. Lineage (GTDB taxonomy): Bacteria > Bacillota > Clostridia > UBA1212 > UBA1212 > UBA1212. The sequence goes on along the minus strand of JAGDAX010000026.1, from coordinate 3,204 downwards.
ATGTGAGTTATGGGGCGTGAGTTATGGGACGGGAGTTGTTTGTTAAAAGTTCATAGCTGCGCTGCGCAGTGTAAGACTATGGCGCAGCGCAGCCTGTCTCCGGTCTCCGGCCGCAGCGAAGCGCTCTTTTGCCTCCGGGCTCTTGCCTCCGGTCTCCGGGCTCTTGCCTCCGGCCTCCGGGCTCCAGCCTTACAGCAGCAGAGCGCACTCATTTTTTCTTTGAGATTGTCGCGCAAAAATGTTATACTGAAAGTGTATGCGGGTGAGCCCACGGGGCCTTGCCCGGAGAGCGGCGGACGCGCGGTGCGGCTTGTCGGGCTCTCGATCAATTGAAATATTACGGAGTGGAAAATGGCTTTAATCAAATTTGACGACGCAAGGACGGCGAAATATATCGACCCTTCTGTGAAAAAAGAATGCATGGAGCTTGCCGGCAGTGCCCGCGAGGTTCTGAGAAGCGGCACGGGTGAGGGCAGCGACTTCCTGGGGTGGCTCAGGCTGCCCTTCGATTATGACCGTGAAGAGTATTCACGCATTAAGGCAGCCGCCCGGAAGATACGGAGCGACTCGGAGGTGCTGGTGGTCATCGGCATCGGCGGGTCATACCTCGGGGCAAGGGCGGTCATTGACGCGCTTACAGAGGCCTTTCCGAAGGAAAACAGCGGCACTAAAGTGGTGTTTGCGGGAAATTCCGTGAGCCCGGTCTATCTTTCGTCGCTTGTGGAGTTCGTGAAGGACAGGGACTTCAGCGTCAACGTGATATCGAAATCAGGCACTACCACGGAGCCGGCGGTGACGTTCCGCGTGTTCCGGAAGCTTCTCGAGGACAAATACGGCGAGGAGGGCGCCGCAAGGCGCATATATGCCACCACCGACAAGGCCCGCGGCGCGCTCAAATCCCTGGCGGACGCGAAGGGCTACGAGACGTTTGTGATTCCCGACGACGTTGGAGGGCGTTTCAGCGTGCTCACGCCTGTGGGACTTCTTCCGATTGCCGCCGCAGGAATCGACACGGACAGCCTTATCGGGGGCGCACGCGCGGAGGCGGAATTCCTGGACAAGGCTGAGGGGCTTCAAAACCCGGCGCTCCAATATGCCGCGGTGCGCAACATCCTTTACGGAAGCGGCCGCGCGGTTGAGATCCTCGAGAATTACGAGCCGGGCCTCCACTTCATCACTGAATGGTGGAAGCAGCTTTTCGGCGAGAGCGAAGGCAAGCAGGGCAAGGGCATTTTCCCCGCCGGCTGCGATTTTACGACCGACCTGCATTCCATGGGCCAATACATCCAGGAGGGCCCGCGAATCATGTTCGAGACCGTGCTGACCGTGGAAGATCCCGTGAAGGACGTTACGCTTGAAGCGACCGGGGACGACCTTGACGGTCTGAATTACCTTGCCGGCAGGACAATGGATTTCGTCAACAAGCAGGCGGCTGAAGGCACCGCAATGGCCCACTATGACGGCGACGTTCCGGTGCTGAAGATCAGCTTCGACGCTCTTACACCCGAATGCATCGGCGCACTATTGTATTTCTTCGAGTACAGCTGCGGCGTCAGCGGGTACATGCTGGGGGTCAACCCCTTCAACCAGCCGGGAGTCGAGGCGTACAAGAAGAATATGTTCAGGCTGCTGGGGAAGCCCTGAGCGGGTCAAGGGAACGTTCCGGCACCCGGCCGCCGCGCAGCATATTGAGTCCCTCACTGAGCACGCTCACGCGTGAACCGTTCGTGTCTCAAAATGCAGACGCGGGATCCGATCCATTCACCAGCTGCTGAAAATCTTTAGCCTCCGGCTTCCGGCCTTTAGCCTTTAGCTTTACAGCAGCTTGAAGGGTACTTGGCACCCGGCACTCAAATAACATAACTTTCGAAAGTCCGCAAACCACATGAAGATCGACGTTTTGACACTGTTCCCCGAAGTCATAAAGGGCGCCCTTGGCGAGAGCATCGTGAAGCGCGCCTGCGACAAGGGAATTCTCGAAATCAAATATTACCAGATCAGGGATTATTCCGACAACAAGCAGAAAAAGGTGGACGACACGCCTTACGGCGGCGGCCCCGGCATGCTTATGACCTGCGGCCCGGTGGTCTCCTGCCACAGAGCGGCCGTAAGCGCTGCGGCTGCGGAGGGAGTGACCGAGAGGCCTTACACCGTTTACATGTCCCCCAAGGGCAGGCGGTTCGATTCCGGCGTTGCAAAAGAGCTGTCGCAGAAGCCTTATCTGGTGCTCCTTTGCGGCCATTACGAGGGGATCGACCAGCGTGCGCTTGACGCGGTCTGCGACGATGAGATATCCATCGGCGACTACGTGCTTACGGGCGGCGAGCTGGCCTCCGCGGTGGTGGTCGATTCGGTGGCCCGTTTCATTCCGGGTGTGCTTGGCGCGCCTGATTCGGCGGGCGACGAGTCGTTCGAGGGGCTTCTTCTCGAGTATCCGCAGTACACAAAGCCGGCCGTTTTTGAGGGCAGGGAGGTGCCTGCGGTGCTTACCGGCGGGAACCACGACGACATCGGGAGGTGGCGCCGCGCTGAGGCTGAGAAGCTGACCGGGAAGCTGCGCCCGGACCTTTTCGGGAAGTACCGCGAGAGCGTTTTCAACCGCGAGCGCGTCCTCTACTTTGACAACAGCGCCACCACGAGGCAGCTGCCCTCCGTGACACAAAAGGTGAAGGAAACTGCGGAGCTTTTCTACGGGAACCCTTCATCGCTGCACCGGCTGGGACTGCGCGCCGAGAACGTGCTGCGGTCCGCAAGGGAGGCCGTGGCGGAGTCTGTTAACGCGGGAAGGAACGAGATCATCTTCACGGCATCCGGCTCGGAGGCAAACAATCTTGCCCTCAAGGGCTTCTTTGCGGCCAACAGGAGAGCCTCCCGCAAGCTTATTATTTCCGCGGTGGAGCACCCGGCTGTCGAAGAAACCGCCAAGGCCCTCGAAGCCGAAGGCGTCACCGTCAAGAGGTGCCCCGTGGACAGCGGCGGCGTCGTGAAGCTTCCGGAGCTCATCAATATGATCGAGCAGGACACAGCCATCATCTCGATAATGACCGTCAATAACGAAACCGGCGCGGTCATGCCCATCCGGGAGATCGCGGAGCTCAAAAACCGCATCAATCCAAAGATACTGTTCCACACGGACTGCGTGCAGGGCTACGGCAAGCTCAGGATTGACGTGGAGGAGCTGGGCGTGGACATGCTGACCGCTTC
>JAGDAX010000025.1 GCA_017848335.1 Clostridia bacterium | reverse complement strand
GACGTCCGGGCGCTCACCGCGGGAATATCTGCGCCCGGCGGCGTCTGTGTTCGCGCCCCGCGGCGGCGATATTTGCGCCCGGCGGCGACCGTGTTCGCGCCCTGCGGCCGCAAATAAAAAAACCGAATGCCGCCCTGCCTGCGATTTGGCAGGGCGGCATTCAGTGCCTGTTCCCAAAAATACCTGACAAGCGAAACAGTGGAGACGCTTATCCACTTTCATCCTCGGATTTTTGTCATTGCGGGACGGGCAGACTGCCATGCCGTAACGGTTGACCCGGATGCCGTACATCTCTGCCGCCTGTCGGGTGGCAGCATTGTCTTTTACTGCTTCAAATACGTTCAATAAGCATTTCCTCCAAAAAATCTTTTTAGTTAATTTGTAAATTTTCCGTCTGACAGGTTGACTACGCAATGCAATATGCGTATAATATAAGTGCAGTAGCAAAGAAAGGAGTTGACATTCATGGCTACCACAACTAATTTCAGTGTCCGTATGGACAGCGATATTAAGAAACAGTGCGAAGCGATGTATGGTGAGTTAGGCATTAACCTTACCACCGCTATCAATGTGTTTCTTCGCCAGTCGCTCCGTGTCGGCGGTTTTCCTTTTGATGTTCGCCTGGAGCAGCCGAACAAGGAGACTATGGCGGCAATGTTGGAAGCAGAACGCATTGCCCGCGATCCGTCTGTAAAACGCTACTCTGATGTAGAAGAAGCACTGAGGGCGTTGAAAGAATGAGCAAGCATTACGACATCGTTTGGACAAGTCAATTTAAGAAGGACTACAAGCTGGCAATGAAGCGTCACCTGGACGTTGACCTTCTTGATGACGTCATTCGTAAGCTGGCAAGCGGCGAACAGCTTCCGGAGAAAAACAAAGATCACGCTTTGACCGGAAATCGGACCGGGCATCTTGAGTGCCACATTCAGCCGGATTGGTTGTTGGTCTATCGGATCGAGAATGATTTACTGGTACTGACATTATCCCGAACAGGAACGCACAGCGATCTGTTCGGAAAGCAGTAATAAGACACCCGGTTATTGCCGGGGGTCTTTTCTTTTTGCGTTGGAAACAAAAAAGCACCCGTCATTTTCGCAGAGAAAACGTCAAGTGCCTGTCAGAGTTCCATATCCTGTTTTTTGTGTTGGGGAGCTTTCTGCTCCTGTTTCCTTTTGCTCGCTGTCTGTTCATACTGCAAGCGTTCTCTGATAGAGTGCTTCGGTTCGGGCTTTTTGTGGGCTTCGGACTGTTCCGGCGTGAAGACTTTGCCGACCCGGCAGCGAATATCCTTCAGCGGCTGCAATTCCTCTTTGACGGCGGCAAGCTGTCCGGCAAGCTCGGTATGCGTTGCTTTCAGCCTGTCATATTCCGCTTGCAGGGCGTCCGGATTTATGTTCAAATCGACGCCCTGCTTTTTGAGCCGGCGGAACGCCTTATTTAAGCTGTCCGGCTCGCCCTTGTGGCTTTCCGCATAAGCAGCCTTTCGAGCCTTCCAACTGATTTTCAAATACTTGTACTTGATCCTCCTGGCTTCCGTTGGCTTTCTCCTTTCTGAAACCTCCTTACAGGGTACGGAAAAAGCCACATGGCGGAAGATTCTCGTCTTTCATACCGTGTGACTTTTTCTCTGTCCTATGCTATTGTAACCCTTCGGAACGATCCTTCAGTAGAGCATATACTTGGCAAGCTCCTTCTTCTCCGAAATGCCGAGCTTGTTGAAGATCATTGTGATGCGGTTATAAACCGTCCTGGTCGATATGCGCAGCTGCTTTGAGATCTCCGGGGCGGTCCAGCCGCGCGAATAAAGCATGGCGATCGTGAATTCGAGTGTCGTGAGATTGTCGGGCACGCTGCGGCGGACGGTGCCGTTGTGGATTATTCGCCAGCCCGCGCTGAAGGCGTACGTGATATCGTCGATCCGCTTGTGAAGCTCCGGGGCCTTGTCCTTAAAGAACACCTCGATCAGCCCGTGAAGCAGTCCGTGGTGCTCGCCGAAGGGCTGGATCAGACCGTCCGGTTCGGCCACCTCCCACGCCTTCTCGAGCCTCGCAAGAGCCTCCTTTGTGAGCTTGAGATTCACGAGGGCGATCGCCGCCATGATCTGGCAGTAAATGTATCCGATGGGATAGTTTTTGGAGCCCAGCGCGATTCCGAGGTCGGCGATGGTGAGAGCGATCTGATAGTTCTTCTCGAGGTATGCCTTGTGCGCGAGAATATAGCAGGCGTACACCTTCAGCCCCTCCGGCAGACAGTGCAGATACTCGTCCAGCGGCGGAATTTCGGGTATCGGAATATGAAAGAGAACTGAGGCCATTGTCGCGAAAAAAATCACGAGGGCGCGCAGCTCCGGCGGCGAATCTCCTCCAAGCACGCTGCCGGTCAGCCTCTGCAGGTTCCTGAAGGCAAGCCAGATAAGCTCCGGCCGCCCTCCCGAAAGGTTCGCAAAGACCGCCACCGTGTTCGCCGAGAAGCAAAGCTCCGGGTCGGCGCTGTCCTGATACCTCGCTATAACGTTCGCCGCGTCCGTGGATCTTCCGCTATAGAAATAGAATTCGCCAAGGGCGATGCTGCGGTCGTCCGGATCCTCCAACCCGTCAATGAAATCCCTCAGCAAGCCCGGCTGATACGTGCCGCTCATTATCGGCATCGCTCCGCGGTGCGCCTGCAGACGGTTCTTCCCTGTATCCGTTTTGTGCCTGTGCGCGCCGTCCCGCCGGATCACCCGGTCTGCGCCGCTTTTCCGGCTGTCCGGGTCGCTGTTTGCGCGCTCTGCACCGGTTTCCGGACGGTCGGCGCCGCTGTTTTCCACGTCGGCGCAGGTTTTGGGAATAAGCCAGGACCTGCCGTGCTTTACGGCTCCGGGTATCCTGCCCTCCGCTGCCCGTTTCTGCACGGCGCGCGAAGAAATGCCAAGCCTTTCGGCCGCTTCCTTTGCGGTTTCGTACTCCGTGAAGCTCATTATCGCGAACGTTCCTTTCAGGTCAATGGTATCGGCCGGCCAAGGGTATTGACCGGCCCGGGGTATCAATCGGCCGTGGATATCGATCGTTCAGGGTTATCGATCGGCTTTGGGTTACTCCTGCACGGTGATCTTCTCAATGACAACGTCACAAAGAGGTCTGTCCGCGGCGTTGGTGGGCACGGAGGCGGCCTTGTCGATGACGTCGATTCCGTCGGTCACAATACCGAAGGCGGCATATTGTCCGTCCAAAAACTCGCCGTCCCTGTGCATAATGAAAAACTGTGAGCCCGCCGAATTCGGCATCGCGGACCTGGCCATCGAGATCACGCCTCTTTTGTGCGAAATATCATTGGGCACGCCGTTCGATCTGAACTCGCCCTTTATTGAATAGCCCGGGCCTCCGGTGCCTGTGCCCGTGGGGTCGCCGCCCTGTATCATAAAGCCGCTTATGATCCTGTGGAAGATCAGGCCGTCGTAGAAGCCTTCCTTGGCCAGCTTCACGAAATTGGCGACGGTGATGGGCGCCTTGTCCGGGAACAGTTCCAGCGTGACCGTGCCGAGGTCCCTGACCGTCAACGTCGCAATCGGATTTTTGGTTTCTGTCGTGTTCATATTTGTCTCCTTGTAAGCGCTCGGATCGGTGTCCGCGCCGTTCGTTCAACGGATGCTTGCGCCGTTCGTTCAACGGACGTACGCGTGCGAAAGCGCCGTTTTTAATGCTCTTCACGCGAAGAGATTCACTTTCCGCAAAGGAATCACCTGCCGCGAAGGAATCACCTGCCGCGAAGAAGTCCGCTTCCCGCGAAGGAATCCGCTTCCCGCGAAGGAATCCGCTTCCCGCGAAAATTATCACGGCTCAGGCAGCTTCTCGGGCTCGCCGTACTCAATGCCCTTCGTGTCGACCCTGATGGACTTGATTATCACGTCTTTTAAAGGCTTGTCGCTCCTGTCAGTCGAAACCGCCGCAATTTTGTCCACAACGTTCATCCCGTCAAGGACCATGCCAAAGGCGGCGTATTGCCGGTCAAGGCTGGTATAATCCTGGTGCATAATGAAAAACTGCGACCCCGCGGAATCGAAGGGACGGGATCTTCTGGCCATGGAAAGAATGCCCCGGGTGTGGGACAGATCGTTCTCAAAGCCGTTGACGGTAAATTCCCCCTTGATGCAATAGCCCGGGCCGCCGGAACCGTTGCCGTTGGGATCGCCGCCCTGAATCATAAAGCCGCTTATTACGCGGTGAAACGTGAGGCCGTCGTAAAAGCCGCTGTTGGCGAGCGAGATGAAATTTTTGACCGTCTCAGGCGCCACGTCCGGGTAGAGCTCCGCAATAATGACGCCCATGCCCTTCACGACAATGGTCGCCACCGGATTGTCGGGGTTTGAAGGGGTCACCGGGTCTCCGTCGCCGGATCTGCAGCCGCTCAGCGTCAGGCCGAGCAGGAGCGTGAATGCCAATAAAAGACTGCTTAGTTTGATTATTTTTCTCATTATTACTCCTTTTTTTAGGGGATTTTGTCGGATCATGCGAAGGACTGTTCTGTACGCGGAGGGTGCGCAATTCTGCATTCAAAAAGCAGGTGCAATCCGGCGCGCGGAGGGTGCGCTACCTGGCCCGCAGAAAGCATGCGATCCGTCGCTCGGAGGGTGCGCAACCTGGCCCGCTGAAAGCATGCGATCCGGCGCGCAGAAGGCGTGCAAAAGCCTCCGGCAGCTTCACGAATTGTAATAATTCGCGAGGCACCCTGCCACGATAATGTCCTTCTCCTCAGGCGAGAGCTCGCCCAGATTGAGCGTCAGGCAGCGCTTTTCACCGTTGGCGAGAAACGCGGCGGCCTCCACGGAACTGCGGCCCTCGAGAATTGCATTCCTGATGCCGGGCACGTAGATTCTGTCGCCGACGCAAAGAGCGCCCTCAAAAATATCCTTATCGCTTTCAGCGACGGTAAAAGGCAGCATGCCCCAGTTTATGAGGTTGCTCCTGTAGCGCTTGGTGGCATAGGCCAGCGCGATATTGGCTGCGCCGCCCAGCACTCTCTGGCAGGAGGCGGCCTGCTCGCGGGCGGAGCCGTCGCCGGGTCTCCTGGCGATGACCACGCTGCCTATGGAAGTATTGTCGGGCGAGGCTCCGCCGATCCCGGCAAGCGCCGACGCGTCCCCTTCCTTTCTGCGGTCGTCCGCAGCCTTCACGGCCTTGGCCCGTCCGACGTAGCCCGGATCCTTTCGGGACAGCGCAAATTCAGCTAATTTGAGGGGATTCGACCGGTAGGACGACGTCTCGCCGCTGGGAATCAGCTCGTCAGTGGTGGTGACCTCGTCGCTTATGACCGAGGCGACCTCCAGCAATATATTGTCGGGAAGGGCGTCTATACGCGGCCAGTCCGTAATGTTGGGCCCCAGCACAAGGGGCTCCTCAGGAAGCGCGTTGCCAAAGCCGTTGTATACCCGCGCCCTGTATGCGCTGTCGTTGAAGCGGTAGGGCGGTATTTCGTCGTCAAAATCCATATCCGTGGCCGGTGTCAGCACGCCGCCCATAGCGGACGTCGCGGCAATAGACGCCGCATCCATCAATGCCACCCACGAGATCTGGCCGTCCTGAGGCCTTGAGCCTTCGCGGTTGGGGAAATTACGCGTGGTGTGCCTTATCGAGAAGGCGTTGTTAAAGGGCACGTCCCCTGCTCCGAAGCAAGGCCCGCAGAAGGCGGTTTTTACGTTGACGCCCGCGTTAATAAGCTCAGGAAGCGCCCCGTTTGCCGCAATTTCCGCGTATACAGGCTGGCTGGCCGGGTAGACGCTGAGAGTGTACTCGCTGTTGCCCACGGCGCCCTTGCGGAGGATGGCGGATGCCCCCATAATATTTTCGTACGTGCCGCCGGAGCAGCCGGCAATAATGCCCTGATCCACGTAAAATCTGCCGTCCCGGAATTTCGACTTGAGGTCGAGGCCGCGTACCTTGCCGCCGAACTGGCTGATGGCGCTCTTCTCGGTCTTGTCGAGAATCTCCTCCGCATTGTCGAGAAACTCGCGGATAGTATACGCGTTGCCGGGGTGGAAGGGAAGCGCGATCATGGGCTCAACCTTGTCGAGCTCCACCAGCACCGTCCTGTCGTAAAGCGCGCCGTTCTGCGGCTCAAGCCTCCTGAAGGCCTCCGGCCGCCCGTGAATCCTGAAATACTCCTCGGTCCTCCCGTCGGTCACCCAGACGGAGCTGAGGCACGCGGTCTCCGTGGTCATCACGTCAATACCGTTCCTGTAATCCATGGAAAGGCTTGCAATGCCCGGGCCCGCAAATTCCATGACGCTGTTCTTCACGAAGCCTCTGTCGAAGACCTCCCTTATGATCGCCAGCGCCACGTCCTGTGGGCCGACGCCCTTCCGGGGCTTTCCCGTCAGGTAAATGAGCACCACGTCGGGCCGCCTGATTTCGTAAAAGCGCCCGAGAAGCTGCTTCACCAGCTCAGGGCCGCCTTCGCCGACCGCCATCGTTCCGAGCGCGCCGTACCTTGTGTGGCTGTCGGATCCTATGATCATCCTGCCGCAGCCGCTGAAATTCTCGCGCATGTACTGGTGAATGACCGCCTGGTGCGGGGGCACAAAGATCCCGCCGTACTTCCTGGCGGCGGTGAGCCCGAACACGTGGTCGTCCTCGTTGATCGTGCCGCCCACCGCGCAAAGGCTGTTGTGGCAATTGGTGAGAACGTACGGGATCGGGAACCGCTGAAGCCCCGACGCCCTGGCCGTCTGAATGATCCCCACGTATGTGATATCGTGGGAAGCCATCGCGTCAAATCTGATCTTGAGAAGGCCCTCCCCTGCCGGCGCGTCGCCGTGGTTGTGGTCCGCCAATATTCTCGCGGCAATAGTCCGCCCCGCGGCATCGGCGCTGTCCACACCGGGAATGCCTGTCGCCGAAATCCTGCCGTCCACAAGGAACGTTTGTTCGTTAATAAGCTTTACCATAAATGAATAATTTTCTTTCTGTGTTTTTAGTCCGGATCTGATCTTTAACTGAGGAGGAGTGCCGCATGCCTTACCGGTTCCCCCGGCACTTAGCCCTTAAAAATCGAATCCCATTTCTGATTTGCCTCCGCCTCCAGCAGCGCCAGCGTATTCTCGAGGCTGCGCTCGCCGTTCACGTCCTCGGGGACAACGTTCTGCATATACTTTTTGACCACGTCGGCCACCTCAGGCGGTATAACGCACTCAACGAACGCGTAGGTGTCAGCCTCCGGGAAGGAAATGAACGCATCGTAGTTCTTGCCGTTCACGGGGTCATCCCTGCGGTCCTCAAAAGGCACGCGCCAATAACCGTTGTTGTATGCCAGCGACTTTATGTTGGGCACCGCGCCGCCCTCCTGGCCGTGGTAGGCTGTCTGGCCTTCCTCGGTAAGAATCGTAAGCGCAAGAGCCGCCGCCGCGTCAGGGTTGCGTGTCCCGTTAAAGACCGCGAAGCCGCTGCAGCCCGTTCCCACCCTGTGAGTAGGAAGCGCGGGCACCGCCACCACGTCCCAGTCAATGCCGGAGCTTTCGTAATCGCGGCCGATGGTGATCATATTGTCGTGCTCGCCCGCCCTGAAGGCCACCTGGGTCTTGTCGTTGTACGACTGGAAATTCATCTGCGAGGGGGTGTTCTTGACGGTCTTGTAGCCCTGCCCGGTGACGTCCACCGCGTAATACTTGCAGGTATTGCTGCGCACAAAGTCGCACATCTCCTTCACGCCCTGCAGCACGCGCTCATCCGAGAAGAACGACACGCGCTTCTCGGCAGTATCGTACCATTTGCCCCCGAAGCCCTCCAGAAACGGAATGTATTCCGCCGAGTAGCCCAGCCTCAGAGCGGCTCCCACGTAATTCGTCCCCTGCGCCTCGTCCGTGAACGTCAGTGCGCGACAATACTCCTTGAACGTATCCCAGGTCCACGTGCCGTTGTTCTGAAGCTCCACAGGGTCCGTAAGATTGGCGGCCTTGATGAGGTCCTTGTTGTAGTAGTAAATAATGTGGTTGTAATTGCAGGTGGCCATGTAAAGCCTGCCGTTGACGGTGCCCATATCCACCATTGCGGTAAAAATGTTCGCCAGGTCAATGCCGTAGGCCTCGACGAAGTAGTCAAGCTGCATAAGGGCCTTCTGCGTCACCGCGTAATTGTACACGTCCGACTCGTAAAGGAAAAGCACGTCTCCCACGGTCTTTGCTGCCACCTCCGCGGCAATCTGTTCCTTCGTCCTCGAGGAGAGCGACGTCTGAACCTTCACGTTGCTGTACTTCTGGTTGAAAGCGCTCACGTAGTCGTTGATGGCCTTCTTGAGCGCATCGTTCGCAGCAATATAATAATTCAGCTTCACCTTGCCGGAGGGATCGGGCTCATAACCCTCGTCAAGAATGCCCTCAGCGGGATCGTAGGGACGGCACCCCAGCAATGTGACTGCGAGCAGCATCGCCATCACAAGCGCCGCAGCGGCTTTAAACAGCGTCAGTTTTTTCCTCATCGGATGCGTACCTCCTTTTTAGTTGGGTTCGTTGAATTATACATCACGCCCCCTTTTTTTTCAATTGCTATTGACAACCCTTCCCCGCTGTGCTACAATACCACCCGTACCTCGTGGGGGCGTAGCTCAGCTTTGGTTAGAGCGTCCGGTTGACATCCGGGAGGTCGTAGGTTCAAGTCCTATCGTCCCCACCATCAAAAAAGGGAGTCCGCAATGTCCTCCCTTTTTTTGATGAACGCTTTAGATAGGACTTGAAACGAATTCCAAGCGTTCAAGCAGAGCGCAGAAGGCTTGGGAGTAAGCCCCGGTGGGGCTTACGTTCATGAGAGAAAAGTCCTATCGTCCCCACCACTTAAAACCTCTATTTTTAGGGGATTTTTTGTTTTTAGTTTTACTACTGACGGAAGATTCTAAGTGGTTGAAGACGGTTGAAGATTTCATTTACAGCGATTTCACCTAAATATAGGCAAACCTTTCGCAGGCAATTCTTCAACGAAGAAGGCCTTACGATAAGATTCTTGGAAGAATTTACCGTAAGACCGGATATGTGTGTCTGTTCTCTCCGTCGGTAAACCCGAGAACACCGAAATTCTGCTTATGCTTTATGGTCACAAGCTGCTTTACCACGTCCTCCTACGTTATATCTGTCTTCGCTAGCGCAGCACCGACAGAGAACATATCCTTCCTCAATTGAATAAAGCTGAAGCTATGATCCATTTTAAATAATTACTCACACTTTTTAGAAGTGCTTATAAAGTCTCGCGAATTTGCCGCATCCCACATTTATTGCAGAAATCACTCCCGTCTGGAAGTTTCGCACCACATTTTCTGCAATAATACACAGTCTCTACAACCGAAGGCATTGCCCCATTGTGACACTTTTCCTCAACAGTAGCAGAATCATCTGTGTTATTCAGGGAAGAATTCATGCCATAGTTATTTAGCGTCTGTATCACTTCATCCTGCGAAGGTATAGTCTCGTTTTGTGCTTCGGCATAGGCGCTTAGTTCCAGATTAGTAGACCCTATTACAGGCGAAAACTCTTTCGGCAGTTTTTCCATCCTTTTTATGTATACTGTCTCTCCTATAAATATCCAAACAAGCAGCCCTATGCTTACTGCCAACAATAACCAACCCACAACACTTTTAGGTGAGGCTAACGCTACAAGACCACAGATAATAATTGCCATTATTATTAGCCCAATAAATGGTAATAATTTAGGGCTTCTATCCCATCTTGGTCTTTTTCGACAATTTGTACAGTTAGCATTCTCTAAATGTAAATTGTTATATATGGCGGACCAACTATCATCGGGTTTATTTATTAAGGTAAAAGCCTCGTCTAGCCATTCATTCTGGGCCTGTTTCGAAACTGCTTCTTTTGTTTCTTTCTGTATTGACGATCGCCAAGAGCTTGTAGTTTTAAATCTTTTGCAAGCAATTGTGCCAAAGGAAATGTTAGTTTGTCCGCATTTCTCGCATTTCCAGCCTACGTAAACAGGCACAGTTATAGTTGAAGTATATGTAATCTGTGTAGACATAATAATCCTTTCTTTTCTCCAATCAGTTCTTTATTACAGAAGATATTTCAAGCACAAGAACATTTCCAATTGATTGCGGTAATTTATCGGATACCTTTCCAGATTTTCGTGGTCTACCTATTACTCTTAACGGACTACTCTCGCTATAAGTCAACGGTTGATATCCATCTTCTGTTTTATCATCTCCACGAGGATACTGATAACTATTGAACGCAACCCAAATAGTCTTTCCTTCCACAGTAATACACTTGCAGATAATATCTCCTCCGGAGAAAAATGTAGAGTGTTTAGTAGTTATGGTTGAGCTGGTAATGTATATTGGATCGATTGAAATTAAGTCTGCATAAACATTTGAATAGTCCTCATTCATTTTTTCAGTAGCGAAATTTCGAGGTTCGCTATCGTAGAGAGTTTTTCCGATTATAACCCCAATTAATACCAGAAAGGCAATAATTATGCCCGCTACAACGATAACCGCAATCGCCCTCTTTCTTTTTTCAGCCATGCGAGTTGCTTCATTGCGTTTTTGTATCGCCAAATATCTTTCTTTCCTCAACTGCGCTGCTTGCTCCTCTTGCAATGCTAAGTCTTTTTTTCTTTTCTCTTCGGCTTCAATTCTATCTATCTCCTCTTTTTTCAATTCATATGCAGATAATCTTTCTTGCAAAACATCAATTTTAGTTAATTCAAATAATTTATTATGGTTTTGTTGACAAAAACTACAAACTTATTGAGTTTTTCCACTTGAAGAAGGCCTTCGACGCTTTCGTATTCCGCGCCAATGCGGGCCAGGCACGAAAGATCCTGCACCTGTTCAAGGCTTGCAACAACTAAGTTTGCACTGTTTCCCTCGAAGATATATTTGTGTGTTCCTAACCATCCACTGATTTCAAATAAAGCAGCATACATTGTCATTCTCTCCTTACTGTCAAAACGGTTTTCGGCATCAATTCGATCAGCATCTTTATTCCTGTTGCCAGACAAAACACAAGAAACTTCTAACACTTAAAGTATTCGCCAATCTGATTAATTATACCATTTCCGGGAATGGATTTGGTCGCCTTTACCACGACATTTTATCTGCCCAAAAAACGACGTCTCTTTTTAATCGATCCTGCTGCCGCCCCACTCGACGACGGTAAATCCTTTACGCTCGGGCGCGGCAAGCAAGCTAAGGTCGGGTGCCTCGACATCCGTCTCGTTTTCAAGCGGTTTGAAGACCATAAACACCCTGATAACAGTGTCCGGCGCCGGATCGACAGTCAGGACGGCGTTTTTCTCGTACGCCCCTGTCTGGAACGTGATCAGGTTGTACCGGTTGTCCTTCATCAGCGGGAGCCAGTAGATGATAAACTCGTTCGCCTCCCTCTCGGAAAGTCCCAGCTTCGGGAGCGTTTCGGAAAGGAACGACGCTGTTTCGCTGCCTTTTACGCAGAAGCCCTTCGACAAGTCAAAATCGGTCCCGCAGGCGCCCCTGCCCTCCCAGTAGAGCGCATAGTATCGTTTTCCGTCGGGGAACGTCAGCGTTCCGTCCTTTGAAGCAGTGAAGCCGGTCCAGCCCTCCTCGCCGTACTCCGGGTACGTGCACGTCAGCACGCCGTTAAAGTCGAGGCGGACGCTGCAGACGGTATCCTCCTCCGGGTAGAGGTAGATGATCGGCTTGTCAAAAACAGGCTCCGTGGCTGGATCGGCGGGCCGGACGCTTATCGTTTTCGTGACGGTGAGCTTCGTCTCATGATAGTATCCTTCGTCGCTCTCATGCCGCAGCGTCTCCCTGACCACGTCCTTTCCGTCAAAAACGACCCTCAGCGTCTGGAACCACCCAAAAGCCTTGTTCGCGCCGGCGTATTTGACAAAAACGTCGTCCTCGAACTCTCCTCCGCCGCCGAAGCCGTTTTTGTCCAGGACCGTTACGTAAACGTAGCCCACGTAAATCGTTCCGGGTTCAAACGACGTTACGCCGCGGACGCACGTTAAAGACGCGTCGGAATCGTGCGACTCATCAAACGTCTCGCCGCCTGTCTCACCGGGCTCCTCCTGCGGCGCCTTGCCGCAGCCAAAAGACGTCGCGACCATCAAAGAAGCCGTCAGAACAGCAATAACCATCTTCAAAAATCTCATTTTTGCCATTCCAAAATGCTTTTCGTTCATGTCAAGCCCTCCTTATCAAAATAGGGTTTTAAACGCGCGCGGCGATGCCGGGAGCCTCTCCTCCCGGCATCGCCGCTCCGCCTCTACGCGTTGTTGTATTTTTCAAGCAGTTCGTTGATAAACAGCCGCTCCTCCTCGGTCACCTTTATGAACACACGCTCTTTTACGTTCCTGAACAGCCCATTCGCGTCAAGGTAGTAGATCTCCTTATCGCCGTTCAAAAAAATGTGCGAAAACGAGAGATTCATGGTGTCGTCCGGCTGCCAGCGCCCGCTGTTAAGTATTCCCAGAAGGTACTCCGAGTCCTCCTCCGTCGGCGCCACCGGAAGTATCATGTCGCAGTCGCTCTCCTCGTTATAAAACTTGTTCGCCTCGGGGTAAATTTTCAGAACAGTATGCACCGGATGGAGCTTCACCGCCTCGTTGAAAAGGCTTTCGGGAACGTTGCAGACCTCGGCTATGTACCCTTCGATGGCATTGCCTTTGTACCCGATATACGCCTTATATAGGCCTCCGTCGTCCTCTCCGAAGGCGATCTCAAGACTGCCGCCGCAGTTTATGTAAATTCTGTAAAGCGAAAACGTGCTGTGCTCAAAGCGCGCGTGCGAGTAGACGTTCGTCCGCTGCTCGAGCAGCTTCAAAATGATATCCCTCAGCTCGTCCATCTCATAATAGACGTCGTGTCCGTTGAATACCCCCGATTGGCTGTTCATCATATCCTCGCGGTCCGCAATAAAGAAATAGCGCTTTTCAGGGAAATTATAAAATTTGATGCTCCTGTAGACGTCCCAGTAAGGCGAGTCGACCTTATCGTCCTCATACGCGGGAAGCTCGGGGACAAGCTCGAGCTTTCTGGTGAAGTACAGTGTGACCTCGCTGCAGTTGTCCCCGGCCGCCATTCCGTAGCCCGCGAAAACCGCGTACAAATTTCCGTCAAGCTCGACAGGCTCCTCCGAAATCCTGTCGACGTGAACACTCGTCCACTCTGCCGTCTCTACCGAGAAGCAGTAGACGTTTTCGCCCCTCGCGGAATAGCAGTAGTAGTACGCGCCGTCTTTGCTCCAACACTCCGTCTCGCGGTTAAGCCCGGTCACGGCTGTCCTGCGCGTGCCGTCCGTCCCCACGAGCTTCACGGAATAGTTCGAACCGCTGAAATAGCAAGGCACCGGGACCGTTCCTTCGAGCTGCTCTCCGGTGACGGCGTCGTAGATCGCGACTTTCATCGGTCCGTTTTTTTCGTAATAATCCTTGACCGAGTATACTTTTCCGCGTGTCGCGAAGCAGTAGCCCCCGATCACCTCCGTCAGAACGCCGGTGCTCAGGTTGTAAAAACCGTTGAGATCGTCGCCGTTGACGAAAAGAAGATCGTCATCTAAAAACCAGCCCCCTATGTAAGAAAGGCCTTTGTCCTCAAGGATCTTCTGCCACCCGCCTGTCGCAGCGTCGAAAATATAAATGCACTGACCTCCGTCGGGAAAACTTGTGTTCAGCGCGAGTTTTCCGTTTCTGAAACACGTCCTTGAGTAGTTGCTGAGGAATTCGAAATCCTCAACGCCCTCGGGCGGACTCAGCTCCGTGACCGTGCAGCGATTAATGTCAAACAGCAAAACGGCATTCTCCATTTTCTCGGGAGTTATCGAGAATCTCTTCGTCATAAAAACAGCCGCAAGGTCGTCGCGCACCGTGTCGTGTCTGAAAAAGACCCACCAGTCCTTGAGCACGTCCTCCCCTATGATCCCCTCCAGCTCGTGATAGAGGCACGTCACCCTGCCCGTCTCCCTGTCGTAGTAGACGTTTTCGCAATTTTCGTGCTCTCCGAAAACGGAGGTGGAGATAACGTGCGCGTTCAAACTGTCAGAATTGAACGTTTTTATTGTGCTGTCGACGTCTTCGTACGCAAGAAGGTTCACGCTGAGTGTAACGTCCCCGAACCAGAAAGGCTCTTCGCCAGGCGTTGGCGTCGACAAAGAATCGTGGCCTCCGGTTGCTGTTCCGGCTGCGGTTCCGGTTTCAGACGGCGGCGGCGTAATCGCAGGGGTGGATGTCTCATCCGGAGCGAGGTCTTCCTTCGCGCCTTCTGTCTCTTTCGGGTCGCCTTCCCCGTAAAAACCGTTCGGCGTCGGCGCTTCAGCCTCCTTAGAGGTGCCTTCCGCGACCATACCGATATCTTCTCCGCCATTATTTAATGGGTTTTCGGGTTTTAAGAACGTCGGAAGCAAAACCGCGGCGACCACAGCCCCCAGAACAGCGACAGACGCGACCGCGGCGATGACGATCCTCCCGGCCTTGTATTTCGCACCGGCCGGCTCGGGCTCGCGGTTTCCGATATTTGAAAGAGCTTTTCTAAAGTCGTCCTTGTTCATTTTGACTCCTCCGTCTCGATAAATCTTTTCAGCTTTTTTCTGATCCTGGACAGCTTCACCTTTACTGAAGAGAGGCTCATGCCGAATTCGTCCGCGATCGCCTTGCACGTTTTCATCGAAAAATAGCGGCTCATGAAAAGATCTTTGTCGCGCTTCCCGATTTTGCGCAAAAACGATTCGATTATCTGCTCCGCCCTCTCCGTGTCGCACGGCGCGCTTCCGCTGTCCGTAAAATCCTCGAACTCCGAGTCAATCAGATCGTTTTCGAGCCTCGACACGTACGCGTACCGCGAGTCGTTCATTATGTCCTCCGGCAAGACCCCGAAAAGCTCCGCCATCCGCTCGACGCTGACGCTGTCCGGAACGCGCGCCCCGGCCTCCCACATCGCCACGAGTGAGCGCGAAACAAAAAGCACGTCAGCCAGCGTCTGCTGCGACATCCCCTTGGTCTTTCTGAGTTCGGCTATCTTTTCAGAAGTGCAAAGCGGCAAAAAATCTCCTCCGTGTTTTCCGGTCGATATTGAGTTGCAACCGGAGAATCCGTTTCACTGTTATTGTATCACATTTGCGCGGATTTGTTTTGTCACAAAAAGTTAACGGCGCGCGTAAGGCGCGCGCAAAAAAGGCGGGAAATGCGCGTCGGCCGACGCGCATTTCCCTTAGCGAGGGTTCGAGTCCCGAACATATAACTGTAAACATCGAGTAGTGGCTAACGAGTAGCCCCTCTCACACCACCGTACGTGCCGTTCGGCATACGGCGGTTCAACTCAAGTAATAATCCAAACAGCTTCCCAAGTTTCTGACTCCGCCGTTAGGCTTTGGAATCTCCACCCTTCTGACGGGTTGCGGCTGGTATTTCCGTTTCCGTATCTGTTCCCGTATCTCTACCCAGTGAGCTTTGATGTATTCATCGATTTCCTCGACTGTTATCCCATCTATTCCGCTTGCGCCTTTATTGGCTTTTACCTTTTTGTACGCAAGCATCATGTTGTTCCCACTGAGT
>JAGDAX010000024.1 GCA_017848335.1 Clostridia bacterium | reverse complement strand
GAAGGCAAGCTCCGGGACCTTGGCGCGGACATCATCCGCGAGGACGTGGACGAGGAAGAATATTGACGCGGCGCAGTGAGAATATTGACGCGGCGCAGTGAGAATATTGACGCGGCGCAGTGAGAATATTTGCGCGGCGCAGTAATGATATTGACGCGGCGCGGGAAGTGCGGCTTGAGACTAAAGCCTCAGCGCCGCTTTGATTTATTTTTTTCGGCAGTTCAGGCTGCAAATTCAGCAGCTTAAACCGCAAAGGGATCCATGAAATTTTGCACATTATCCAGCGGCAGCGGCGGCAACGCCTCGTTCATTTCCGACGGAACAACTTCAATACTTGTGGACTGCGGAATCAATGCCAAGCGTGTACGCGAGGCATTGAATTGTATTGGTGAGGACGCGGACGCGCTCAGCGGAATTATCGTGACGCACGAGCACGCGGACCACGTGGCCGGCGCGGGAGTGGCGGCGAGGGCCTTCGACGCGCCTGTTTTTGCGAACCTCAAAACGATGGAGGCCATGAACAGGGCGAAGGTGCTGGGCAAGCTGCCGCCCGAGAAGCTGATCGTGTTTCAGAACAACGAGAGCTTCAGGGTGGGGAGCTTCGTGGTGAAGGCGTTTCACACGTCCCACGACGCGGCGGATCCGGTGGGATTTACGGTTGAGAGCGGCGGCAGCAAGGCCGCGATTCTTACGGACACCGGCTACGTTACCCGCGAAGCGCTGGAGAACGTCATGGGCGCGGGGGTGGTGCTTCTCGAGGCAAACCACGACGAGGAAATGCTCAGACGGGGCAGGTACCCCTACGTTTTGAAGCAGCGCATCCTCAGCACGCGGGGCCATCTGTGCAACGAGATCGCCGCGGATATGGCGGTGGAGCTTATCAAATCCGGCACGGGCAGCATATTGCTGGGCCATCTGAGCCGCGAGAATAATCTGCCGGAGGTGGCTCTTCACGCGGTGCTTGAGAAGGCGGGAGCGGCGGCGGAGGCCTGCGGGTGCAGGATCATTGTCGCGCCCGAAAAAATCGTCAGCGAGGTGATCGAATGCTGAAGGTGACTGTGGCCGCGGTGGGGACCGTCAAGGAGCCCTACATGAGGGACGCCATCGCCGACTACGCAAAAAGGCTGCGCCGCAAGTGCAATCTCGAATATCTGGAATGCCGCGAATGTGCCACCGTGGATGAAGAAGGACTGCTGCTCCTGAAGCTTATCCCGAAGGACTCCTTCGTGGTGGCGCTTGACGTTCACGGAAAGCAGCAGACCTCGGAATGGCTGGCGGAGCTTTTTGACCGCAAGGCCACTGAAGGCACGTCGCATTTTACTTTTGTTATCGGCGGCTCAGACGGTATCGCGAAGGCCGTCACCGACAAGGCGGACGTCAGACTGTCTCTTTCGCCCATGACGTTTACGCACCAGATGACCCGGCTTATCATCTCGGAGCAGATATACAGGGCCTTTAAGATCAACAGCGGGGAGACGTACCATAAATAAAAGACCGCCGCACTGCGATCCGACCGCCGTGATCCGATCGCCGGAATCGAATCGCCGAAACTCAATCGCCGAAGGAGTGCCGCACGGCGATTCGATCGCAAAGGAATAATGAACAAAGGAATAATGAAAAAACGGGCCGTGATCGAAAGGCCCGTTTTTAAATCTCATATAAAGCTTGAAGCAAATGCTTCAGCGCGGTTTTACCTTGGTTTTACCGCGCTTTTACCGCGATTTCACCGCAGCTTCGCTGCGTTTTTTTACCGCTGCGCAGTTTGCCAAAGCATCTGTCACTGTTTCTTTTTGAGCACAAGCATCGCTGCTCCGGCTGCGCACACGAGCGCGAATGCACCGGCGGCAAAGCTTCCGCAGCCCTTCTTTCCGGCGGGTTTCGCTGACGGGTCGGGTGCGTCGTTCGGCTCTTCGGGCGCATTGGTGGGCTCTTCGGCAGCCTCTGTCGGCTGTTCATCGGTCTCTTCGGCTCCCTCGGCAGGATCTTCGGCTCCCTCGGTAGGATCCTCGGCTCCCTCGGTGGGTTCCTCGGCTCCCTCGGTGGGTTCCTCGGTCTCGACAGCTTCCCCGGTGGGTTCTTCAACGACCTCAGTAGCTGCCTCGGTCGGCGCCTCCGTTACCTCAGGGACAGGTGTTTCCTTGACGACAGGATTCGGGTCGCCCATGACCTCGATCTCGCCGAAGCCGGAATAGCGGAGACCGTCGCCCGGATCGTTGCCCATTTGTGTGATATGGACACGGACGAATCTGACCGCCTTGTTATTCACGGCGTATACAGGGGCTTCGCAGGAAACGTAGCATTCTTCTCTGTACGGATCCGACGGGGTATAGCTTGAGAACAAATACTCGCTGACGTGCGCGCCCGTCTCCCCGCCGACTACTTCGTAATCTTTTCCGTCCTCGGATACGGCCACTTCATAGGTGGAAGGGTAGGTGTAGCCGCCGATGAATTTTTGCGGCAGAAGATGAATCTCGGAGACGTGATAGACGTTCTCGAGGTCAAGTACAAGCGTGATGTCAACGTCAATGTCCGGGCTGCAGGCGTACCAGCCGAGATCGACAGATCCGCTGTTGGTAAAAGCCGGCCAATTGCCGTCAGTCAGGAAATCGACGCTCCAGAAGCCGCTGCCCATATCAGGGTTGTCGTTGGAGTTGACGATCTCCATGTCGACCTCTACGTACTTGTGAAGCGCAAGATTTGTATTGTCTGCATAAGACGAAATAACGCACAAACTCAATACCAGCGCAAGCGCCAGAATCGCGCAAATTAATTTTTTCATATTTTCCTCCTTGATGATTTGATGGCCGCTGTCGGAATAACAATGACGGAATAGTGCGGCCATAAGATTGGAATACAGGCGTGATTATACCACCAATGAATCGCGGGCACAACTTTTTTCGCGCTTTTGCGTAATTTTTGAGTTTTTGCGTATTTTTTGAGTTTTTGCGTTCTTTTTGAGCTTCTCCCGTTTTTGCATTTTATGTACGTTTTCCGCGGATCCTTCTGAAGAACACCGGAACTATCTGAAAAACACCCCGGCAGCCGCACAAAGGGTTGAATTTGGCGCAAAAACAGACAAAAAGTACAAAAAAGTGACAAAAAATGCAGCTGCGCTGAAGCAGCGCCTGAAGCAGCGCCGAAGCAGCGCCGTCGTCACAAAAATACTTGAAATCCGGCGCAAATTTTTTTATAATACATGGTTGTGCGCTTTAGCAAAGTAAAGCGCGATGAACAGTTGACAGACAGCCGCGGGCAGTGCTTTTACGGCTGCCGCAATTTAATATCTGGAGGTTTTTATGAACGCTAACGAATATATCGAGTCAGTTCTTGCAACAGTTAAGAAGAGAAATCCCGGCGAGTCCGAATTTCACCAGGCAGTCGAAGAAGTCCTTGAGACGCTGAAGCCCGTGCTTGAGGCTCATCCCGAGTATCAGGCGGCCGGCCTTATCGAGCGCCTTGTGGAGCCTGAGAGAATAATCAAGTTCAGAGTTCCCTGGGTCGACGACAGCGGCAAGGTGCAGGTAAACAGAGGCTACAGGATCCAGTTCAACAATGCCATCGGGCCTTACAAGGGCGGCCTCAGATTCAGGGAGAACGTCACTGAGAGCGTTATCAAATTCCTGGGCTTCGAGCAGATATTCAAGAACAGCCTTACCAGCCTTCCCATAGGCGGAGGCAAGGGCGGCTCCGACTTCGATCCCAAGGGCAAGAGCGACGGCGAGGTCATGAGATTCTGCCAGAGCTTTATGACAGAGCTTTCCAAATATATCGGGCCTGACACGGACGTTCCCGCCGGCGACATCGGCGTGGGCGCAAGGGAGATCGGATTCCTTTACGGGCAGTACAAGAGACTCACCGACACCTACACCGGCGTTCTTACCGGCAAGGGTCTCACCTACGGCGGCTCTCTGGCGCGCAAAGAAGCTACCGGCTTCGGCGTTTGCTACTTCACAAAGGAGATGCTGAAGGCCAACGGCAAGAGCTTCGACGGCAGCACAGTGGTGGTTTCCGGCTCCGGCAACGTGGCGATCTACGCCGCGTTTAAGGCCACCGAGTACGGCGCCAAGGTCGTCGCAATGTCCGATTCCAACGGATACATTTACGATGCCAACGGCCTTGACCTTGAGGCTGTGAGAGTTCTCAAAGAGGAAAAGAGAGCCCGCATCAAGGAATATGTCGCCGACCATCCGACGGCCACCTATGCAGACGGCTGCAGCGGCATCTGGACCGTCAAGTGCGACATCGCGCTGCCCTGCGCGACACAGAACGAGATCGACGAGGATTCCGCAAATAAGCTTATCGCGAACGGCTGCTGCTGCGTATGCGAGGGCGCAAATATGCCTTCCACACCGGGCGCTATTGCTGCGTTCCAGAACGCGGGCGTGTTCTTCGGGCCCGCCAAGGCTGCCAACGCCGGCGGCGTCGCCACGTCAGCTCTCGAGATGAGCCAGAATTCCATGCGCTATTCCTGGACCTTCGAGGAAGTGGACGCGAAGCTCCACGACATCATGGTCAACATCTTCAAGAATTGCGAAGCTGCGGCCGCCAGGTACGGCATGCCCGGCAATTACGCCGCGGGCGCCAACATCGCCGGCTTCCTCAAGGTTGCCGACGCAATGATGGCTCAGGGCGTTGTGTGATTCGGTTGACGCACTGAACGGGTAAACGCTAATATATAAAAACAGCCGGAACGGATCTGCGAGGGATCTGTTCCGGTTTTGTGTTTTTTGGGGGCTTGAGTGTCTGCGCGCGTTCCGCAGGAGTCCCGGGTGCAGCTGTAAGGATAGAGGCCGGAGGCCGGAGAGCTCTTCGCGGTGGCCGGAGGCCGGAGAGCGCTGCGCGGTGTCCGGAGGCCGGAGATTTCGGCGGCCGGTGAGTGAAAGGCGCCTGCGTTCTAAGTGTCCGGCGTTCGCAGTTCCCTGAAAAAATTTTCCAGCAGCTCACGCGCTTCGTCCTCAAGGATTCCTCCGAACGCTTCGGTGCCCACGGGCAGCAGCGTCAGCGGAAAGTAATCCCCGGCGGAGGGGTCGCGCCCGGCTGCGTAGTAAATGCGCCTGATACCGGATGATATTATCGCGCCCATGCACATTGTGCAGGGCCTCAGGGTCACAAAAAGGGACGCTCCCTCAGGTACGCGGCCGTTTTCGGCAATAAGGCGGTTGATGGCATTGATCTCGGCGTGCCCGTGAATATGACCCGTCGAAACAGTGTCGTTGCGGCCCTTCGCGAGAATGCGGCCGTCGCCGGATACTATTGCCGCGCCAACGGGGACTTCCAGGGCCCCGGCTGCGAGCCTTGCCTCTGCCAGCGCGGCCTCCATATATTTGACTGCGTCATTGTAACTGAAATCCGATGGCCGGCTCATAAGGCTGCTCCTATTCGTCAGGCTGACCGGCGCGTTGCCGCGCCTTCGTTATATTATAGGGCGGGGTGCTTTTTGTCAAGGGAATTGGAGCGAAACGCGTTGTACAGCGCGTTGTACAAGACCACCCGTTAATAATTTACACTGTCGGCACGAAGCGCGAAGATGCGTGAAAAAGCGTGAAGAAGCGTGAAGAAGCG
>JAGDAX010000023.1 GCA_017848335.1 Clostridia bacterium | reverse complement strand
GATGTTTACAAAGCCGTAGACCGCGCCGGTGTAAAGGCCCTCCGCGTTGCGGAGCATGTTGGCCCCCGCGCCGTAGAACGCCCTGTTGGCGATGCTGTTGCCGTCGATGAGTAATATTTTTTTCATGCTTTTTTCCTGTTAGTGAAAGGCCCTTTTTCCCTGTTACTGAAAGGCCGGAGGCTGGTGGCCAGAGGCCGGAGATTTTCGGCAGCCGGTGAATGAATCGTATTCCACGCAAAGCATCAGTTATGTCCGGATTTCAGCAAGAGATCCATATGCTGTTGACAGAAATCGGAGTAATTCCCGGTCAGTGCCTCTGGAATAACCTTCCGCTATATTGCAAGGAACAGACGTACCTGCCCCTCTCATTTGACCGGCAAGAGAGAAGCTTTCCTCCGTTGGAAGAAGATACGACAGCCGATCAGCTTCTCCTGCGGGTTTCATCGCTTTTGCCGGACAACCGGTTTACTGTGATTCGCCATAATATTCTCCTTTTCGTCGCTTTTGCGCCGCAAGTCAACTATTCATAGCGAATATAGTACGTCTGATAATTGGCTTTATCTGAAAATCGTCCCGAATATATTGCATAAGAGACGGCCCTAATACCACATTCGACAACAAAGCCATCTCTCGATAATTATACCACATTCATCAGGAATCCTTCAAAGATTTTCAGCGAAAATACGCAGGAATTATATTCCCCACGTCAGTGCCGGAAAAAATGCCGTCGCTCTATTTTTAGCGAATTTCGCTGAAATTGCAGGACTGTTTCCGGTATACGTTCTATTATCCCATTTCGGCCTCTGCTTGCAGGTCTTACCCGGGACTCCTGATTCCAAGCTCCGGCCACCGCGCAGCATATTGAGCCTCTCACTGAGCACGCTGGCGCGTGAACCGTTCGTGTCTCAAAATGCAGACGCGGGATCCGATTCGTCGCAAAGCGCACTTGGCAGCTGCCGAAAATCTCTATCCTCCAGCCTTTTTATAGCTAAAACTTAGCATACTCGCTCTGCTTCGCCACGTTCAGCAGCACCCCCATGGACCCCAGTACGATGACGATCGCGCTGCCGCCGAAGCTGAAGAACGGCAGCCCCACCCCGGTGACCGGAATGAGCGCCGAGACGACGGACAGGTTGAATATCATCTGAACCGTGATCATCATAACGATGCCCGCGGACAGAAGGCTTCCGAAGCTGTCCGGACAGGAATAGGAAGCCTTGAAGCCGCGGATAATGAGCAGCGCGTACAGCAATATAATGACCGTGACGCCCAAGAAGCCCAGCTCCTCGGCGGTGATAGCGAAAATAAAATCGTTGTAGGCCTCGGGCAGGTATGAATATTTCTGAACGCTCTTGCCGATGCCCGCACCCGCAAAGCCGCCCGAGCCGATGGCCCACAGGGAATTCTTGATCTGGCTCATTGCCTCGGGCGATAGTCCCTCCGGGTTGGCCGAGGTGTTGCCGAAAACGGTGGCCAGGTACACGTTGAGGCGGTTTCCGATGTGCTCGAAAAGGTCGCCCTTGATGAGCCACAGCGCACCCACCGCCAGCCCCCCGGCAACGGCGCTGATGCCGTAGATATACCACTTCATTCCTGCGATAAGCATGAGCGTAAGGCCGATGAGAGCGATGATTATTGTCGCGCTGGCGTGCTTCTGGAGAAGGACGCTGAGAAGCGCCACGCCGAAGGGAGCGACCACGGAGATAAAGCCGAACCAGCCCTTGGACTTCTCGCCCAGCTTCTCGTCGGACAGTGTGGCGGCAAGGTAAAGGATCACCGCAAGCTTCAGAAACTCCGAGGGCTGGAACGAGACCGGCCCCAGCTTGAACCAACGCGTAGCGTCGTTGCGGGTGGCTCCGAAGAAGGCTGTGAATACGTTGAGGCCCACCACCACTACCAGGAAGAGCCCCGCGAACCGCTTGTATATCTTATAGTCAATGAAGGACGCGCCTATCATGACCACCACGCCCAGTATGGCGTATCTGAACTGGCTGAGCATCAGAAAAGCCGAGTCGTTTTTGAGGTAGCTGGCGCGCACGAAGCTCGAGCTGGCCATCATCATTACGCCGATGCCCAGGAGCGTCAATATGAGGAACAGTAATATGAAATCGAAGCGTCTGTTTTTAAAACCGGCCTTCATACCGAGAATCCCCTCGCGACAATATAAGTCAGTACGCACATTATCAGCGTGAAGCCCCAGAACACGTATGTGACCTTGAGCTCCTTCCAGCCGCTCTTCTCGAAGTGATGGTGCAGCGGCGCCATCTTAAAAATACGCTTGCCGTGAGTGAGCTTAAAGTAGCCCACCTGCAGAAGCACCGAAAGCGCCTCCAGCACGAAAAGAAGGCCCGCGAAGAAAATCATAAACGGGTGGCCGATCATCACAGCCACAGCGCCCAGCGCGCCGCCCAGAGCCAGCGAGCCCGTATCTCCCATGAATATCTTAGCGGGGTAATAGTTGTAAACCAGGAAGCCTGCCAGCGCGCCCACGAAGGTGCTCGCAAAAACGCCCGCCTCCTTGCTGACCACCAGGAACGTGGAGACCAGCGCAAAGAACAGGAACACCATGGCGGAGGTGCCGCCGCAGAGCCCGTCAAGGCCGTCCGTAAGATTCACGGCGTTGCTCTCGGCCACCAGCACAAACACCACGAAGGGAATGTAAAACCACCCCATCGAGAACGTGTAGTTGTGGCCCCAGAGCATGAAGGAGATCGAGCTTCCTGTGCCAGCAAATTGCATGTAGCACGCGAAGCCTGCGCTCACCGCCAGCAGGAGCAGCATTTTCTGGTACCAGAGGAGGCCGTCCTTGCTCCTCTTTTTGATCTTGAGAAAGTCGTCCACGAAGCCCACCGCCCCGAAAAGCAGCGCCACCCCGGGAAGCACCAGATAGTGCGGATTTTTATTGATGACGGCCATCACCGCCGCCACCGCCACCACGGGAATAAGAAATATCCAGCCTCCCATCGTGGGGGTGCCCTGCTTCTTGAGGTGCGTATCGACGCCGTTGTCTCTTTCTATCTGGCCGAAT
The DNA here is from genome assembly GCA_017848335.1 of Clostridia bacterium. GTDB lineage: Bacteria > Bacillota > Clostridia > UBA1212 > UBA1212 > UBA1212. The sequence continues at coordinate 18,710 of JAGDAX010000023.1, read as the reverse complement.
TTCAGCTTGCGCATAAGCGGAATGACAGCCGGGCCAAGAGCCGCGGCCAGCGCGAAGGCTATCAAAAGGCAGGTAATTTCAGATGTCCACATATCGGTCTCCGTTTCTGTGATTTGGCGCAGGAATTAATAAAAGCGCAAGGGCTTCGGTTCAGCGCCGGAAAGTTAATTCGGCGCCGGAATTCAGGTCAGCGCCGCGTTCCGACTTCGCGAAACAAGCGCCTCCGTCACTTTTTCCATATGCATGCCGTGGGAGCCCTTCACGAGCACCACGTCGCCCGGCTCCGTCAGCGCGTTTATTCGGCGCGCACAGGCCGCCGAGTCGTCAAAGTAAAAGAACTCGCAATTTGCGTCAGGACGGCCGTTTGACCCCTTAGAATGCGTCACAGCGGCATCTCCGGCGTCTTCGGCACCAAAGGCATGTCCGGCGTATCCAGCATCTCCGGCATCCCCGGCGTCTTCGGCGCCAAAGGCATCCCCGGCGTATCCGAACAGAGCGGAAAAGCAGCCCGCGTCCATATTGCGGGACAGCGGCCCTACGCAGATCAGCCTGTCGATTCCGAGCTCCATAGCCCTTGCCGCGACCTCGCGGTGGAGACGCACCGACTCGTCGCCCAGCTCCAGCATGTCGCCCAGCACAGCCACACGTCTGTGACCTTCGGCCGGCTGCTTCATGGACAAGGCTTCGAGCTGCGCCTTCACGGACTCGGGGCCCGCGTTGTAGCAGTCGTCTATTACGGTGACGCCTCCCGCGTCAATGACCTTCTGGCGCCCGAAATCCTCGCCCCTAAGGGAGGATACAGCAGGCAGCACGCTGCGGAGGATCGCGCCGAAGCTCTCTGCCCCGGAGATTTTGTCATTCCCTGTCACCGTTTCAAAAAAACCATTCATGGCGCAGGCCACGGAAATCGCAGCCATCGCCGCGTAAACATTGTGCCGCCCGCGCATCATGAGCGTAACGCGGCTGACGAAATTGCCGCGTATCCATAGGTCGAAGCCGGTTTGATTCTCTCCTGCCTCGATATTGTCCGCCCTCACGATGGCGTTGCCGCCCGTCCCGTAGTACACGATCTCCGGCTCGACGCCGTAGCTCTCCTTCAGAATCGCGAGGACGTTCTCCCTGTCCGCAAGAAGGCCGTCGTCTCCGTTAAGAATGAGGATGCCGCCGCTGCGCATCTTCGAGGCAATCTCCAGCTTGGCCCGGAGCGTATTGTCGAGGGTTCCGAGAAGCTCAATGTGCGCGTATCCGACGTTTGTGATAACGGCAACGTCGGGCCGTACGATATTCACGAGGTACTCGATCTGGCCGCGTCCGCGCATGCCCATTTCCACCACTGCCGAGTTTTCCCCGCCAATGTCAAGAACGGTCTTAGGCACGCCGATTTCGTTGTTAAAGTTGGCCTTGGTCTTCGAGGCCGGGCCCAGAGCGCTCACCGCGCGGAAAATAAACTCCTTGGTGGTGGTTTTGCCCACGCTGCCCGTGACGCCGATAACGGTGCCCCGATAAGCAAGCCTGTGCGCCGCAGCGATCCTTCCGTACGCGTCAAGAGTATCGCCGCAAACGACCACGACGGTCCCCGGATCAGCCTCAGCGGTATCCCCGGCCCCGTCAATTGCACCCGACGGGTTATTGTCGGGCTCAAAACGCTCGCAAATAACAAGCCCCACGCCAAGGCGGGCCGCCGCAGGCGCGAAGGTGTTGCCGTCAAAGTTCTCGCCCTTGAGGGCCAGAAAGGCGGCGCTTTCGATATTATCGTCAGTGGGTAAAAGGCGGGTGTCCGTTATGATATGCGTGATAACGCGTGAAAGGTTCGACTCGCTGCCCGCGGCAACACGGCCGCCAACGGCATCTATGATATTACGGACTGTCATTTTCATTGTATAACGCCTCATCTTCAGTATGTGCTGCGGTACGTGCTGCGGCTCGCGAACGTCAGCGCGCGAGAATACAGCGGCAGCAGGAAAGCCCGGAAATCGTGCTTCGCAAAATCAGTTATAATGTACTATATTTTAGGTGGTTTGTAAAGGAAAAAGTTGGTGTCTGAGTGCCAGGCCCGTCTTTGGGATTTAACACCTCAAACTTTCGGAATTAAATATTTTGAAGGGCCGGAAAATTCCAAAATTTAGGCAAAAAAATACTTGACAAATAATTTTAAATCTGCTACAATTTGAGGTGTTAAGGTGTTATTTCCTTGACAACCAGTTTTTGATAGCAGAGGTGCCTTAAAATGTCATATTTTTTAAAGAAAACTACACCGTCTAAAAAGGGGCTTTATCTTCAGATTTACGAGGGAAAATACATACCCGGAAAAGGCAAAAGAAACTTCTCCTTCAAGAGTCTCGGCTATGTTTCCGATTTAAAAGCAAAAGGCATAGACGATCCGATTGCATACGGGCAGCGCCTTGTCGATGAACTGAACAGCGCGGACGTCAAACAGATCGGCGACGTCCCGGTGACTAAAAACCTCGGATATTTTCTTCTTAAAATCATGCTCGACGCCCTTGATATCGATGACACTCTCAGAATCATGTCCCGCTCAAAGAAGCTGCGGTTCGATATGCCAAGCTTCTTAAGGGCTATGATCTATGCACAGGTTGTCAATCCAGGCTCCAAGCTCAACGCCTTCGAAAAGGTTCTGCCCGCTCTTTACGATTGTGAAACGTTTTCTTACGATCAGATATTGGACACCGTGCAGTATATCGGCGAAGACTACCAAAAGTATATCGACCTGTTCAATCATCAGATTACGAAGCTGTACGGAAGGAAGACGGAGAAGACATACTTTGACTGCACCAATTACTACTTTGAAATAGATTTCCCCTTCGAGGACAAGCAAAAGGGAGCATCAAAAGAACTTCGCAATTCCCCTATCATAGGACAGGCGTTGATGCTTGACGCCGAGCAGATCCCGATTGCGATGACAATGTACCCCGGAAATCAGTCCGAAAAGCCCTTTCTAAGGGACACGATTGAAGGTATGAAGACCCGTTATGACATTTCCGGAAAGGTCATTCAGGTTGCCGACAAGGGCCTCAACTGCGCTCAAAACATATATTCTGCTGTAAAAGAGGCGAATGACGGCTATATTTTTTCGAAAGCGATACTTGGAACAAGTCTCTCTCAATCGGAAAGAGAATGGGTACTTTACGACAACGACGTAAACGTGTGGCATAACGTCTATGACAGCAGGAAAAATCTTTGCTACAGATACAAAGAAGCAGTCGACAGTTACGAATACAAATTCAAATCTTCTGACGGCAGAGGTGATATTCATTTTACCGTAAAAGAGAAACGTATAGTAACCTACAATCCGCGTCTTGCCAAAAAGAAACAAAGTGAGATTGCGAAAGAAGTCGAAAAGGCCATGGGTAAAATATCTCTCAAATCGGCGGCACGTGCCGATTTCGGAGACTGTGCCAAGTACGTCACGTTCGTCGCAAAAGATAAACAGGGCAAGGTGCACAAAATACGTCCCCAAATAAATCAGGATAAAATCGATGAAGCGATGAAATATGCCGGCTACAATCTGCTTGTCACGTCTGAGACTGCAATGTCGGCAGAAGAAATATACAACGCATATCACCAGCTGTGGAGGATAGAAGAGAGCTTCCGGATAATGAAAACGTACCTTGAAGCAAGGCCTGTATTCCTGCAGACAAAAGAATCGATTTACGGACACTTTCTGATTTGTTATTTAGCTCTCACGACACTGAGACTTCTTGAATTTAAAGTGTTCGGGCAAACCGTATCAACCGCGCAGCTGATTGACTATATCAGAAGTTTTAACGTGACGGAACAGTCCAACGGAGAGTATATCAACAACCTGACAAAAAGCGAAACCTATCAGGCCGTCGAAAAGGTGCTGGGAATTGCGAAAATCGGACAGCTGTATCTTAAGAAAAAGGATTTGAAAGCCATTTTGGATGCGTGGATTTAACACCCCAAAACAGGGGTAAATCCCAAAGTCAGGTACTATATTTTAGGTGGTTTGTAAAGGAAAAAGTTGGTGTCTGAGTGCCAGGTGCCGCTTCGCGGCAGCTGGGGGATGTGAGTTAAAAGCTAATAACTCCCGTCCCAGAGCTACTAACTCCCATCCCGGAACTCACGCCCCACAGCTCCCGTCCCGGAGCTCACATCCCGGAGCTCACATCCCGGAACTCACCTCCCACAGCTCACAGCCCATAACAGCTCGCAGCGCCCTCCGGCCTTTTCCCGGCACTCACCACTTGCTCAACCTGCCCGACTGCCCGACGCCCGACGCCAAACTCAAAAAAACGCTTTACAAGCCGCCCGCGGCGTGGTAGAATTATTCAAATGTGTGAATTAAGTAGCCTTTTGACACTTACATTTTACCGAGAAGCAATCAAATAGCTTTAACGCTTATTTGCTATATTACGAAAAGACCCACGCGCAGATGATTCAGGAAAGAATCATATTTGGCAGGCTTTCTGCAAACCGTTTTTGCAAATTGCGGAGACCGGCAGCCTCGTCTCGCGCCCGATGAGGCGGGATAAGCCGGCTGTGCGGCAGACCTTGCTGCGATATTATTTTTCGCCGGAGGCCTTATTGCGTAAACGCTTTGGCAAGCCGGTTTCGCAGAATCGCACATTCCCAAGGAGAGACCCGTTCAGGGGCGGCCCTCGGGAGCACCGCATCACGACAGACGGATTCACGGAAACGCCTCGCCTTACCAAAGAGAAGCGCCGCGGGCGAAAGGAGAAATTATGACACCAATATCGAAAACACCGGGCAAGCTGAGAGTTATCCCCTTGGGGGGCCTTGGCGAAATCGGAAAAAACATCACGGCCTTTGAGACCGAGAATGACATCATTATCGTGGACTGCGGTATCACGTTCCCGGACGACAATATGCCGGGCATCGACGCAGTCATTCCCGATTTCACGTATCTTGAGGACCATTTCAGCAAGATCCGGGGCATTTTCGTGACACACGGCCACGAGGACCACATCGGAGCGCTCCCCTATTTTCTCAAAAAGATCAACGTTCCGATCTACAGCCTCAAGTTTACCATTGCACTCATCAAGCGCAAGCTCGAAGAGGAGAATATGTACTCCGACAACATCCACCTCGAGGAGGTTCATTACGGAGACATAATCATCAAAGGCGACTTCGCGGTGGAATTCATCCGCACCAATCACAGTATCGCCGACAGCTGCGCCCTCGCCATCATGACGCCCTCCGGCGTGGTCATTCACACCGGCGACTTCAAGGTCGACTATACGCCCATCGACAACGCGCCCATCGACCTTATGAGGCTGGCGGAGCTTGGCGAGAACGGCGTGCTTCTTCTCATGAGCGACAGCACCAACGCGGAGCGCAAGGGCTTTACCATGTCCGAGCGTACGGTCGGCGCGGCCTTTGACGACCTGTTCGCCAAGATCACCGGGCGCATCATAGTGGCCACCTTCTCCTCGAACGTCCACAGGGTGCAGCAGATCATCGACACCGCCGCCAAATTCGGGCGCAAGTGCGCGATCTGCGGCCGCAGCATGGTGAACGTTGTGGAGGTCGCCTGCGATATCGGGTACATCAAGAACGCCGACGAACGCATCATCAACCTTGAGGACGCCGTCAACTACCCCGACAATGAAATCGTCATCATCACCACGGGAAGCCAGGGCGAGCCTATGTCCGCATTGACGCGCATGGCCAGCGCCACACATAACCAGGTCGAGGTCTCAAGCAACGACACCATCATCATTTCCGCCAGCCCCATTCCCGGCAATGAAAAGGCCATCGCCAAGATGATCGACGAGCTCTTTAAGCGCGGCGCCAACGTCATCTACAAGGCCCTCGCGGACGTTCACGTATCCGGCCACGCCTGCGAAGAGGAGCTGAAGCTCATTCTCACCATCACCAAGCCCCGGTACTTCATGCCGGTCCACGGCGAGTACAGGCACCTCATTCAGCACGCCAACATCGCCAAGCACCTGAATATGCCCTCCGAGGACATCTTCATTATGAGCAACGGCAACGTGCTGGAATTCCGCGGGCCCGAGCTTGTCATTCGCGAGGAGCAGGTCGAATCCGGAAACATTCTCATTGACGGTATAGGCGTGGGCGACGTCGGAAACATTGTTTTGAGAGACCGCAAGCATCTGGCCGAGGACGGTCTTCTCGCGATAAGCGTAGCCGTGTCCTCCAAGACTCTCCGGATCGTGGCCGGCCCCGACATCGTTTCGAGAGGCTTCGTCTATATGAAGGAGTCCGAGAATATCATCACCAAGGTCTCCGAGATCGTCCGCTCGATAATCGCCGAGGCGGGCGACGATAAGTACCGCGTCGACTGGAACGCCAAGAGGCTCCTCATCCGCGACACCGTCAAGGCCTACATCATGGACAACACGAAGCGCAACCCGATGATACTGCCTATCGTGATGGAAGTGGATGAAGACTGAGGGCTTTGCGTATAAAGGATCAGAGGCTGCAGGCTGAAAGCCGGAAGCTTTGAAAAAACAGTCCGGGCTTGGATCCAGGCCCGGCTTTTTTGTTTTCTTTACGAAATTTCCGAAAATTTTTCTTTCCGAACCGGCTTTGGCGCAGTGAACGGAAGCCGGAATTCCCGGGCGGAAACCTTGGCGGAAATCTCTGCGGAAACCTTGGCTGAAACGCGGGCGAACACTTATGCGAATATCCGGGCGACCGGTCCGGCAGAACTGTGACAGAAAACGTGACAGAACGCGTGACAGAAAATGTGACAGAACGCGTGACAGAATACGTGACAGAGTGCGTGACAGAGTGTTTCTGAACGTCTCCGGCTCGCCGCCCGGCTTCAGTCACTGCCGAATCCTAACCGGGACTGAAGCTGAAAACGGCTGTTTTATTGTCGGGCAATATGATATACTGACAGCGTGTCCCGCGGATCTGAATTTGTTTTTATAAGCTGAAGCAAATGACGCAGGCATCAGATCCCTCGAAGCACTTTCAGCAGCGCCGGATAATGACGACCCCGGAGAACCGTACGGCCGCTTTATCCAAGCTGCTTTAAAAGACCGAAAGACAAGGAGACTGTAAAATGGACGAGCAGGATTATATCAACGAAACCGCACCGGTCAATATTGAGCAGGATGAAATTCCCGAGCCTGAAACCATTCCCGCGCAGGACGAAATTCCCAAGCAGGACGTCATTCCCGCGCCGGAAGAGATTGCCCCGGAGAGCACGCCCGTGCAGGAATATGCCACGCAGGCATCCTTCCCTGCGCAGACCGGCTATGCGGTTCGCGGAGGCGCGCCATATGTCGGCGGCATGTCCCCTGTGCAGCGCGAGCCCGATTCAGCCGCGGAGGACAAGATGAGCTCCGCATACAAGAGGGTCGGCTTCGGCACGCTGGCTCTTTTCCAGATCTACCAGACGATCGGAACGGCAACACTGGTTATCGGAATCATACTTTTCGTAATGCTCACCGTCGTCGGGCCGTATTTTCGCGGAGAAGTCATTCCCGAGCTTTCACCGGGCGACGTTCCGTCCGTTATGATGCTCGCAAGCGAGGATCCCAAAATGTTTGTCGTGACGGGGCTTTTCGCGCTGGGCAGCGCGGCGGGCATGATTGTCGCGATACTGGTCTTCAAGCTGATACTGTCCAAAAGGCACTTCGAGGCCATTCCGCAGCGGGATCTTACCGCCGGGCAGTTCTGGCTGGTTGTGCTGACCTCGTTCGCGCTCTGGGGCATAGGCGTGTACCTCGGAAACTTCCCTCAGCTGCTTTTCCCCACCGGGCCCGATCTTATGACGGAGCTGATGGAGCAGATGGGCGTCAACGGGATCCCGATTCATCTGTATGCGGTCTTCGGCGCGCCGATACTGGAGGAGCTGGCCTTGCGGAAGGTACTTCTCGACAGGATACACAAGTACGGCGGCCTTCCTGCGGCTGTCGTCTCAGGGCTTCTTTTCGGGCTCATCCACGGCAACAGCGGGCAGTTCATTTTCGCGTTCTTCCTGGGAATGATCTTCGCGGCGGTCTATCTTTACACCGGCAGGATCCTCTACCCCATAATGCTGCACTTCATGATCAACTTCACCGCCAGCACGCCGGACCTGCTTTACATGGCCGGCATCGACATCTCGCTTGCCTTCACCGTTGCGGTCGGTGTGATCGGCGTGGCCGGCCTTCCCTTCGCGATAATGGCATTCCGCCGCAGCAAGGTGTTCAAGCCCACTCCCGCCGTGTTCGAGCAGCCCGAAAGGCTCGTGGTCAGGAACCCCGGAATGCTTCTGTGCCTCATATTCTTCAGCGCAAGCCTTGTTCTCACCGATTTCCTGCTCGTGGGGCAGCGCGTGCTCAACTACGGCGTCATCCACATGATAGGCTTCGTCCCGACAATGTTCTCCGTGGTGATCATCCTCACGGCAATATTTTACCTTAACAGCACCTATAAGGCGCAGGAATAAAGCCCCCGCGGGTACCGGGTCCGGAGCCGGGCCTCAGGAAGGTGAAGACAAAACTGAGGCACGGGCAAAACACCCGAAACGCCCCGAAATACACTTATATAGAAAGAGCGCGGCCCTTAACAATCGAGGCCGCGCTCCCGCTTTATTTTGACTATTCAGCCGTTTCGTCAATCAGACTGTTTCATCAATCAGACTGTTTCGTCAATCAGGCTGTTTCGTCAATCAAACTGTTTCGTCAGTTTTGCCGTTCCGTCCGCAGTTATTCGGTCGCGGAGGTCGCCACGAAGGAGTACTCAACGCCTTCAGCGATATCGGTGGAATCAACGCCGGTCATGGCATATTCGCCGTTCTCGTAAAATGCCCAGTAATATCCGTCGGCCGTATAATCGAGTGTCTCGCCGTTTACGGTCTTGACGTAAAGTCCGTAATCGCCTATGTCGCCCGCAATAAGGTCAACCTCCACCAGCGCGTCTCCGACGGTTTTCTTGTCGGTCTTAATCGAAAACGTAGTAGTCTCGCCCGCCTTGTTCACGACCTAGAAGGTGAACACGGTAGCGCCGGCGCCCTTCTCGATGATCTCATCACCTGTCTCGGCAGGCGTCGCATCGGCGGCTGTCGCCACGAAGGAATACTCAACGCCTTCAGCGATATCGGTGGAATCGACACCGGTCATGGCATATTCGCCGTTCTCGTAAAATGCCCAATAATACCCGTCGGCAACGTAGTCGAGAGTCTCGCCGTTTACGGTCTTGACGTAGAGTCCGTAATCGCCAATGTCGCCCGCAATAAGGTCAACATCCACCAGTGCGTCTCCGACGGTTTTCTTGTCGGTCTTGATCGAAAACGTGGTGGTCTCGCCAGCCTTGTTCACGACCTTGAAGGTGAACGCGGTGGCGCCGGTGCCCTTCTCGATGATCTCATCGCCGGAAATCTTCGCGGTCGTCTGCGGAGGATCCTGGATGGCGCTTCTTTCCCTGCAGGCGCTCAAGCTCAATACCATAACCGCAACAAGCATCAAGCAAAACGCAGCCGAAAGAAGAGATCTAACTTTTCTGTTGAAAACTTTCATGTCAATCAATCTCCTTTTTGGTCTCCTGTGAAAGGCCCTCGCAATCACAAAAAACAAACCATTAACCTCGAGTATTTCGACTGCGACGTCAGCTGCCATGCCTTCTCAGCCCAAATGGGCCAATGACCTTTTCCCGGTGCTGCGGTTTTGCCCGGTAAGGCAGATGATTTTGATCGTCTCACGGCGACGGGCTCGTACGGGAATTTCACCCGTTTCCTCTCCGAAAATGGCACAATTTCAACGCCTGCAAACAAAGCAAAGCGGCGAAATCGAGCGAAAACGCGCAAAAATTGCAATTTTGCAGGCAAACGCATTATAGCTTTTTTGTGGAGATAAGGCAACAGAAAACAGCCTGTTCCCGGCACTCAGATCATAAAACAAATCAATACCCGAACCTCGCCTCAAATTCCCGGCGCTTCCTGATGCCTTCCAGACAGACGTCGATGCGGTACTGCACGCTGTCTCTGGCGGGCATTCTGACCTTGGCGTAGCAGATGGGCGTCCCGGCCTCCGAGAATTTCCGCTCGTACTCCGTGAGAATATTGCCGAGGGTCTCGTAATAGCTTTCGTGGTGCAGGTCGTAGGACACCTCGACGAGGGTGCAGCCGAAGCTTTTATAGGTCTCCACCGAGAAGTCAAAAAGCGGCCTGTTGTCGGTCTTCTGGTAAATAAAGCCGCCGTCCTTCAGCAGGTGCACGTAAAGCGGCATGAACGTGTCGCCGGTGAGCCGGTTCTTTTGGTTGCGCTCCTTGGGCCAGGGGTCGCTGAAGTTGAGGTAGATCTCGTCGATCTCGCCCTGAGCGAAAAATTCAGCCATGTAGAGCGCATTGCCGGGTACGAAGATCACGTTGGAGAGGCCGGCGTTCATCGCCTTCTCGGCGGCTATCACAAGCACGCTTTCCACGCACTCGATCCCCACGTAAAGGACTTCGGGGTGACGCGCGGCCAACCCGGTAATGAAATCGCCTTTGCCGCAGCCGATCTCGACTCTCACAGCCATTTTGCCTTCAGCCCAGCGGCCCTTGAGGTCAGAGGGGCTTCGCTCGATAAGCCCGCTGCAGGCCTGCATCCGTTTGCTCAAATTCTTTTTGTTACGCGGTCTCAATTTATTTCTCCGTATCGATCAAAAATCGGTTAAAATTCTGCGGTCATCCTGTCAGCCGTCACTGAAACACGACCTTCGTAGAGGGCAGCTTGCTCACAAGGACGTGCTCTCCCGCCACCTTGACGGTCTCGAAATCGCCGTAGGCGCTGACCCGGAGGAGTGACTTCGCAGCCGAAAGGTCGGCATTCTTCAGCGGGTTGTAGCTGATGTCGATCTCCTTGAGGGCGGTGTCGCTGCCGACCGAAATCGCGGCAAGCGCGCACTCGCTGACGTTCAGCACCTCCACTGTCTCGAAGATGCCGAGGTCCAGCTCCGTAATGCTCTTGTTGCCCGAAACGTTGAGCGTCTTGAGCGCGGTAAGCTTCTCGAGAAGCTGCAGCTCCTGCAGGCCGATCCCCGCGCCCGAGAGGTTGATATCCTCCGCGTGAGCCAGCTTCGAGTAATCCGGCACAATGCCCAGCTTAACGTTCTTCAGCGACAGCCTGCGGGCGTTCAGAAGCCTTGAAACGTCCAGCGTCCTGAGGGCGCTGTTGTCCGCGATAAGAGTCTCCAGCGAGCCGCTGTCAGGCAGCTTCACGTCCGAAATTTCCGTGTCGCTGACGTCCAGCGTTTTGAGCCTCGAAAGGTGTGAAACGTCCACCTGCCGCAGCTTCGTGTTCCGGAGAGACAGCGACTCGAGATTCACCAGGTATTTCAGGTCGTCCTGCATGTCCGCGATGAACTGTCCGTCCAGATTCAGGTCAGTGATCCTGGCAAGATCGGCGGTGTTGGGCACGTAGTCCTCCGGGTACCCCGCATACTCCGCGGGAATGTTCTTCTTGAGCCAGCCCAGCGTCACCGAGCGCATGATAACGTTGGTGAAGAGCGCCTTGCTGCTCTCCTGCAGGATCTCCGAGTAGCCCCCGAAGGAGATCTGCTTGTAGTAAGCTCTGGAGCCGGTGGAAACCTTGGCGTAAACGCCGCCGTAAACGATGGTGTTGCCGTACTCCACGTTCGCACCGGGCGCAAGAAGAGTCCCCGTCACCACAGCGTCCTTCAGAATCACAGCCTTCGCCTCGTAGCAGTTCAAAATCAGCCGCGAAGCCAGGTTGCCCGTGTCGTCGTGCACGAGAATATAATAGCCCGACAGATCCACCACCTTGCCGGGAATGTTGATGAGGCAGTAGAATCCGGTGTTGACGGAATCCACCCAGAGGTAATTGAAGTCCGAGAAGGAATACCCCTCTCCGCAAAGGTTCTCCGGGTCAACGTTGTAAACCATACGCTTGCCCTCGTCAACGGTGGCGATAAACGCGAGTCCGGTCTGCGTGGGATCCTTCTTGACGTTGGTCCACTCGGTGTGTGTGGACGAAAGCTTCGCAAGGCTCTCGGACATTTTGGTGTAGTCTCCGTAGCCCGTTTCCTCAGTGATCGCAGACCCCCGGTTCCTGCTCTCCAGAACGCTCACGCCGCGCTCCCTGTACTCGAGGCTTTCGGCAATGATGCCGTTCGCGATCACAGCCACGGCCCCGACTGCGGCGAATACCGCCACGAAGAACAAAATTATGGTCGAAACCGGTATGAGCCGCGACTTGCCGCCGGATTTTTTCTTATTCGATTTCGTCTCGCCGTTCCTTGTACTGTCTGCCATTTTCCTGCCCGCCAATTATAATGTCCGCCGTTTACTCTGCCCGCCAATAAGACTCATTGTCTTCCGGTGCCCCGGTCGTATTTTACGGCCGTTCTCCCTCTTCCGGCCGTCTCAGACGCCGAAAAGCCTCACAAGCGCCTTGTAGACGCCGTCTTCGTTGTTTGTTTCCGTAACGCAGTCCGCGCTTTGCTTCACGTTCTCCGTAGCGTTTCCCATCGCAATGCCGAGCCCCGCGAATTGAATCATCGAAAGGTCGTTTTCCGCGTCCCCGAAGGCGATCACCTCGTCAGGGGCAATCCCGAGAAGCTCCGCGAGCCTCTTCACGGCCGCACCCTTCGAAACGCTCTTGTCGATAAACTCCATACATCCGGGCCCCGACTGCAGAAAGCTCACGTCCGCCGGGACCTTGCCGCGGATGCTCCCGGCAATAACGTCCGCCCTCTCAGGCTCGTCGAACCAGAAGACCTTGTCAACGTTGCTTCTGACGCCGTCCCTTCCGTCGTCACCGTCGTCGCGAAGCTCCCTTATGAAGCTCAGATCGCCCGGCTCAAAATATATCACGCCGCAGCCGCAAAGCTTCCCGTACGCCTCGGCAAGGTAATTCCGCTTGTTTACGTAGAGCTTCTCGTCAGCCCAGACGCAGGCCGTGGCATCGTATAGGGGCGCCAGTTCAAGCACCTCCCGCACGTCGCTCATTTTGAGCGGAATCCTGAGAAGCTCGGTCTTCATATCGCCTGTGGATATCCGCCCGCCGTTATACGCGATCACGTGGCTGCACTCCGGAAGCGTCTCAAGGAAGGGCTTCAGCGCAATATACGACCTGCCGCTGCAAACCGCAAACCTGATGCCGTGGCGCGCGCATATCCTCGCGGCTTCCCTGTGAAGCGCGTGAATCGTGTGGTCATCCGCAAGAAGCGTTCCGTCCATATCACAGGCCACCAGCCTGTATTTTTTGAAGTCGAAATCGTGCATGAAAGACCTTTCAGTGTTTAGTGGTAAGTGCCAAGTGCTGATAGTAAGGCCAGAGGCCGGAAGCCAAAGGCCGGAGCTTTCGACTGCTGCGCGGCAATCGCTCCCGGCACTCAAACTAATCAATCACCGGCACCGTATACGCTTCCCGCGCGATGTCCTCTTCCTCGGCGAACACCGGCCGTATCACAAAGGAGTAGTTGAACTCCTTCTCGGTGAAATCGTACTTCGCGGCGAGATACGGGCCGCAGCTGTTCGAGCCGATTCCGCGGTTCTTGTAATCGATCCTGAGGTGCGTGTAGGGCGACTCCCTGAGGCCGGCGTCGTAAGGCTCGGCAGTCAGCGCGTGGCTGTCATATCTCAGGCAGCCGAACTCAAACTCCGGCATGCCCTTCACGAGAAGGCCCTGCATATTGTCGTCATATACCAGCGCCCAGCGCGTGTCCACGTGGTTGCCGGTCTCCTGGGGCTTGACGTAATGGGTGTAATTGTCGCGGACGTCCATGTCGTAGACGCCGAGCTTCGTGAAGGCGTGCATGTCGCGATAAGAGCTCAGCGGCCCGCGGCCGAAGAAGCGCATCCTGTCGAAGCCCTGAGGCAGCACAAGCTCCATGCCGAACCTGGGAAGCGGCGGCGCGTTTTCGGCCACCTCGCCGGTGACGCTGACGCCCAGCTCGCCGCTGCCGTAGATGACGTATACCACCGAATATTTTACGGGCGGGCGCATTGCGGGGCCTCCCAGCGAATACTCGCCCATGAGCATCAGGTAGCCGCTGCCCTCACCGATCGTTTTAAAGGAGTAGCACTTGTTGGAGACAAGGTGGAGATTCCACGCCTCCCACTGCGCGCGAATGATGCGGTCGTTGTCCGTGGGAGCGCGCCAGACGTCAAAACGCACCGGCTCCTTCAGGAATTCGACCCCGTCGCGGCTTATGGCCTCAACGGCGCCCGTGTGGGTGTTGAACGTGAAACAAAAATCGCTGCCGGCCGTGCCCTTCACGGTAAGCCTGCCGTCCTCCTCCTTCACGTCAAGAGCCGCCATCGCAGAAGACGCGTTCCTTTCATTCTCGGCGGCAGTGACAGGCAGCTTGAACTGGAAGGAGCACAGCGCCTCTCCCGCCTTGATCCAGGGGGTGTCGCTCTTAAGAGAGGCCTCAAGCTCCAGGAAGTATTCGAGGGCCGAAACCTCGGGAATCTCATAGGAAAGCCTCACCACGCCGCTTTCGCCGGGCTGTATGAGGGGCAGCTCGTTCACGCGGCCGGTCTTGACGGTCCCCTGCTGCGTCGTCACCCTGTAGGTCAGGGCTATATTCCCGAGCGTCAGGAAATCATATCTGTTGGTAATGCTGACCAGCCCGGCGCGTCCGTCTACAAGGCCGGCGTTCAGGGGCGCGATGATCTCCCTGAGCTCCAGAAGGCCCGTCGAAGGCACTCTGTCGGGGCTCACAAGCCCGTCAACACAGAAGTTGCCGTCGTAGGAATATTCACCGAAGCTGCCGCCGTAGGAGCTGAATCTGAAGCCCCTCGAGGCCGCCTTGCCCGGCAGAAGACCCTCCGCCGCATATTGCGGAAGCCTCACCGCATTGTAAGGCACGACCTTGCCGCCTGCCTTTACCGCAGGCACGCTGTGGTCAGCCCATTCCCAGACGCAGCCGCCCATAAGGCTCCTGTGCCGGTAGAAGACTTCCCAGTAATCCCTGAGGTCGCCGGGGCCGTTGCCCATTGCGTGGGCATATTCGCACAGGAAGAAAGGCTTGACCTTCTCGCCCCTCCCGGCGCGTTCCTCATTCTCGAAGGCGATCCGCTCCACCTCGGGAAAGTCTGTGTACATTTGCGAGAGTATGTCCGTAGATACCGCTTCAAGGTCGCGCTCGTAATGGACAGGCCTTCCGGGGTCGCGGCTGCGTGTGAAATCCGAAAGCTTGATGAAATTCTCGCCGAAGAAGGCCTCGTTGCCCATGGACCAGATAATGACCGCCGGGAAGTTCTTGTCGCGCTCCACCATACGCACCATGCGGTCCATGAAGGCGCCGTCCCATTCGCGGTCGTTGTTGAGCCTGTTCATAAAGTGGCCCGTGGAATCCTCTCCGCTGCGCTGGGTGCCGTGGGTCTCGATGTCGCATTCGTCGATCACGTAAAGGCCAAGCTCCGCGCAAAGGTCGTAGACCTCAGGCGTCTTCGGATAGTGGGAAGTGCGGATGGCGTTGACGTTGTGCCGCTTCATGAGCAGCAGGTCGTTCTTCACCGCCTCCAGGGGCATATACGCGCCCCTCAGCGGGTCCGTGTCGTGGTGGTTGACGCCCTTTATCTTGACGGGCCTGCGGTTGACCGTGAACACGCCGTCGTCCGTTATCTTCACCTCGCGAATTCCCACCGTAAACGGAATGAACTCGTCGCCCGCGATCAAAAGCAGCTTGTACGTGTAAGGCGTCTCGGCGCTCCAGAGCTTTGGCTCCGGAATATCGATCCTGAAGGCCTCTCCGTTCGATTCGGCAGCCGCCACGGGCCGTCCCTCCGCGTCATAGACCTCCGCGAGAATATGCTCCGCCGCCCCCTCGAAGACCGGTTCGACCGTGACGTGCGCGCCCGCAAGACCGCAGACCTTGGCGCTGCCTGATATGCTGCCGGCTTCGCCGCTTATATCTGCGTCGCCGCTTACTTCTGCGTCGCCTCTTGCGCCTGCTTCGCCGCCCGCCTCTGCTTCGCTCCCGAATTCCGGCACGGTCTTAATGAACACGTCCCTGAGATAATTCCGTCCTCTGGCCACGAGCATCACGTCTCTGGTGATTCCCGTAAATCTGTATTTGTCCTGATCCTCAAGGTACGACGACCAGGCTGTTTTGACCACCATTACGGTGATCTCGTTGACTCCGTCAAAATCGAGGGAGTCTGTGATCTCAAATTCATTGGGCAGGTGCGCGCACTGTCCCATTCCCGAGAAGTGTCCGTTTACGAACAGGAAGAACATGGTGTCCACGCCCTCTGTCCGGAAATATATCCTGCGGCCCCTGAAGCCCTGCGGCAGCGTGAATTCGCGCGTGTAAATGCCCGTGGGATTCGCATCCGGCACAAAGGGCGGGTCGAAAACGAAAGGATAGTCGACGTTCACGTATTGCGGCACGTCGTAGCCGTATTCCTGGAAGGTCGATGGCACCTTGAGCTTACGCGCCTTGAGCGTGCGGCCGCCGTCCTTCGCGGAATCCTTCAGCGCCCGGATCGCCTCCGGAACGGAATTGTAAAAGCTGAAATACCAGTCGCCGTTCAGGAATTTGACCCTGGAGCCCTTGCGCCTGCCCGCGGCAAGAGCCTCGCACCGCGATGAATACGGCAGAAAATATGCTCTCGGCGGCTCATTGCCGATGCCCGTAATATGCTGATCCTGCATTATTTCCGTAATGCTTCTCTGCGGAAAACCGTAATCCATGAATGTAATCCCCTTAGTCCGGTTGTGAAATTTTCGCCGGCATATTTGCCTGCGTGTTTGTCTGTACGTTTGCCTGTACGTTTGTCTGTACGTTTGCCTGAACGTTTGCCTGTGCGTTTGTCTGTACGGTTGTCTGCGAGGCTGCAGCCCGGCTCCGGCCAACGGCAGTCCGCTGCGTCAGCCCTTCCTCTCGGCTATGACCGAACCGTCGCTCATTATCACGCTGAAGCTCTCGCCTTCGCCGATGTCCGCCGCCCTCGAAATCGCTTTTCCATCCTTTTCCACGATGGAATATCCGCGCTTCAGGACGCTTCGCGGGCTCAGCGCTTGCAGCCTGCCCGTCTCGACGCGGAGGTTCTTGTATATCTCTTCGCGATAAGCGTCGCCCGACGTCTTCAGTCTGTGGCGCATATCAAGCAGCAGATAGCTCTTTTGTGACAGCAGGCCCTGCGCGCCGCCTCCGTGCACCACGCGGCGGGCTTTTTCCAGCTTCTGGCCTTCCGTTTGTATCCTGTTTGCGGCAGCCGCGTCCATTCTCGCGGACAGACCGTCCACGTCCTGAAGCTTGGTCGAAAGCAGCAGAAGCAGGCTCCTGGGTGAGAGGCTCCCGGCTCTGGCGGCCAGCTTCTCCTTACCGGACGAAATAAAGCCCTCTCCCGCGCGGCGCAGTCTCTCGGAAAGCGCCGAAAGCTCGGCGATCATGCGGCTCTTCTCGGGCACGGTAAGCTCAGCCGCAGCCGAAGGCGTGGGAGCTCTTCTGTCGGCCACAAAGTCCGCAATCGTAAAATCCGTCTCGTGACCCACCGCCGACACCACCGGAATCGGCGAACCGTAAATCTCTCTTGCGAGCGCCTCGTCGTTGAAGCAGAAAAGGTCCTCAAAGGAACCGCCGCCCCTCGCGATAATAAGCACGTCGCATTTGTTCTCGGCAACAGCCTGCCTGAGGGCCTTGATGATAAGCGGCGGCGCGTCCTGCCCCTGCACCGGAGCCGGATAGAGCACGATAGAGATGCCCGGGAAGCGCCTTCCCGCCACGTTTCTGATGTCCTGAATGACGGCCCCCGAAGGCGACGTAATGACGCCTATCCTGTTCGGGAAGAATGGCAGCGGCCTCTTGTGCGCGGCGTCGAACAGACCCTCCGCGGACAGCTTGGCCTTCAGCTTCTCGAATTCCTCATAAAGCCTGCCGACGCCGTCCTCGCGAAGACCGTCGCAAATAAGCTGGTATTCTCCCCCAGCCTCGTAAAGCGTGCACCGCCCGTGGGCAACGACCTTCTTGCCGTCCCGTGGCTCAAAGGTCAGCGACTGCCTGTACGTCCTGAACAAAGCGCAGCGAATGCTGCACCGCTCGTCCTTTAAGGTAAAGTACACGTGGCCGCTGGAAGCAGCCTTGACGTTTGACAGCTCTCCGCTGACGCTTACGTCCGCCAGAAGAGCATCCTCGTCAAGCATGCCTTTCACGTAATGATTCAGTTCCGATACAGAAATCGGCTTCATAATGGCCTCCGTGGGGGCAGTAGTTACGGCGCGGAGCCGGCGTCAGACACAGTCGGCGTTTTCCGCGCCCTGCGCATCAATGGTCTTCACGATCCCTGCCAGAACGCCGTTCACGAACGTTCCCGCCTTCACGTCCTCCTTCTTGGCGGCTTCCACAGCCTCGTTTATGGCCACCTGCCTGGGCACCACGTGCGAGAAGTATTTCAGCTCGAAGGTCGCCACCCGCATTATTGCCAGGTCCGTGCGCCTCACGCGGCTGATGGCCCAGCCCACCAGATTGGCGGATATCAGGCTGTCGATCTCGTCAATGTGCTTAATGGTCCCGTCCACCACCGGGTAGAGGTAGGTGTCGTATTCCTTGACGTCGCGGAAGACGATCTGGCCGCCGTTTTCGTCCTCGGTAAAGGCCGAAAGCACGTCCTGAATGAAATCGTCCGTGTTGAAGGGCTTCTGCTCGGGCTCCGCGGTCCTCTCGCCGACCTCCTTGCGGAGTTCCTCCAATATATCCAGAATGCCGGCATATTTTTCCTCGTATTCGAGGCGCGTGATCTTAGAGCGGCGGCTGGTGCCGTTGCCGAGAGATTTCCTGATGATCACGGTGTCGCT
>JAGDAX010000022.1 GCA_017848335.1 Clostridia bacterium | reverse complement strand
TTGAATTGACAGGAATACTGAAAGAGACGCTGCTGGAGTTTGCAAAGAAATTATGTGTCATTCTCGGACAAGACGTTTTGGTCAAGCCTTACGAAGACTCGGAAATCATTTTTATAGACGATTTTGACAGAAGGTGGGAACGTAAATTCGGAAAACCTCAAACAAGTTTAATGGCTGTAGAAGATTTCGACGAATGGTGGCGGGAGATTATGGATTTTGAATAAATCAGATACAGAGTTTTGCATCAGTTGCAGGAACACAGTTTTACAAAATTGACAGGGATTTTTACTCGCGCCCATCTTCTATTGTCGACAGTTGTCGCTTACAGCCGACACCAAAACGCATTTTAAACTTTGACAACACCATTGTCAGGGTTTATTATTATGTTGCCCCGAGAAAGATCTTTCCGGGACCGTCAAGAGTTAAAAATAAAGTCTTATTTCACTGACAGTCAAACGCACTCCCGTCAAACGCACGCCCGCAAAGGGCGCGTCCGGCAGAGAGAAGCATTCCTCAGAAATACACGCCCCAGGAATCGAAGAATTTAAGCGTGCCGCCGTTATTGTACCACGTCATGAACACGATTTTTTCCCCGTCCACGGTCACGTAGGAGAAAGAGGGCCCGGCCATGAGCTCTGACCTGTCCGTGAGGACGTTGGCGGGGGAGAGGATCGCATTGTCGTGCTGCTTTGTGCCGGCGGAGCCGTTCATGAAATACACCGCGCCCGGCCCGCTCACGTTGAACATCTTCGTTTTCTGATCCATCCATGAAATGGAGGTCTCGGTGTAGCTTGCGGCCACACCTGCCTCGGTGACCGGAACGGACCTGAAGAAATAGTGGTCGTGGCCTTGCAGGACCACCTTGACGCCGAACTCCGCGGCGATGGGCATGACCTGCTCGCGGATGGCCTGTATTTCAATATCGTTGCAATGGTTGGCGTCGGAATAGGGCGCCTTGTGGATGAGGATGACCTTGTGGAGGTCCGCGGCTGCTTCCAGGTCCTGGCGGAGCCACTTCAGCTGCGCCTTCGGGAGATCCTTGTCGCCGTCGCCGGTGTTGAGGACCGAGAAGTGAACCTTCCCCCAGTTGAAGGAGTAGTAGCCCGAAACGAGCGCCGTGCGGTTGTCCTCCGCTCCGTTGGTGAAGTGCGTCATCGTGTGCTTCTTGTCCTTGTTGCCGGGCACGTCAATGACCGTGGAATTCGGGATCAGGTCCTTGGTGGTCTTGAAGAGCATCTGCCACTGGTAGTGATTTTTGCCTTCCTCCACCTGGTCGCCCATGTTCACGATGAAGTCGTAGTCCGGGAAGGCCTTCGTCATCAGGCCCGCCAGACTGCCCCAGTCGTCAAAATCCCGCTGTGTAAAGCCCTGCGTGTCCGCCACCAGAAGGAACGAGAACTCCTCGTCCGGGGAAGCGGTGGTGAAGGTGTAATCGCTGCCGGAAACGCCGCCTGAGGTGATCTTATACGTGTATTTCGTCCCCGGTGTGAGCCCGGTAAGGTACACCCTGTGAATGACTGCCGGCACCTCCCTCAGCGAAGGGTTCTTGTAGTCAAACTGCCCGTCAAGCGGTATCTGCAGCGTGGTATTCTCGGTCACCGGCGTCGCCTTCAGGGTCTCGCCGCCCTCGGTCCTGTACTCGAGAGTGCATTCGGCCAGCTCTTCGCGGAATGTCTGCCACGTAACGTTCACGTCGGTGAGCGGGTCTGCCCCGCAGGTCACTGTGATGCACGAGAAGTTATCGAGGCGCGACAAGTACGAATCGCCGCCGGAAGGTCCTGCCGTAGAATTCGGGTCATCGGGCGTTCTCCGGGCCAGCCGGACGGCCGCATATATGCCGCCTCCTGCCAGAACGACCACCAGAATGGATATCAGGAATATTACGAGGGCTTTTTTGTTCATTGTGTCATTGTCTCCGTCTCGAATTTGGGTTCCCTGCGCGTGAAGTCTGCGGCATCAGGAACCGATGTGCAAGCGTAGTTTACCAAATGCAACATTCCATTGCAAGATTTTGAGAGTCATCATATTTTTTCAACCCTTTTTTAAGCTTTCGCGCGTTCGGGCGATCGCACGGAGAGCATTGGACTCAAGGGGTGGAGGCCAGCTTGCCGGATCGGGGATTATCGGCGCGCTTTAAACGGAGCAGCCGCAGGGCCCGAAAAGACGCAGGAAGCTGCCGGGGAAAGCCTTGTTGGAAGCCTCCGAAGCCTCTGAAGGTCGCTGATAATGATTGAAAACAAGCCCGAAAAGCTATATAATGAACGCATGGAATTCCGGGTGTTTTTTTTGAGAGAAAAAGACGCCCCGGACATTAAAAGTGTGCCCGGAAACGCTTGCCGCGCAAGACCGGGAACCGAGACAACGGAGGCGTTAATTATGTATGCGATCGGCAGCGACCATGCCGGATATGACATGAGAATGCTCATAAAGGATTACCTCGAGAAGCTTGGCGAGGAGGTCCTCGATATGGGCACGTTTGACCGGGAGAGAAGCAACTATCCCGAGATTGCCGAGAGCGTCGCGAGCCTTGTAGCCGCGGGGAAGGCTGACGCTGCCGTGCTCATTTGCGGCACGGGTATCGGCATGTCGATAGCGGCCAACAAGGTCAAGGGCGTAAGAGCCGCCTGCGTCAGCGACCCGTTTTCGGCCAGAATGTCCAAGGAGCACAACGACGCCAACGTCCTCTGCTTCGGCGCGAGAGTCGTCGGCAGCGAGGTAGCCAAAATGATTGTCCGCGAATGGCACGACGCCGAATTCCTGGGCGGAAGGCACCGGATGCGGCTGGATATGATAGAAGATATTGAGGGCAGGAATTAGAGCCGGGAATGTGCGGCAGCTACCTGCCGTCAAGTGCCCGGAAAGGCCAGAGGCCGGAGGCCAAAGGCCAGAGAGCGCGCGTTCCGCGCGAGGCACTCGCCACTCTAAAAAAATAAAACGGAGAAACACAATGACTCAAAACGAACTTGATTTCCTCAAATTGACGGCGCTCAAAGTCCGGCGTCATATTATCGAGCAGGTCTTCAATGCCAAAAGCGGCCATCCCGGGGGATCACTCTCGATAGCCGACCTGGTCACGTACCTGTATTTCAGGGAAATAAAGGCTGACCCGATGAATCCGGCGGATCCCGGCCGTGACAGATTTGTGCTGTCGAAGGGCCACTGCGCGCCGGCGCTTTACGCGGCGCTGGCTATGAGGGGGTTCTTCCCGGAGGAGGATCTGGTGACGCTGCGCAAGGTGGACAGCTACCTTGAGGGGCACCCCAGCTCGAGGGAGGTGCCGGGCGTTGATATTTCCACGGGTTCCCTTGGTCAGGGCATTTCCAACGCCGTGGGCGCCGCCATTGCCGGCAAGCTCGACCGGCGCGATTACCGCGTGTATTGCATTCTCGGGGACGGCGAATGCGAGGAGGGGCAGGTCTGGGAGGCGGCCATGTGCGCGGCGCATTATGACCTGGACAACCTTTGCTGCGTGGTGGACCTTAACAGGCTGCAGATTGACGGTGAGACCGAGAAGGTCATGAACCCCAATCCCATTGGCGAGAAGTTCGCCGCCTTCGGGTGGAACGTGATCCAGATCGACGGGCACGATTTCGGGGAGATCGGGAGCGCGTTCAGGGCTGCCGCGGACGAGAAGGGCTGCCCGACTGTGATTATCGCGGAGACCGTGAAGGGCAAGGGCGTTTCCTTCATGGAGAACAAGGCTTCCTGGCACGGCGTGGCGCCGAATGCCGAGGAGACCGCCAAGGCGCTTCAGGAGATCGACAACGAAATAAAGAAAGCGGAGGTGCAGAATGGGTAAATCGGCCACAAGAGACGCGTACGGAAAAACGTTGGCGGAGATCGGTGCAGACGAAAGAATAGTCGTGCTGGACGCGGATCTATCCAAGTCCACCAAGACTGCCCTGTTCAAGGACAAATACCCGGAGAGGCACTTCAATATGGGCATCGCCGAGGGCAATATGATGTCCGTGGCGGCGGGTATCGCGTCCGCCGGCAAGACTGTGTTCGCTTCGAGCTTCGCGGTCTTTGCCTCGGGAAGAGCCTTCGAGCAGATCCGCAATTCTGTCTGCTACCCCCGCATGAACGTAAAGATCGGCGCGTCACATTCCGGGATAACCGTGGGAGAGGACGGCGCGACGCATCAGAGCATTGAGGACATCGCGATAATGCGAGCCCTTCCGAACATGACGGTGCTTTCGCCCTGCGACGCCGCGGAGACGGTTTTCTGCGTGAAATATGCCGCCGCGACGGACGGGCCAGTGTACCTGAGGCTCGGGAGGCTTGCCGTGGAGGACGTTTACGGCGAGGACGCCTCCTTTGAGGCGGGAAAAGGTGTGCTTCTCCGCAATTACGGCGACGACGTGACAATATTCGCCACGGGCTTTATGGTCCAGCAGTCTCTGGAGGCGGTGGAGCTTCTCAGGGAGGCGGGGATCTGCGCGAGGCTTGTGGATATCTTCTCGGTCAAGCCTATAGACAGGGAAATTATCGTGAAGAACGCCTCGGAGACGGGCAGGGTCGTGACAGTGGAGGAGCACAGCATCATCGGCGGCCTCGGAAGCGCGGTGGCTGAGGTTCTTTCGGAGGAATGCCCGGTCAGGCTGAAGCGGATCGGAATGGAGGACACCTTCGGCACGTCAGGCACGCCGGCTGACCTTCTCGAGAAGTACGGCCTCAACGGCGCGGCGATCGCCCGCAAGGTCAGGGATTTTGTGAGCGACTGAACGGGAGGCGCGTTCAGCGGGGAGCGCATCAGGCGCATTTGACGGAAAAACATACAGAGCATTTGACGGAAAAACATACAGAGCATTTGACGGAGAAAGATCATCTGATGAAAACAAACCATCTAAACCATATAACGGAAAAACTGATCAGAATTACAGCTGTTTTATTGCTGGCTGTGATGACGGTATTCGCGGCGGCCGCATGCACGGAAAACAAGCCGGAGCCGACTGAGATGCCGGAGATCACTGCCAAGCCGGCGCCCGCGGAGCCTACGGTGGACCCGGAGTCCTTTGACTACAGCGAGAAGGTACTGGATGCCGCCGCGATTTTGGAGCATTCCAAGATTCAGGGCAGAACCGCTCTCGTGAGCTACTCGCCCAAGAAGTCAGTGCCGGAGCGTGATATGATCGCGCTGGATTATTCGGCTTCCTCCGTCACGTTCTATGCATATTGCGAGGGCAGCGTGGAGATGACCTTCTACACGAAGAATACGAACATCGGCGGGAACAAGCTCTACCTGAGCGTGTACGTGGACGACGTACAGCAGGGCTCTTCACGGGCGGACTTCAGGCTTACGGGCAGCAAGGAAATCACTCTGGTGCTGGCGGAAAATCTCTCTAAGGGGCTGCATAAATTCACGGTGGAAAAACAGTCCGAGGCCGAGAGGGGCGCCGTCTATATCGAGGAAATGAAGATCTCCGGCGAGCTTTGGGGCAAGCCTGAGGACAACAAGATATTCATAGAATTCATCGGCGACTCGATCACCACCGGCTACGGCAACCTCTGGCCTGACCTTTCGGACGGCGAGAAAGGTGCCAACGCGGCTGCCAACGAATACGTGGACGGCACCAGGACGTATGCGGTGCTTGCGGCGAAATCCATTGGCGCGGACTACAGCGTGGTGGCCCAGCAAGGCATCGGCTGCGTGATAGGCTGGTATCCCCACACAATGACGGAAACCTACGAGATGCGCTGCTATCAGGCCAACCGCAAGGAGCCCTGGACGTTTCCGCGCAAAGCCGACGTGGTGGTCATCAATCTCGGCACCAACGACACGGGTTTTTACCACGCGGGAAGCTGCGACAGGAAAAAGCTCGAGGACGGCTTCAGGAATTTCCTCAGGCTTGTGCGCGACAAGAACCCGGACTCCAAAATCGTCTGGGCTTACGGCATGATGGACACGTCTTCGGTGGGCATGATCAGGGCCGCCGTGGAGGACGTGGGCGGGAGCGAGAAGGGCTTCTATTTCGTTGAGCTGTCGTCTAACGGCGCGGGCGGCAACGGGCATCCGACGCTTGCTGCGCACGAGCAGAACGCCGCGACGCTGGCGGAGTTTTTGAGGACGTTGCTGAATATTCCTGCGTAACGGGGTTTCCGGTTAAGCGGCCGGGAAGCCTTGCCGGCGGCGCGGGCCTGCGGCCGGCGTGAATCTCTCATTGAATCTGTAAATGGGGAAAGTTGATAATATGAACGAACTCAAATTTGACCGGGTATATGCCGGCATCGATCTCGACAATATTTCCCATAATCTCAGGTGCATAAAAGGCCTTCTGCGGCCCGGCGTCCCGGTGATGGCGGTGCTCAAGGCGGATGCCTACGGTCACGGCGCCCGCGTGGTGGCCAATTTCATCAAGGACGAGATCGCCATGGCAGGCGTGGCAGGTGTCAGCGAAGCGCTGGAGCTCAGGAAGGAAATTCCCGGCGGCGAATATTATTCTCCCGCCTTCAAAAAGCCTGTTCTGGTGCTGGGATACACGCACAGGACAATGTTCCGGGACGCGGTGGAAAATGACGTTACGCTGACTGTTTTTGATTATGACAACGCGGCGGAGCTTGACGCTGTGGCGAGGTCGCTCGGAAAAATCGCGGAGGTGCACGTTGCGGTTGACACGGGAATGCACCGGATCGGCGTGACGCCGGACGCAAAGGGCGTTGCTCTCGTGAAGTCCGTGGCGGCGCTCGACAATATAAAAATCCGCGGCATCTTCTCGCATTTTGCCATGGCGGACGAAAAGCACGGCACCGCTGCGGTGGAGGAGCAGGAGCGCCTTCTCGGGCAATTCGTGGATGCCGTAAGGCGCGAGAATATCGACCCCGGCATCGTTCACATCAGCAACAGCGCCGGAATTATCCGCAAGATCGACGGATACGATATGGTGAGGGCGGGAATCGTCCTTTACGGGCACTACCCCTCCGAGGAGGTGGACAAGGCCGCGCTGCCCCTCAAGCCGTCGCTTTCAGTGCGTACCCGCGTGGTGAACGTCGCGCCCCTTAAGAAGGGGGAGGGCATCAGCTACGGCCATACCTTCGTGGCCGACAAGGACTATCTGGTGGCGACGCTGGCGGCCGGATACGCTGACGGAATAATGCGCTCTCTGTCCGGCAAGGGCAGCGTCCTCATAGGCGGGCGGCTCTGCCCGATTTTGGGGCGGATATGCATGGACCAGATGATGGTGGACGTAAGCTCTGCCGGCGACGTCAGGGTGGGCGACGAGGCTGTGATTTTCGGCACCGAACGGCTCCGCGCCGGCGGCTGTTCCGAAATCCGTTCCGAAGGCTGTTCCAAAAGCTGTCCTGACGGCGCATCCGGGGGCGAGGTGAGCGAGCTTCCGATCGAAGCCGTAGCCGCGCTGTGCGGTTCCTTCAATTACGAGTTGATGTGCGAGATCGGCCGCCGTATGAACCGCATCTATTTCAAGGATGGAGTGGCTGTGGAAAACGTGTCATACATTTGAGGGGCTGTCGAACCGGCGCTGTGAGCTTCGGATTTCTGGCGGATCTGAGTTCCAACCGTGAGCGTTTCAGCCGGAGCGCTTGCGGGTTATTTTGCAGGCCGGCTTGCGGAGGGGCTTTTAAGATGGCTCCCGCAGAGTGATTTCGCAGAGAACATTTGCGGCGTGCTTTTGCAGAGGGCTCTCGCGACGTGAATTCTGCGCGTTACGCGTGGGGATCTGCAATGGGCGAATAGATTGTCCGGATAAAATAAAAAAATGCCCTGAAGGCATTTATGGGCCGTGAGACGTCGATTTGATTCGTCGCTTGCGGCTGTTTTATTTGAGCACGTTTTGATGCGTTTCGTGCTGTTGTTCATTAGCGGGATCTTCGGCGTCGACGTTCCCGGGAGCAGGCTCAGAGGCGGCAGCGTTCCCGGAAGCAACGTTCACGGGAGCGGAGGCCGTGTTCCCGGGAGCAGGCTCAGAGGCGGCAGTGTTCCCGGAAGCAGGCTCAGAGGCGGCAGTGTTCCCGGGAGAGGCAACAGTATTCTCGTGAGCTGCGTCGTCGGTGGCGGTGTCAGAGCCGGTGTTGGCGGACGCCTTTCTGGTGATATGCCTGTAGAGCAGAAGCCCCAAAAGGCTCAGAACCAGCGTGACCACGAAGGCGATTGTCGCGAAGGTGTACCGCTGGGTGCCCAGCGCATTGCCGCTGATGGTGGAGGTGATTATTGATGGGATGCGCCCGATGGTGCAGATCAGGAGCCAGACGTGGAATTTGACGTCCGACAGGCCGGCGGCGTAGCAAAGCAGGTCCTTTGGGGTCCCGGGGATGAGAAAGATGGTGAAGAACAGCAGGTCTCTTGCCGGGGATTTCTTCAGGAATTTGAGATTTTCCAGCTTCTCCTCCTCGAAGAAAATGTTGACGAGCCGCCTCCCGAGAAGCTTCACCAGCCAGAAAACGATTGTGCCGCCGACGGCAGACGCGATAAGGCAAAGCACCGTGCCTTCGAAGGCCCCGAAAGCGTAGCCCGCCGCCACTTCGATCGGCTCGCCGGGAATGAACGCGAGAATGATCTGCAGCGCGTTGACGCTGACCAGGAAGACCTTGCCCCAGATGCCGTGGGAACTCACCCAGTCCCTGAAGGACTCTGGCTCCGACGCGAATTCCATCAGCGGCTTGCCCACCAGATATGTGACGAGGGCAATGATGCCCACCGACAAGATCAGGAGTGCGACGGTGACTATGCGCTTTTTTTTACTGTATTGCTTGTAGCGGTTGCTCATGGTGGTTTTATTTGTTCCGAGTGCGCTTCGCGACGAATGGGATTCCGCGTCAGGATTTTGCCGGGTGCCCGGGCCCAAGGTTTTGGCTCCTTCGCCTTTCGGCAATTCAGCTCAGCAGCGACTCCTTGATAATTTCGAGTATTCCTGCGGTGTCGCCGCTCAGCGCGACGCGGACGTTGCTGCCCTCGGTCATGACGGTTTCGCCCGGGTGGTCCGAGGTGTCGACGCGGATGCCGCAGGTGGTGAAATTGAATTTGCTCTTGTCGAATATCATTATCGCGGCGGTGGAGTCGTGCATTACTGCGCCGGCTTCGCCGTATTCGCGGCTGGCCTTGAGACTTTCGGTGAGTATGCCCGCAATGAACGGGTCAAGGGAGCCGCCTTGCGCGAGCGCCGACAGCTCGTCGAAGTCGAAATAGACCTTGGTGGTGACGTTGAGGGGCGCCACGTAGACGGGGCAGGTGGCATTCCTGAAGACCTCGTCCGCGCCTTCCGGGTCCGTGAATATATTGAACTCCGCGTAGGGCGTGACGTTGCCGGTGCCGATGGCTCCTCCCATAACGTAGAGGCCGCTGATGAAGCCGTACACGTCGGGGTATTTGCGGGCCGTGGCTGCAAGGTTGGTAAGGGGGCCCAGCGCAAGGTAATTGACCGGGGCCAGCGCCTTGATCCTGGCATACAGGACGTTCTCGAAGTCGGCGGGGAGGGTGTCGTACTGCGGGTAGGTCTTGCCGAGACCGCCCATGCCGTCCGACCCGTGAATGTAAGCCGCGTTCTTGTAGCGGTCCGGGT
Source organism: Clostridia bacterium (assembly GCA_017848335.1). Lineage (GTDB taxonomy): Bacteria > Bacillota > Clostridia > UBA1212 > UBA1212 > UBA1212. The sequence goes on along the minus strand of JAGDAX010000022.1, from coordinate 7,845 downwards.
TCTCCTGACTGCCCTTGATCACGTAGACGTCGGGCCTTTTGAGGAACTCCAGCATGGTGAGGAGGTTATTGGTAGTCCTGACGAGGGGCATGTTGCCGTAGGTGGAGATCGCGGTGTTGAAGCTCCTGCCCGCGAAGCGGTTCAGCACGCTGAAGGCTACTGCGTCGTCGATGCCCGGGTCGCAGTCAACAATTATCGGTAATTGATCGGTCATGATGGTACTCCATTGGTTCGGCGGGTCGATGCCGCCCTTGGTGCGGCAGGTTTTCGCCTTTGTTTTGCGCTTGTTTCGCGTTTGCTCTGTCTTTGCTTTGCCCTTGTTCTGCTCCGTCCGTCAAGGCGGTTTGATGCTTCCCCGACGGGGTGGCTCAAAACAAAGAAATTATAGCAGATAAAGTGAAATCTTGAAAGCGAAAAACGCGGCGGAAACACGGTGGAAAATTTTTAACACCATGGCCACCGCGCAGCGCTCTCTGGCCTTACAGTGGCAAAGCGTTGATCTGCTTGACTCGGCACTTTGATTCTGCTAAAATGAGCTCGCTCCCGGGGCGGACCCGGGGCCTTCCTGCGTGACTGACGGATATTGGCGGAGCACCGCCGTGAAGCGCCGGAAGATACAGCCGACCGTCTGGGCATACCGTTATCGATTCGCGATATCAGGTATGTTTTTTTATTGGAATTGACGGGTCTTGGGCCGCGCAAAAGCGATGGATCCCTGCGAGGGAGAGCCGCCAAAAAACGGGAAGCTCTGCGAAATATCGCTTAGGGAAGAATTCTCGCGAAGGCTGCGAAAAACCGCGAAAACCGCGAAAAAACGCGGGCGCAAGCCTTGTCAATGCCGGAACAAAATGGTATCATACCATTGCATTGCAGATTTCCGGGGAGGCCGGAGAACAGGAGAACAACATGGAATATTTGACAGATATCGAGATTGCCCAGAGGTGCAAAATGCGCCACATCAGGGAGATTGCCGCGAAGGCCAACGTCAGCGAGGAATACGTGGAGCAGTACGGAAACTACAAGGCAAAAATCGACCCGAAGCTTCTCAGAGACACTGACAAAAAGGACGGGAAGCTGATACTTGTGACCGCGATTACGCCGACGCCGGCGGGCGAAGGCAAGACCACCACCACTATCGGCCTTGCGGACGGTCTTGCGAGGATCGGCAAGAACGTGACGGTGGCTCTCAGGGAGCCCTCGCTGGGACCTGTTTTCGGTATCAAGGGCGGCGCTGCAGGCGGCGGATATGCCCAGGTGGTGCCCATGGAGGACATCAACCTGCACTTCACGGGCGATTTTCACGCCATCGGAGCGGCCAACAACCTGCTGGCGGCGATGCTGGACAACCATATCCACCAGGGCAACGCCCTCGGCATTGACCCCGGCAAGATCACCTGGAAGAGATGCGTCGACATGAACGACAGGCAGCTGCGCTTCATCGTGGACGGCTGCGGCGGCCGAACCAACGGCGTCACCAGGGAGGACGGCTACGACATCACCGTGGCTTCCGAAATTATGGCGGTCTTCTGCCTGTCAAGCTCCATCGACGACCTGAAGGCGAGGCTGGCGCGCATTATCGTGGGCTACACCTTCGACGACAAGCCTGTGACGGCAGGCGAGCTTAACGCGGTGGGCGCCATGACTGCGCTTCTCAAGGACGCGCTGAAGCCCAACCTTGTGCAGACCCTCGAAGGCACACCGGCCTTTGTTCACGGCGGCCCCTTTGCGAATATTGCACACGGCTGCAACTCCGTGATGGCCACCAGAATGGCTCTCAAAATGGGCGATTACACCGTCACCGAGGCAGGCTTCGGCGCTGACCTTGGCGCGGAGAAGTTCCTTGACATAAAGTGCCGCGTGGCTGGCCTTAAGCCGGACGCAGTTGTCATTGTCGCGACTGTGCGGGCTCTCAAGATGCACGGCGGGCTCGATAAGAAGTCCCTGGGCACCGAGGACCTTGCTGCGCTCGAGAAGGGCATCCCCAACCTCCTGCGCCACGTTTCCAACGTCAAGAACGTTTTCGGTCTGCCTTGCGTGGTGGCCGTGAACAGATTCCCCACCGACACCGACAGCGAGATCGATTTCATTATTGCGAAGTGCAAGGAGCTGGGCGTCAACACGGTGCTCTCCACTGTCTGGGCCGAGGGCGGCAAGGGCGGCGAGGCTCTCGCGCGTGAAGTGGTCAGGCTCTGCAGCGAAGAGAAGGGCGACTTCCGCTTCTCTTACGACCTCACCGACAGCATCGAGGAGAAGATCGAAAAGCTCGTGAAGAAGATCTACGGCGGCTCCGGCGTGAATATACTTCCCGCGGCCAAAAAGCAGATCGCGAGACTCGAGGCGCTGGGCTTCGGCGGCCTGCCGATCTGCGTTGCCAAAACGCAATACAGCTTCTCCGACAACCCGCAGCTCACGGGCGCGCCCGAGGGCTTCGAGGTCACCGTCAAGACCGTCAAGGTCTCCGCGGGCGCAGGCTTCGTGGTGGTGCTGACGGGCGACATCATGACAATGCCCGGCCTTCCCAGGGTGCCCGCCGCCGAGAAGATCGACGTGGACAGCGACGGCAGGATCAGCGGCCTGTTCTGAGGCCGACGCGGCAATGCCTGAGGCAGCCTGATTGCCTTGATGGATTGCCTTGATTGATTGCACTGATTGATTTCCTTGAGATGCCGCGGTTGCGATGCCGCCGGTTGTGAATTTTGCACAAGAATATAAAAGCAGCGGCTTGCAGGATCCTTTGACTGACCGGCAAGCCGCTGTTTAATTTAGTGCGTTCAGAGTGCGCGCGGAACGCGCGTTGGCCTTTAGCCTTTAGCTTCCGGCATTCACCCTCCGACCCTCAGGCAAAAATCTCGCTGTACTCATCAAAGCTGACGTGCCTGAACTCCGATTCATTGCCGGACACGAGCTCGTTGACCTTGGCGGTAACGTCGGCGGGACTGACGGTGCCGACCTCGTAAACGGTGACCTCCACCACGCTGTCAAGTGTGCTCGAGAATTCGTAGTAGGTGTCGTTGGAGGTCTCGTCGATTTTGACCACAGGGTCGTCCTCGGTGTAGTATTCGGCGTAGAGGCCGATCCCGGTTTCGGTATCGTAGGTGAATTGTGTTATTGTGATCTGAGAACCGTGGTCGGTGAGGCTGTGGGTGATGATCAGCTTGGTGAGCTCGTACCCGCCGGGCTTCTCGCACAAAGAAGACGTGACGTCGATTTCTTCACGGCCGCAGATGGTCTCAAGCTTGCCCTGGGTAGAGGACTCTTCCTCGTAATTCATTGTTTCCTGATAGATGTTGAAGGTGGCGGAGCCGGGGCCCTCGGGGAGGAAGGTCTTGTTTTCGTTGACCACCCGGAGCGGAAAATCGTCAACGATAAGCTTGCGGTAAAAATCGTAAAGAACGTACTTGCCGCCGTCGAAAACGATTGCAACGTGGTCGTCCGCCTCGGCCAGAGTTCCTTTGCGCGCCTCGTCATACCCGACAAGAGTGTACCTGCGGTGGTAGTGGTAATCCTCGCAGTTCATGAATTCGAAGGGGTAGGAAACCACGTCGCTGCCGTCCTGACGGTCCTCGCCGTAGTTGTAAACGAGGTGGGCGTTCTGCAGGGACGCCGCGGCTTCATAGCCCTCCTTGCCGTCGTAATAGGTGACGCGGGGGTGGGAATCCTTGGCGGGCTCGCCGGGCTCGTCGCCGGGTTTGTCGCCGGATTCGCCGGGCTTTTGGGATTCTGCCGGCTTCTGCCCGCCGGGCTTGTTGTCGCCGGGCTTTACGGTCGCGCAGGACGCCAGCGCAAGTATCAGTACAAAAATAATTGAAAGGATTATCGTTTTTTTCATGAATTTTACCTCCGTTTCGAATCTGCGGTCAAAAGCCGATTCAAGGTTGATTCTTAATATACATTTGAGAGGGCGGCGTGTCAAGAGGTTCCCCCGCGGCAAGCGTGTTCCGCGCGCCGGGCATCCTGCTTCGCGAGAAGCAGATCCCCCGCGACTTCAGTCATTGCAGACGATCATTGCGCACTCGTTCGACATTAGCGTGAACGAATACCCGCCGTCCCCGGTTCTGCGGAGCGGGATCAGCCCTTGCGGCCCCTTGACGGTGAAGGACCCGCTGCCCGCCGTGCCGAAGGTGATTTCATTGGCGCGGGGATGGAGATCCCTGTAATCGTCCGCTGAGAACACGAACAGAGCCCGCCCGCCGCCGTGTCCACGCGCGATCATGTCGCCGACGATGAGCTTGCCGTCGCCCGCGGGGCGAAGATTTTTGACAAAGCCGGTGGAGAGGGCTTCGAGGGGAGTTATTGTCGCGGGAAGCTCGCTGCGGTCGGAAAAGCCCACGAAGTGCGTGCCGCGGACCTCGTAATCCATGTAAAGCCCGGCAATACTCCTGATTTCGCGGTTGACCTTTTGGAGCCGCGCGTACTGGACGGTCTTGTTGTTCGCGGCGTCGAGGACCTGATTTGTCCACCATCCGCCGGCGTAGCAGGCCCAGGTGATCACGTTGACCCCAAAGGCCATGGCGCTGAAGGCCTGGAAGCGCAGCATATTCCCGGTGACCCAGTAATCCGGCACGTGGGCGTTCACCTGGAGCACTATCCACATGTCGCGGCCGGTCCTGCGCGCGGCGTCGGCGACGGTTTTGAGGTTGTCGTAGGCCTTGTCGATGCTTGAGCTGTAAACGTAAAAGTCGTAGCAAACGTAATCCGCCGGAACGTTCCTGCAGTACGCGTCAATGTGCTCCCCGTAGGTGGCGGTGCCCAGCTGATTCACGGTCTCAGAGGCGTTGTTCACGGCCACCGAGGCGTAGTTGGGGTAGAGGTTCAGGTACGGAAACTGCTTCGGGAAAAGCCTTTTGACCGTGTCGAAAACCCTGCCGTAGTATGGGAAATCCAGCGCGGAGGGCTCGTCGCCGATGTCGATTGCCCAGATCGCCGGGTGGTCCGTGAAGCCTTCGGCGGCCTTGCAGTACGTGTCAAGGGGGTTCAGCTGTTCGAGCTTGCCCGCGTTGTCGCCGTCGCCGCCCCACCAGCCCGGAACGATGCCGTTCACGATCGCGCCCAGGCTGTATTTTTCAAACAGATCGAGGGCGGGCCTGTCGTAATTGACGGAGATGACAAAGTCAATGCCGCACTCCGCAAGCTCGCGAATATGATCCTCGTCACGGGCCTCGGGGCGCAGGTGGTAGGTGCCTATATTCAGGCGGTTTCTGTTCATACGGTTAGTCATGGTGCTCCTTTTTGCGGTTTTCGCAGTTTTTTCGTTTTTTTTGCGCAGGAATACCGGCGGCTTGTTTTGCGGTTTCCGCAGTTTTTTCGTTTTTTGCGCGGGAATAACGCGGCGGTTCTTTGCGGCTTTGCGCGGGAATACCGGCGGCTTATCCGGCCTTGCGACTTATCCGGCCTTGCGGCTTATTTGGTCTTGCAGTTCATTTGAATTCGAGGCGTCCCGGCCGGTTCCGGGCGCATCACCGGACGATTTGCAGTGGATCTGCCGGGAGCCTTATCGGGCTTCTTACCGGCAGTCTTGTCAGGCCCGGCACCGGGAGCGTTACTTCCCGAACGCCAGCGGAATTCCCAGGGCGGTGATTTTGTCGCAGTATTCCTTTATCCTCCCGGGAAGGTAATCCTCCACCTTGTGCCCGTCAAAGCCTACGCTGAGGCGAACGCCGGACCTTCGCACGGTCTCCTGTTTGCCGGGGTCGCTGAAGAAGTCCGCCACGTAAGGATGCTCGTGATAGCCGTGGGTGGAGTCGTAATTCACGTTCATTTCCCAGAATATATTTTCCCGGGCCATTCGGGAAAAATAATCCAGCGGTTTTACGCCCAGGCGCTCCGCGTACGCGAAAAGGTCCGTGTGGGCGACGCCCGCGGGACAGTGAAGCTTCGATGCGTACCCGAAAAGGTCGCCGCCGGTGACGGTGCCCTGCCAGTCAAGATTTTCGATGAGGCAGAAGTCGTAATACGATATGTCGCAATTGCCGGGCAGCGCGTGGTTGGTGTTGGGCAGCGTATTGAGCTCGATGCCGCGAAGGACCTTGATGCGGTCGGCGTACTTCTCGCGGACAAGATTGATATGGTCGAAATACCGCTTAAGGCATCTGCCGTAGTCGTGGCCCTCGCAATTTTTGGGCTCCATAAAGAACATCTCGATGCGCTGAAAGCCTATTCCGTAATTGTGATCGGTGATGCCCAGAAGCTCAATGCCGCCGGCAATGGCAGCCTTGACGACGTCCTCGGGATCGTCCTTGCCGCAGAAAGAATAATATGTGTGGGAATGAAGGTCCTGGATCATTTTGCTCCTCTTATAAGCAGTGTTCCGGCTTGCCCGCCGTGTGGAAATTATTATATCATTTTATTTTTAAATGCTCTAGCAAATGATGCATTAAACTTGACATCATGTTAAATGATGAATATACTTCAAAAGGGATTCAATCAATATAGTTCATAGTTATCCCATCATATTTGTATGACATTGTTAAATAAGTAAGGAGATAATATGCGTAGTATAGCAAGAAAAAATATCGTTGTGTTGTTTATAGTGTTGCTGGCTTCAGCACTTATTTTCGGTTGTGACATACTGGGTACAGAGATTGACAACCAGAAAAAAGTTGAAGACACACCCGAAAGCCAAAGATATGATTTAAAAGTGGGCGAATCAGTTACAATTAAAGGGGTTACACTTACTGTTAACTCGATAAGTGATAGCACAACTAATTCTGGATTACCTGCATATGAAGTCTCTGTCACATACACAAATCACAGTGGGTCCACTATAACCGCAACTCCTTATGATTGGAAAACGGTTCTTCAAACAGGAACAGAGAAGGCACATGTAGGAGGAGATGTTAGTTTTCATTCAAAGAGCATTAAGAATGGTGAGGAGTGGAGTGGAATTATTACACTTTGGAAAGATTCCAATAGTGAGAAAGTTAAATTTGAATCCAGTTTATTAAATTTTCTTGAAGATCAGAAAGCATATGCCACTTGGTTAATTTCTGAAAATAAAAATGACAACGATGATAATTCTAGTGCAGACAATCAGAATGACACGGTCGCTGATATTTCAATAACTGTTGGAGAGGAAGGCGAATTCGGAAGGTTTGTTACATTTAATGCTGACACCGAAATGCCCGAAACAAAGTTAGTGTATTTCATTCCTGTTGGCAAATATGTCGTACAGTATTTGGGGACAAAAACAATTCAACTTACTGTTTATAGCGAAGAAGTTCAAATGACAGAAGAGGGATGGGAGGAACCTAGAAATACTTACGACAATGTTCTTCTAAAAGCTGGTGAAAGTGGGATACTTGAGGTTGTTGAAGGATCATATGTAGAAATAAACGGTTCAGGTACTATAGATTTTAGAAAACAATAGGCAAAAAACCAAAGCATCAGCAACTTAGATAACTAACTGATTCTTTTTGCATTGAGTATTGATATGAAAAAATACATCCTGCCTGAAACCGCTTCTTTTGAGGCGCCCGATAATATTCCTGAGGCAATCATCGACTGCTCACCCTGGAAGGACAGTTTTCCGTTTACGGTTGCCGCTTGCGGGAAGCTTTTTCTGTCGCCAAAGGGACTTCACGTAAACCTCTCCGCCGGGGAGTCTGATCCTGTGAGGGAGGTCACCCGCGACAACGGCAGCGTCTGGGAGGACAGCTGCCTGGAGCTTTTCATAATGCCTGACAGCCGGAACGGCGTTTATTACAATTTCGAATGCAACGCAAACGGCGCAATGCTGGTGGGGAAGGGCACGGAGAGGAACGGCCGCGAGCTTCTCGAGCCCGGAGACGGCTTTAAGAAGGCCTTTTCGATCAATACCCGGATCGGGCAGGACGGCTGGAGCGTTTC
>JAGDAX010000021.1 GCA_017848335.1 Clostridia bacterium | reverse complement strand
GCAGCTTGATGACTATGAGGCCGACGACCGTCACGACAATGGCAAGAACGATCTTGCCGCCGTACGTCGAGGCAATATCGATAACGTTACTAAGCAGTTGTTTCATATGTTTCCTCCGAAACCAGAATCAGTTGGGAGCAATTTACCCTGAGTTCATTATAACCGATTGCGGCGGAGTTTTCAAAAGCTTTTCGCCGCAATACTGACACTATACCGACACGATTTCGCCGCAACACCGACACGATTTCGCCGCGATCCCGACACGAGACTTGATTAGTTGAAAAAGTAAACGCAAGCGGGACGTTGCATTTAGTTTTTCAATTAACCTTCAGATGCATTTAGCACTGGATTTCATTGAATCTTCGCGCGAAATATTGTACAATACCACTCGAAAGGAGGCCGATTCCATGAAGCTAGTTTGTGAATTTTGCGGCTCTTACGTCGACGTAGACGAGAACAATATCTGCCCTATGTGCAACGCCCCGCTGGGAAGCACCGTTGCCGCGGAACGCGCCAGACTTCAGCAGCCGAAGAACGCGGAGGAATCCAAAGAGCGCGAATTTAAAGAGCGCAAATTTAACACAAGAATTCTGGTTCTGTCCGCCGCTCTGGCCGCGATTAGCGTGGTCCTGGCATTTTTTATCCATTTTCCGATTATTCCCGGGCTGGCATTCCTTGAATACGACCCTGCGGATATATTGATCTACGTTTCTTCTTATGTTTTCGGGATGCCCGTCGGGCTTGCGATCACCGTGGTGGTCAGCATCGTGCAGGGCACCACCGTGAGCGCGTCCTCCGGAATCGTCGGCATTATGATGCATATCATATCCACGGGAGGCTACGTGCTGGCTTCGGGGATCGTATATTTTCTGATGCGCAGGCTGCGCCAAAGCGGGAAGCACAGGACGGGCTGTACGGTACTGAGCCTTGTGGCCGCAACCGCCGCCGGAATCGTGACGGTGGTGGCGCTTATGACCGCGTGGAATATTATTCTCACGCCTATATTCATGGGCATTGAGCGGGATTTCCTTATCAGCAATTATCTGGGCCTTATCGTGCTTTTCAATTTGATAAAGGCGTCGATAAACGGCGTAGCGGCGGCCGTGTTTACCGTACCCTTCAGAATGCTCGCCGTGATGATTCTGGGCGACAAGGTAATAAAGTAAGCGCGCTTGTTCAGCGCTTGCTTGGTCAGCGCTTGCTTCGTCAACGATTGGTCAGCGCTTGCTTGGTCAGCGCTATGGGAGTGGATTTTGCGAATGAACGGACGGCAGCAGTCATCGGCGAATAAACTTTTTGCGGCAGGGGTCACCATTCTCATGGTGATGCTCCTGGTCGTACTTATTGTCACGGCAGCTTCCCTGCGAAGAAACGCCAAGGGCATCGACGACTACCGCACTGAGATCGTCGCGAGGGTGGGCAGGACCTCCGTTCCCAGATATCTGTTCGAATTCTTTTGCCTTGAGGCCGCGAAGGGTGAGCTTTCCGCAGGCGTCCTTAACGGCCGTGAACACTTCTCGGGCAGCTCCTCGGGCAGTTCGTCGGGAGGCTCCTCCGGTCAGGCAGGGTCGCACGGGTCCCCCGGCATTGCGGGAAACACCGCGAAGCCCGGTGCGGATGAGATCAAAACCGCCGCACTCAGATATACGAAGCAATACATATCGCTTCTCCGCGAAGCCGACAATGCCGGCATAACGCTTACGGCCGCCGAAGAGAGGCGCGTCGACGAGGAGATTTACGATCTTTTCGGGGCAAAGGACAGAGACGAGACGATTCTTAAGTTTTACGGCCTTTACGAGAAGGAATACCGGACGATCCGGCTGAACTTCCTTAAAATAGACAAATTTCTGGAGAATTACGCGGCGGGTGCCGCGCCCTCGGAGGAATACCTTCAGAACGTTTTTGAGACGAATATTACGGTGCTTGGCGGCGGGACCGGGGAAGTGGTTTTTATGAACACGGCGACTCTTGACGAGGCCACCGCAAAGCTTCGCAGGGACACGCTGGCGCGAGTCTGCGACAGTGTGAACGCAGCCGATGAGCCCGAAAAGAGCGGCGTGATGCGGTCCATGTTCGATATGTACAATGAGCAGGGATTTATGGACGGCGATATGAGCGTGACCGTCAGCGGCGGGATAGCCGGGAATTATCCGGCTCTTTTTGAGACCTTCATAAAAGGCGAGACGGGCGTTTGCTACGGAATCGAGGAGAAGGGCGCGCTTTTTGCGGTGCTCATTACCGGGAAGTACGGGCTCGACGACGTCAGGGACAGCGAAATGATGAGGACGCTCACCGCGGTCAGCATCAAGAAGGATTACGTGGCGGGACTTGAGGAAAACCCGGAATACGCGGCGGTGCTGCTGCCTGCCGCCGAGAGGATAGATTATTCAAAATTCGCGGGGTGACCGCGTGACTGCATACAAAGGGCACGGGCCAGGACGTAAGCGGATCCTGCCGCCGGGAATGCGGCTTGTGAGACCCTTGCCGCAGGGAACCTTTTCCGCAGGGGAAACGTTGCCGCAGAGTTAAAGCTGCAGCAGTGAAAAAAATGCCGCAGATAACGGAGCTTGTAAAAATGGACGTAAAGGATTTCGATTATTATCTGCCGGAGGAGCTTATCGCGCAGGTTCCGCTGAAGGATCGCGCCTCTTCGAGGCTTCTGGTGCTGGACAAGGTCACGGGCGAGGTGCGCCACGGCAGCTTCAGGGATATAAAGGAATATCTGCGGCCGGGAGACGTGCTGGTGATGAACGACACCAAGGTCATACCGGCAAGGCTTCTCGGCGTCAAGAAGGACACCGGAGCCGCCATCGAATTCGTCCTGCTGAGGCGCCTCAAGGAGCACGAGATGGGCATATATTGCGGCTACCCGGACGACATATTCTGGGAGGTCATTTTGAAGCCCGGCAGGAAGGCCCGTCAAGGCGCCGAGTTTGTTTTCGGCGACGGACTTCTGCACGCGACAGTGATTCACGTGCTCGACAACGGCAACCGCATCGTAAAATTCAGCTGCGACGGCATTTTCGAGGAGATACTCGACCGGGTGGGCCTCATGCCGCTGCCGCCGTACATACACGAAAAGCTGGAGGACCGCGACCGCTACCAGACGGTATACGCGCGCGAGAACGGCTCGGCGGCAGCCCCGACGGCAGGGCTGCACTTCACGGAGGAGCTTATTGACGAGCTCAGGGAGGCCGGCGTGAGGGTGGCTTTTGTGACGCTTCACGTGGGGCTGGGAACCTTCAGGCCCGTCAAGGTCGACAGGGTCGAGGACCACTATATGCACAGCGAATATTTTGAGATAACCGGCGAGGCCTGCGACGTCATTAACGGGTGCCGCAGCAAGGGCGGCCGCGTCATTTCGGTCGGAACCACGTCCACGAGGGTGCTGGAGTCCGCCGCCGACGAAAACGGCTTCCTGAAGCCCCGGAAGGCTGCCACGGATATTTTCATTTACCCGGGCTACCGCTTTAAAATCGTGGACGGGCTGATCACGAATTTCCACCTGCCCAAGTCGACGCTCATCATGCTGGTGAGCGCACTGGCCGGACGAGGGAACGTGCTCCGTGCCTACAACGAAGCGGTGAAGGAGAGGTACAGGTTCTTCAGCTTTGGGGACGCAATGTTCATAAAGTGAGGAAGCGGCGCGGAACGTGAACAGGCTGCGCGGAACGGGAAAAGCGGCGCGTGACAGGACGATGCGCCGCCTGAAAGGATATAGTGCGCGTGGCAGGACGATGCGCAGCGTAACAGGGTGAGACCGTCGCTGAATCCGGGCGGTTCTCATTTTTTATTTTGTGCGGATCAACGTCTGCTTTGCCGGAGCCTCTCGCAGACCGGCTCAAGATCACAAAATTCTTTACTTTTCGCGCCGAAAAGATTAAAATTTACACGTAAAGACTGACAACTGTTGCGGCGTTTCGCCCCTGTTTTTGTTTGATTTGGTTTTCCGGGCTTATGCCGGTTTATCCGGCATCACGTTGATCTACCCCGGATACTCACGTCGTTTTATCCGGCCGCAGGTTTATTTACCCGATAACCCGCTTCGGTTTATCCGGCCGCAAGTTTATTTACCCGATAACCCGCTTCGGTTTATCCGGCCGCAAGCCGGTTTTCCGGCCTTATATCGGTATATCCGATCTCACGTTGATTTACCAAAAACCACGTCGGGATATCCGACCTCACACCGGTTTTTCCAAGCCTGCGCCGCTTTATCCGACGTCACGCCGGTTTACCGGAATTAAACCGGAATGCTCCCGAAGCAAGCAGTCTGATCAGACCGTTTTTGATTATCCCGCTTCCCTTAAGCCAAGAGGTGACCGTTTATGAAAGCTTTCAAAAAAGTGCTGCCTGTGATTGCGGCACTGCTGCTGGCCGCGGCGCTGCTCGGGTGCGGCGTTTCCTTCACGAACCCCGGCGGCGGCGACGCGCAGGGTGACTCCTTTTCCATGGATGCGCTTACCGAGATGGCCGGCGTTTACCGGGAGCAGGGCGAACGGTTTGAGCGCCTTTTGATGCCTGAGACCTCAGCGTTCTTTTACAGCTACGCCGGGGCCATGGCCGGTTCCGCCAGGCTGGCAATCGAGAAGCTGCTCTGGCTGAGAGGCGAGGGGGAGAGCTTCGAGGAGCTTTCAGAGGGCAGCCGTTTCACGGATTTCGACTCTCTGGGCAAGCTTTGCCACGCTTCGCCGTTCCCGTTCTATTTCGAGGGACTCATTTGCGAGTTTCAGGGGGAAAACGACAGGGCTGAGGAACTGTACAAGTATGCGGCGGTGATGAGCTTCTTCCCGGACAACGGAATGGACTTTTATTACCTTAGAAATCTTGAGATCGGCGAGCTTTACGCGCTCCGGGACACGCTTTGCGGTATCGAGAATGACGTCTACGCTGAGTTCGTCCCCGTGCTTTACGACTATCCGCGGACTGTCTACAGCAGCATTGCGGAATATCTTTATCTGGACGCCATGGAGCTGCTCGAGGCCGGAAAATATGCCGAGGCCGTGGTGCCGGCAAGGCTTGCCGTGCGGATCGATCCCGATGAGGACGACTTCTGGGTGGCGGCGGTATCCGCGGCAATGTACGCCGACGAGCCTTATCAGGCAGTGCTTTTCCTTGAGGAAGGCCTTAAATACTGTCCCGACAGCGAGAAGCTTGACGCGATGCTGAAGGCGGTTCGCGATCTTGACAACGGACTATCGGAGGATGCGCCATGAGTAAGAGATTTAAGCGCCTTGAGCGCATTCAAAGCTTTAAGCACATTAAGAGCTGTAAGCGCCTTGAGAGCGTTGCGAAGGCCTGCGCGAAAATAACAGCGGCGGTCCTGCTGACATTTCTGATCTCGGCGGCCATGCTTCCCGGGGCCGACAGCCTTCTCCGCGGCAATGACGCTGCGCCCAAAGGATCTTACAACGTCGCCCGCGCGGCGTCCGGCATCGATTACGAGATCGAGGGCGTTGATTACCAAAGGTTCACCCAGAAGCCCACGGATACTATAGGTTATTACGACGTGAGCCTGGGCCTCGGCAATATGTCCATAAAGGGGACGCTGTCGGGCATTGTCGGGCTTACGCTCGAAGAGATAAACGACACGGTGACGGCCGAGATGTCGGCCATGAATCTCAGCGCCGAGGAGGTGGAGGTTCTGTCGTCGCTTGGCGCGGATCTCACCAAGGCCCAGTGGGTCGAGTTCGGCAAGAAGTTTGCCTACGCCATGACAAATTACATTCCCGCGGACGTTCCCGGAGTTTCCACCATCGCGCATTCCGTGATATACGGCTTCCCGGATCCCTCGACGCCCATCGAGGACCTGGTGGCTTCCAAGGGCAAGAAAAGGATCGAAGCCGCAGTTAACATCATTCTCGAGGATATGGTGAAGCGTCCGGGGTCGAAGCTCAAGAAGGTTCCCGCGCCCGGTCTGGTCAAGTTCGCGATCAACTCGATTTTTACCGGCAAGGACCTGGGCAACTCCGAGGAATACAATGACTTCTGCAAAAAGCTTGAGGCGCAGTACGAGAAGGTGGGCAATTTCTACAGCAGCTGCAGCCGCAAGCTCAACAAGGCCATGCTCGAGAAGAACCGCGGCAACGGCGTCATCACCTTCGACAACAGATCCTTCGCGGACACCACGGCCATATTCCTGGGCGTGGACGGCGTCAAGATGCGCTACACCGTGACGGGACAGCTCAAAAGGAGTATTTCCGACGACGTCCTTCTTGAGCCCGGCAGCAATAACGGCTTCTACGAGGGAGACCTGACGCTTACCGCGGAGGGCATTGATCTGGCCGGCTGCTTCGACGCCGGCTTTGCGGATAAGACGGACATCTGGGCCTACGGCAACCACGGCAGCGACTGGTGCCAGATACTGTACAAGTTTGAATTTGAGCCCAAGGCGAGAGCGAATTTTCTCTCGAAGTTCATTTTTACCGTCAATTCACCCACCGTCATCAAGCGGACGATGGTGGGACACTTCAGCGTCTACATACCCTACGGCGATACCGCCGCGGTGACTCCGAGGCTGTCGGGCGCGTTCAATAATGTTTCCGACGGCATTGACTTCCGGTACAGGATGACCTTCGGCCAGGAATTTACAGTGCCCTGGAGCGATCCGGAAACGGGCAAGGTCTACGGACTGCCGCTTCAGCAGTGGCATCTTGAGGCGGACCTCAAGGGTGCCAAAGCCATCGACGCGATCCACGTCACGTGGGTCGGAAACGAGGCTGCAAGACTCAGGGACAAGGGCGAGTCGGTAGGAGCGCTGGTGTACGGCGGCGACGGACAGGATTTGCCGCTCTCGTCCCGCGATATGGGCACGCTGTGGCTTCCGCTGGAGAACGCGCCTGAGATCAGGATCACGGTTCCGGGATGAACAGCTGCGGAGCGACGTCAGACGTTAAGGGATGAGATTCCGAAGCGACGACAAAGAACGGTATTTCCGAATAAGATAAAGAGTGATGCTGAAAAGCAACCTGCAAAAATGATATTCAAAAGCAACAGGAGATTCGAAATGAAAAAGTTTTTAGCGATTACGCTGGCCTTGCTGATGGTGCTTTCGATGGCCGCCTGCAAGAACAACAGCAATACCGATAATCCGTTGGAGAGAACCGATAAGCCCGCGGCAGACGAACCTACGCCAGGCGGTGCCTCGGGTGTTGAAACCGGCAGCGATTTGAGCTTTCTCGCGATACTCAAGTACGCGGAGACCGGCGACACCTCATATTTCAAGCCCAGAGTGCTGACTCCGGCAGAGCAGGAAACTCTCAGGCAGAGCGTTGAGGCTGAGGGCGGCACCGTGACCTTCGACCCGGACGGCACGATAAGGATCACCGGCGGCGACAACAGCAGCCTCGTGGTGCATCCCAACGGCGACGTGGAGGGTGTTGACGAGGACGGCAAAGCCTTCGGATTCAAGGTCGGCGGCAGCTGGCCCGATTCGGCTCTCGGCAGGGCTGTCCCCAAGGCGGACTTCAAGATCAGGCTTACAAGCGATGACGGGGAGAGCCTCGTGATCTACTTCGAGGACGTGACTCTGGATGACGTGCGGGCGTACGGCGCCAGGCTTCGCGAGGCAGGCTTCACGGTCGAAGAGAGCGAGGTCGACATGGACGGCATGTACAGCTACAGCGGCAGGAACAGCGACGACATTTACGCCTCCGTGGCTTATATTGTCAACGGAAGCTCGGTGATGGCCGTGCTTACCGTGGAAAAATATACCGGCGATAACGAAGACCCGGGCAATCCGTACAATCCGTATAACCCCGATAATCCGTATAATCCCGACAATCCGGGCGGCTCGGACAACCCTGCGGATCCCGGCAATCCCGGCGGCGAGCTGAAGATATCCGACACGTTCAAGTTCCTGTTCCCCGACGGCACGTCAGGATACAAGCTGAGCGGATACGCGGGCTATGTGATCGCCCACAAAGCCGACGCGACGCTCGGCACCGCACGCGTGATCATGGAGGCGCTCCGCAAAGCAAAATACAGTGAAGATTACTACGACGAGTGGGACAACTCCGACGGCTCGACATCCTTCGAGGCGCTCTATTCACAGGACGGAAACGAGGTCCGCATAGATTTTTACATGGAATCCGAGGGCATGACCGTCACAATGATCGAGAACTCCGGCTCCGACGTACCCGCCGGCACCGATCCGTGGCCCACTGAAGGCGCAGCCGCGCTGCTCCCCAAGCCGGATTTCGGAACGGGCTTTACCGTCACCGACGACTACGACAGAATAACGATAGTCGTGACAGGCGCCTCGGCGTCAGACTTCGCGGGCTACGCGGAGAAGCTGCAGCAGAAGGGCTTTAACGTGAATCCGGAGGCGGAGAACGACACAGACGTTTTGTATTATGAGGCGCACAACAAGGACGGCTACGACGCTTACGCGCAGTATGCGTACGGTACGTTTTCGATCGGGGTGATCAAGTTCCCTGAGGAGGACTGACGCGTCCCTGCGGCAAAACGTGAGAAGGGCCGGCATATTCCTGCGCAAAAAAGAGTCTCCGATGATCCGGATACTCCGGAGATGCTTCGGGGAGACTTCGGGAGAGCCTTGACAAATTACCGGCCCGCCGTGGTATAATCTGCCTGTAGGATTCTGTTTTGAGCATTCGCGATGCTTCGCGGCGTGCGGAGAATCGCTGCGTGCGGAGAATCGCTACGGCGTAGAGAATTGATGCGGCGTAAATGTTTTCCGCAGCCTGACGGTGCGCGGGATGGTTCAGGTCAAACAGCAGCAGTGACGAATTGCCGCAGAAAAGAAATGACGTACTGTGACTTATTGAGAAATATTGTAACGCATTACCTTTCGGTAAATACAACAGATCAAGGAGAATTGAAATGGGTTTATTTTCAAAACTTTTCGGAGGAGACAAAGAAGCTGAGAAAGCCGCCAAGGATATACTGAGCGGTCTTTTCGGTGCGCAGAATTTGAAGGATCAGGACGGTCCGAAGAACGACAAGGACGAAGCGGACAAACCCGCGGAGCAGACCGCGTCATATTCCGGCGACGAGTCCGATTCCGGGCTTTCGTGGTACGACAAGATACCCGAGGAGGAGAATCAGTACAATTACAACGGCCCCTTCACGGACTACTTCGAGAATATCTTCAACACGGAGTTTGCCGCTTACAGGTTCGAGAAGCAGAACATCAGGGACGGCTGGCGCTTCGCATATACGTTCTATTCGGGCGCGGCGAAGGTGCTTGTGGTGGAGCTTTACACCGGCGAATCCAAGAAGCTGAAAAAGAAATGCGCAAGGGAAGGGATCCCCTATCTGCGCTTTTACTATAACCACGCGGGCTGGTGGAATACCAGATCATACGTTGTGGAACGCATGAGAACGGTGCTGAAGTAAAACGCCTGAATAAAAGCTGCTGAGGCAGCTTTTTGAGCCGTTGTAAGAGCCGCTTGCCGAAGCCGCTTCGGCAGTTCCGCCGTTAAGCAGCGCTTGCATGTAGCCTTGCAGGCTTTTCGGCGTACAATATACGGCCCTCGTGCGGTGCGGAATTCCGCACAACCAATTTTGTCAAAAAGCAGAAAGAGAACGCTTTGCGCCTGCGGCGGACCCGGCACGGATTGCAAGATAAAGCTTCGCAGGCAGCTTATCCGTGTACGGCCTGGTAAATTACCGTAACTAACGGTAATTTAAATTCTTCTCTTTCTGCTTTTTTTATTTTCGGCAAGGTCATCAGAGCGGCGCCTGATTAAGGCGCAGGCAGCAGGGACAATAAAGTTGCGCCTGATTAAGGCGCAGGCAGCAAAAGGAGACCGTGACGCAATGTCGCTTTTAGATATCCCGGGAGACGAAGCCGCCTGGCGGAGCTTTTATGAATACAAGCAATCGCTGGCGCTTCCGAAAAAGTTTTCGCAGGAGCTTCAGCTTTTCATTGACGAGAAGAGGTATCTCCCCATTGCCGCCGCGATAAGGGCGGGGCGTGCGTTTCCCCTTCCGAGGAAAGCTGCTATCAGCAAGTCAGGCGCTGACAGGAAGCGGATGGTTTACACCTATCCGAAGGACGAGAACACGGTGCTTAAGCTTTTGACCTACAGGCTGCTGCGGAAGTATGACGGCATTTTTGCGGAGGGGCTTTTTTCATTCAGGCCCGGCAGGAACGCCAAGGGCGCGGTGAAATATATTCTCCGGGGCGGCAGTGCGCGGGAGCAGGGAGGTATTCACGGGCAGGGCGATATTCACGGGCAGGGCGGTATTCACGCGATGCACTGTTACAAGGTGGATATTCAGGATTACTTCAACTCCATCCCGGCGGAGCAGTTTTTGCCTATGCTGGAGAGCTGCCTTGCGGACGACCCGGAGCTTTACGGATTCCTTGCCGGGCTTCTGTCCGAGGACAGAGTCCTGTACCACGGGGAGACCGTCGTCGAGAAGAAGGGCATCATGGCCGGGACGCCGCTTTCCGCCTTCTACGCGAACCTCTACCTGTCGCCTCTTGACAGGCATTTTGAGGAGGCGGGAGTGCTTTACGCGCGCTACTCGGACGACATTATCGTGTTCGCTGAGACCGGGAATGAAATCCGCGCACATGCAGACTTTATCAGGGATTACATCGGGAAGGCGGGGCTGTCCGTCAACTCCTCGAAGGAATATTTTTACGCTCCCGGCGAAGGAATCGTATTCCTGGGCTTTCTGATGGACGGTGACAGGACAGACGTCGCGCCTGTGACGATCAGGAAGCTCAAGGCGAAGATGCGCCGTAAAAGAGACGCGCTGGCGCGGTGGGCGAAGCGCAGGCACCTTGACGGGACGAAGGCCGCCAAGGCGTTCGTTAAAGTGTTCAACCGGAAGCTTTTTGACTGCCCGGACGACGACAACGAGCTGTCCTGGAGCCGATGGTTCTTCCCGATCATAAATACCACGGAGAGCCTGGCGGTGATCGACCGGTACGCCGAGGACTGCATCCGATATCTGGTGAGCGGCAGGCACACCAAGGCGCGGTTCAACGTGAGGTACGGGGACATCAAGGCGCTGGGCTTCAGGAGCCTCGTGAACGAGTACTACAAGGGCGGCAGTGAGCGGCAGGAGTGAGCGGCGGGAAGGGCTGTGGCTCTGGCGGCCAACGCGTCTGCGCGTGAATGATTTTGACTGAAACAAGGCGAAAGGAAAGGTTGCTCCGGCTGCGAACGGCGAACGCATAAAGAGCAAGGCGGCCGCAGGAATTGTGCGGCGACCCTGAACGGGCCGTACCTAAGCGACCGGAATACCTGAAAGCGAAATGTATTGTAAAAATTGCAAAAGGGAAATATCAGAAGACTCCTTGTTCTGCGCGTATTGCGGCGCAAGGGCGGCTTCTGCCGGCGTCAGTGCGGATATCCCAAGCGGAACGGCCGTGAGCGGCTCTAAGGTCAGCGAGAATATAATTCTCGGCGAGGACGGAAAATACAGGTGGGTCTATCCGCTGAACCTCTTTAAGAACCCGACGGTTTTCCTGCTGATATACAAGATTTTCTTCTTCATCATGCTGGGCCTGTTCGCGTTTATGTTCATTCTCGATCTGTTCGAGGGCAACGTGAGTCTTGAGCGGTTTCTCGGCGAGCTCAAGGTGTTCGGAATCATCTGGCTGGTGATCACCGCCCTTGTCGCGATAAGCTATCTCATATACGCGCTGATCATGCGCGGCAAGTACGTTGTCGAGTTTGAAATGGACGAAAGGGGCATCACACACAGGCAGATCCGGATACAGGCCAAAAAGGCAAAAGCGATAGGCGCCGCCGCGATAATAGCCGGTATTCTGACCGGCAGTCCCACCGCCGCGGGCGCGGGGATCGGAGCCGCCAGGACGGAAATGTATTCGGATTTTGCCACCGTCCGCAAGGTCAAGGCCTACCCGCTCCGCAGCCTCATCAAGGTCAACTCGCTGCTCAATCACAACCAGGTGTACGCGTACAAGGAGGACTTCGCCTTCGTGAAGGAATATATCGCATCGCGCTGCAGTAATGCGAAGAAGGGCAGAGCCGGGAGCTGAGCTGATATTTCCGGCTGTTTGGGAAATCTTAGGGAAATCTTAGGGAAACGAGGGAATGAAAGAATGGAGGATGGAAAATGAAAATCAAAAGGATATTGTTCGTTATTATCGCGTCAATTATGGCTGCGGCTATGGCTGCTTCTTTGTGCGCCTGTGTCAATGCCGGTATCGGCGGCGGGAACGGCAGCAAGAGCGACAAGGATAAAGGCAAAAACTCACAGGAGAGCAAGGGCACTGAGGTGGTCATAAACGGGAAAAAGCTGACGCTCGACTATGAGACGAATCATGGGGCGCTTCATTACTGCGAGGACATCCCGGATATGACGCGAAATACGTTGGGCTCAGTCAGGGAAATAGTCTGCACGGACGACGAAGGCAACGTGTGCTTTGTCATCAGATTGGTTTACTTCAGGAACAAAGGCATCGGTGAGGTCATGGAGGGGTCGGACAACGAGCTGTCCCAAAAGACGATGAACGGCCTCGGATATTCGTATTTTGAATATGAGGACCCGCAGATGCCCGACGGAGAGGCGCACTCGTACCTCTACTTTTTTGAGGGCACCACGTACATGATCAATTTCGTTTCTGAGTACGACATGAATTCTCTGGAGGAGGGCTTCTTCAAGACGGTCTTTTTTAAAGCTGAGGAATAAGACTGCTGCCCGATGATGCATGCCCCGGAATGCGTGCCCGAAAACACCGTCCCGGGAATGCCTTCTCGGGAATCCGATTTCTGACGTTTGAAAAATGAAACAAAAGAGAGCGCCGCCAGAACGGTTTTAAGGGCGCTCTCTTTTTAAACGTCAGTTTACCCCGGGTTTTCCGGAAAATGCCCGGAAACGGCATTTCCGTGCGTCAGAGAGGGTGCTGCGGATGACAGAGAGGGTGTTGCGGATGACAGAGAGGGTGCTGCGGATGACGGTGAGGCGGGGGGATACGCAAGCTTGCTTCTTACAGCCGCCGCGAAGCGGCGTCCGGCGCCTGTGCATCGGACTCGCAACTCACGCCCCATAGCTATTAACTCACGTCCCATAGCTATCAACTCACGTCCCATAGCCCGCACGGAAGCGCGGACGGCACCCGGCACTCATTTTTCTCCGGCCTCCGGTTTTACGTTCTCAGACCTCATACACCGCCTTCTCGAACTTTATCGTGGTCGGCGCCCCCGCGCCGCCGTCGATTCTCGAGTTGCGCATCATTATCGCGGAGATCCTGTTGGCGGGATCGATCCAAAAATGTGTGCCGTAGGCGCCGCTCCACCCGAAAAGTCCCGAAGGCAGGAACGGATGACCGTCGCGCACCACTCTCACGCCGAGCCCCCAGGTTTCAACAGGCCCTATCCCCACCGTACTGGGCAGCGGCCAGGGCGACCTCATAAGATTCACTGCAGCCGGGGAGAGGACCCTGACGTTGTTGTAGGTGCCTTCCTGCCTGAGCATTTCCATAAATACCGTGTAGGCGTTCATGGTGCCCGCAAGTGACGCGCCGCCGCTGAAATACGTTATCGGGAAATTCTCGAAGGTGGTTCTTCCGAGGCTCATGTCCATATACCCGCCGCGCTCGTTCTTGTTGAACATGCACATCATGCGGCTCCACTGCTCATCCGTGGGCGTGAAGGTGATCTCGGTAATGCCCAGAGGGTCAAGAACCGTTTTTTGCACAAACTCGTCGAAGGGCATGCCTGACACGATCTCGACAATGCGCGCAGCAACGTCCTGAGCGGCGGTTCCGCTGTAGCCTGTGACCTCGTCCGGCTGAAAATCAAGAAGGAGATGCTTCCCCATCCACTCGGTAATGCCCTTCAGCGAGAGCATATTCCCGGGCGGAACCGTTTCCATCATCAGATTTCCCGCCTCACCGGATGCGATCCCGTTAACGTGGCTCAAAAGGTGATGAATGCGCAGCTGCTTGCGGGCCCTCTCCGCCGGTACGCAGGCAACCGTGCCGTCTTCGCGCTTGTCGATGCGGCCGACCCACATTTCCCCGTACTCGGGAAGGTACTTCCTGACCTCGTCAAATACCGTCAAGAGCCCCCGGTCCTGCGCTGCAAGCACCGCCGCCGCCGTCACGGGCTTCGTCATTGACGCGAGCCTGAAAAAGGTATCGCCGTTGACCTGCCTGCCGGTGTCAAGATCCGCGACTCCCTTGCAAACCTCGGACACAACGCTGCCGTTCTGAAGCACGCGCAGCGCGATCCCGCTGTACATCCCCTCGGCAAGGCCATCCTCCGCCAGTCCGTTCAGTCGCTTTTCCAATAAATTGCCGTTCAATTCGTACATTTCCATACCTCTGATCTCAAAGATTTCTGTTTGATTGCGCGGGAATAAGACCCACTCCCGTGAAGTGCTTCACCGACGCGAAAACCTCACGCACAGTATACTACCGCAGGGGCCGCGAGTCAATGTGCCGCCCCGGGCACCCGGCACCCGGTGTCCGTGAACCGTTCACGCCTCAAGATGCAGACGCGGGATCCGATTCGTCGCGATGCGGCACTTGGCACTTTCTCCGACCTCCGGTCTCTTGTCTCCAGCCTCCGGCCTCCGGCCGTTCACTAAGCTTTCTCTTGACAACTTCCCGATTTGATATTACAATATCACCATCAAAACTGTCTCTCCGTTTTGCATTTTTCTGCACCATCAGACGATAACGGTTGAAAGTTTTTTTGACAGCATTCTATTTGGGAGCTTTTCTATGAAAAAAATAATTGCGCTTATTTTGACGCTTATGATGGCGTTTTCCTTCGCCGCTGTATTCTCGGGCGCCGAGGAGGTTGTCCATAGCAGCTCGGAATATGACGGATATATGAGCAGCCATTTCGACTCGATTCTGGCTGACGATGTTGCGCTGGGTGAGGCTGCCCATGCTTTTGATTACATGAGATCCGTTGACTGGACAGTGGAGGTCAAGGCAAACGTCATCACCATCAAGGGCTGGATCGTGTGCGACCGTGAAATCGATCAGGTCGGCTATTCGGTCGACAACGGCGCTCCGGTATTCAAGGAGGAATACGAGGTCGAGGCCGAGCAGGCGATTTACGACGTGGGCGCCGCGAACGGCGCGGAATACGCCACCAGATTCATTATACCGATAGACGTTTCCGCTATGACCGGCAAGAAAAATATCGCGCTTGTCATGAAGAATTCAGAGGGCGTTTACAGGATCAACTCCGTTGTCGATATGGAGATCGCGTTTGATTTTATCCAGGAAGGCACATACACACCGGAGCCCGAGATCACACCGGATCCCGACGAGCCTGTGGTGATTCCCGAGCCCATATTCGTGCGCTTTAACGACGCTGACGTGGTGGACGAGTTCTTTATGTACGCCGTCGGCAACAACCACGTTACGGATATCGGCTTCGACGAGGACAAGGAGTGCGCGGTAATATATTGCCTTGGCGGGCCGGATCCCAACGTGATCCTGCCATTTGCACAGATTTCAGGCGACAACACTCTTGAGTTCTTTGACGAGGAGATCAGCACGTCCAAATACAAGAGTCTGGTTCTGGTCGGCAGATTCGACTACGACACGGTGTTCGAGGACGCCGAGAAGGACGTGGGCGGCACGTTCTATTTTACCACAAGTGAAAGCCCTTCGCTCAGCGAGAGCAGAAATCTGGAATACTATTACGAGAGAGGCGACGGTCTTCAGTACGTGATTCTCGACTTCTCAAAGAGCAAGGCCTGGAACGGAACCGTCGGCGACTGCCGCTTCGATTTCTTCATGACCACCGACAATGACTGCGAGTACGAGTTTTATCTGCTGGGGTTCTTTGCCGGCACTGCCGAGGCTCAGGCCTTTGTGGACTCCTACAAGGAGAACGGTGACGCGGTGCTTCCGACGCCCGAGCCGACGCCCACACCTACGGCTACGCCCGAGGAAACTCCGACTCCCGAGGTGACTGAAGCTCCGGAGGCCACCGACGCTCCGACAGAAGCGCCTTCCGAGGCTCCCGCTGCTCCGACCGACAAGCCTGCCGACACCGCAAAGAAGGGCTGCGGCGGTTTCATTGCCGCGATGCCTGTGTGCTTCGTTCTGCTGGCTTCGGCGGTCGTTCTGAAAAAGAAAAACAACTGATAATAAAAAGGGATGGGGTTTTTAAGCGCGAACGCCGGTCAGTCCGGGGCAGAACCGGAACGGTTGGCGTTTGCGCGAAAAGCAAGAGGCGTGGCTGTAATTACTGCGCCTTTTGCTTTATCACGGTGAGCCGGGAAGCAATGCGCACGAAGCTGCGGGCGTAAGGGAACTTCTGCAAAGCGGTGCGCACGCAGCAATGCGCGTAAAGGAGCTTAGCTTCTGCAAAGCGGTGCGCACGCAGCAATGCGCGTAAAGGTGCTCAACTTCTGCAAAGCGGTGCGCTCGAAGCTCAAAGCGGTGCGCCCGAAGCTAAACCTCAACGCGGTGCGCCCGAGGCTAAAACTCAAAGCGGTGCGCCCGAAGCTAAAACTAAAAGCGGCGCGCCCGAAGCTAAAACTCAAAGCGGCGCGCAAAGCAGATCGTACAAAAGCGAAAAAGCAATATCGGGAGGAAACGGTATGAGTTGGATCAGGCGGATATTTACGGGCACAGGGAAGGGCGGAACGGTTTACTCCGTTGACAAGCTTTCGCTGCGCACGACCGGCATGCGCTCGGCGTCGGAATACCG
>JAGDAX010000169.1 GCA_017848335.1 Clostridia bacterium | reverse complement strand
TCCTTTAATCAGCTTCCGCAAAAAAGTCAGGCAGTCAAGCAGTCAAACAGTCAAACAGTCAAACAGTCACGCTTCCAAACGGTCATGCTTCCAAACGGTCAAAAGGTCAAACCGTCGGGCAGTCATAAAAGCACGCCCCGGGCATCGGCGGCAACGCAATCCCGGCCCTCTAAAGCACGTCCCGTACGGCGGAGAGAACGCTTGCCGCGCTGCTTACCTGGCGTCTATGTTGACGTACCTTCTGATGCCGCCGACGTTCTTATAGGCAGGACGGATTATGCGCGGATCTACGTTGATCTCCTCGATCCTGTGCGCGCACCAGCCCGGAAGCCTTGATACGGCGAAGATCGGCGTAAACAGCTCGGGCGGAATGCCCAGCATCGTATAGACGAAGCCCGAATACATGTCCACGTTAGCGCACATTATCCTGTCTACGCCTTTGGCCTCTTTATAGGCAAACGGCGCCAGCTTCTCGACGGAGCTGATGAACTTCCACTCCTTCATCCTGCCGGTAGCCTGGGCAAGCTCCTCCGCTTTGTCCTTGATCATAACCGCACGGGGATCCGAAAGGGTGTATACCGCGTGCCCCATACCGTAAATGAGGCCGGTACGGTCAAAGGCTTCACGGTTGAGGATCTTAACGAGATAGTCGAATATCTGATCCTCGTCCGTGATATCGGAAACGTGCTCCTTGATGTCGTCAAGCATGGCCATGCACTGGAAATTCGCGCCGCCGTGCTTCGGTCCCTTGAGGGAATTGATGGCGGAGGTCACCGCCGCATATGTATCCGTACCTGTGGAGGACACGACCCTTATGGTAAACGTAGAGTTGTTACCGCCGCCGTGCTCCGCGTGAAGCATCAGGCAAAGATCCAGCGTTTCAGCCTCCTGCCTGGTGTAGTTGCAGTCCGGCCGCAGCATGTAAAGGATGTTCTCGGCGGTGGAAAGATCGTTCCTGGGGCTGTGGATAACAAGGCTGTTGCCGTCATAATAGTGCGACTTCGCCTGGTACGCGTAAGCAGCCATTGTCGGTGCCTGTGCGATCAGGTTGAGGCTCTGCCTGAAAACGTTCCTGATGGACGTGTCGTCGGGATTCTCGTCATAGGAATAAGACGCCATAACGCTTCTGGCGAGCTTGTTCATAAGGTTGCGGCTGGGGGCCTTCATTATCATATCCTCGGTAAAGCCGTAAGGCAGCTGCCTGTGGGCGCCGATGTAGCTGTTGAACTCGCTGAGCTCGTCAGCCGTCGGAAGCTTGCCGGTAAGGAGCAGATAGCAGCACTCCTCATAGCCGAACCTGCCCTCAGCGGCGGCGTTGTTTACGATATCGTAAACGTCATATCCGCGATAATAGAGCCGGCCCTCGTCCGGTATCTTCTCGCCGTCCTCAGTATGGTAGCCGCGTACGTCGCCGACCCTTGTCATGCCGACCACAACGCCCGTGCCGTCAGCATTCCTGAGCCCGCGCTTCACGTTAAATTTGGAATAGGATTCAGGCGGATATGAGTCAAGAAGCACAGCCTCCCCGCATATCGTGTCGAGAAACAGATTCTCCTCTTCTGTATTGTAATTTTTGTTTCGTATGTCAAAAGGCATATCAGATCTCCTTCTTCAGTATACTATAAATCCCACCTTCTCATAGACGTCCTTGAGAGTTTTGGAAGCAGCTTCAAAAGCGATCTCGCTGTTTCGCTTGAGAACCTTGTCCAGGAAAGCTCTGTCTTCGCTGAATTCCCTGTACCTGTCCTGAACGGGCGCGAGAACGTCAGCCACCGCCTCGCCCACGGCCTTCTTAAAGTCACCGTAGCGCAGACCCTCGAATTCTTTTTCCACCCCGGCAGCCGTCAGGTTTTTGACCGCGCCGTAGATGTTCATAAGGTTGGAAATACCTGGTTTCTCATTCTCGTCATACCGAACCTCGCTGCCCGAATCTGTAACCGCCTTTTTGAACTTTTTGACGATATCGTCGCGCGTATCGGTCAGGAGAATGAAATTATTGACGTTGGCGTCTGATTTGGACATCTTTTTGGACGGCTCCTGCAGACTCATGATCCTGGCGCTGCCGCCTCTTATGAAAGGCTCAGGTACAATGAATGTCTCGCCGTAAATGTTGTTGAACCGCTCCGCAAGATTTCTCGCAAGCTCAAGATGCTGCTTCTGGTCCGCCCCGATGGGCACCATATCTGCCTGATAAAGAAGAATATCAGCCGCCATAAGCACGGGGTACGTAAAAAGACCGCCGTTGATATTGTCCTGATGTCTCGCGCTCTTGTCCTTAAACTGCGTCATGCGCTGAAGCTCGCCCATATAGGTGTAGCACCCGAGAATCCACGAAAGCTCCGCATGGCAGGGCACGTGCGACTGCACGAAAAGAACGTTCTTGTCGGGATCGAGACCGCAGGCAAGATAAAGCGCAAGCAGCGAATACGACCGCTCGCGAAGCTTCTCGGGGTCCTGCCGCACAGTCAGCGTATGCATGTCGACGATGCAATAATAGCAGTTGTACTCATCCTGAAGCTCCGTGAAATTCTTGAGCGCGCCAAGATAATTGCCGAGTGTGAGCGTGCCCGAGGGCTGTATTCCGCTGAAAATAGTTTTCTTCTTAATCTCCATATCACTGAATCCCCTTTCAAAAGGATTAAATGCATATTATAACACTTTACCGGGGTAAATTCAATCGGATTGGTGACCCGTTTGACTACCGTTTGACGACCGACCGGAAAACCGTTTGGCGGCCTGATCCAGGAACCATCGGCGACCGCCCGGCGACCGCGTTTTGCGATCGATTGGCAGCTCGCCTGGCGATTGAGAACGAAGAGATGCGAAGCAATTTTCAGGCGGATGCCGTCAGGTTATCGCAGGCCTGTCCCGCCGCCAGGTTATCGCAGGCCTATC
The DNA here is from genome assembly GCA_017848335.1 of Clostridia bacterium. Lineage (GTDB taxonomy): Bacteria > Bacillota > Clostridia > UBA1212 > UBA1212 > UBA1212. Next base: position 36,508 of record JAGDAX010000169.1, on the reverse strand, counting down.
TCGCCGTCAGATCTCTGATCATCTTTTGCCGCCCGGCCGCGTAGCCCGAGAATATAAACAGTCCCGCGGTAAGCGCGGACAGCCCGAATATCGCGAAATCAACCGGCGACGGAAACGCCAGAATGTTTCCGAAATAGAAATATCCGAATCTTACGCAGGCTGCGATCGGGATCACAGAGAGAACGATTGACGAGACCTTGCCGAGAGATCTCTCACCGGAAACTATCTTCGGCGCAACGGTTATATAGAGAATTACGGTAACCGCAAAGAAAGCCTGGAAAACAAGATCCGAAATCACTCTGAAATCACTGATGAGCCTGTCAACGGGCTTTTTGGTAAACTCTATAACCGTTTTAGGCGGCGCCGATGCCGCAAATACCGCCAGAAACAGTATGATGATCAATACCCCAACAAACCCCGCGAAGCGCTCCGTGTTCCTTGCCTTTGACTGATATTCTCTGCTTCTGCGGAACTTTTTGGACGTGGCATTGACGTCGATCCAGCCCGTGCTTGTGCTGACAATATCGTCCCTGGTTTTGCTGTCGTCGGATACCTTTTTCCTTTCTGAAATCAATACAAGCTGGAGAATGCTGAAAACCGCCAAAAGCACAAAGCCGACGAAAGCCGCCGCAAGGTATATATAAAACGGCAGAACGTTTTCAAAAAACATTTCAATGAATTTGCAATTGTAAACGTAAAAGCAGCTGAACGCAGCAATAAAAGACAGTACAATATTTGCAATCAGTATAGCTTTGACAGGTTTTTCGAGAAATTCGTCCATGGCATTTTCTCCGTCGTTTATTCTCTTATATTTTAACAAATTTCAACCGTTTTTGTCAAAAAAAGCGAACCGCTCTTTTGCGCTTTATTACGCGCTTTATTACACCTTCAGTGCGGTCTCCCGCGTCTTCTTACACTTGATTCACAGCCAATCACCGTTATCAGCTCTTTATCGCGTTTTTCGGATGCTGAGACTGTCTTTCCGAATTCAAGCCTGTCGTTGTCTTTCTATAGGATCGGTTGCTTTTTATAAGTAATTAAATTTATTCATAAAATTTGCCCTTTACGGCACAGGATCTCCTGCTGATATAACGCCTTGAATCACTTTTGCCGGCATTCCGGGGCATGGAATTTCCATCCTTTTCACCGTCATTTTTCATTCATTCCTTCTTCATTATACCCCTTGTTTTTAGCTCATTTTTTCAAAGTTGATATTGAAAATCCGCGAGCGATTTGATATCATCTTACGAGAAAGCCTGCACAAAGCAAACAGGCGAAAGGAGCTTTGTATTATGTCAAACAATTTACACATTATTGACCATCCGCTGATCCAGCATAAGCTTACCATCATGAGGAAGATCGAAACCGGTTCCAAGGATTTCAGACAGCTGCTGAGCGAAATCGCTCTTCTCATGGGCTACGAAATCACAAGGGATATTCCGCTTCACGATATCAAGATAAAAACGCCTATCTGCGAGATGACGGCCAAAGAGGTCGAAGGCAAGAAGCTCGCCATTGTTCCGATTCTGAGGGCAGGCCTCGGAATGGTCGAAGGACTTCTCAATCTCCTTCCCGTGGCCAAGGTCGGTCACATAGGTCTCTACAGGGACCCCAAGACCCACAAGCCCGTTCCTTACTACTGCAAGCTGCCTGAGGACATCGGCGAAAGACTCGTAATCCTCTGCGACCCCATGCTCGCCACCGGCGGAAGCTCCTGCGACGCCATTGATCTGCTCAAGAGACGCGGCGCCACCAACATCAAGCTTATGTGCCTTGTCGCGGCTCCCGAGGGCGTCGAGAAGGTCATGAGTGCCCATCCCGACATCCCCATCTATTGCGCTGCGCTTGACGAGAAGCTCAACGAAAACGCCTACATCGTACCCGGTCTCGGCGACGCCGGCGACAGACTCTTCGGCACGAAATAATCACGAAATATTCACGAAATATTCACGAAATAACACGGAGAGAACGAATAAGACACGGTCTGTACGGGCGAACAATACCGTGCGAAGAAGAACAATGCCGTGCGAAGAAATAATGTACAAGCAGTATTGCACGATAATTTAAGCCTTATTCGGGCATTCACCCAAACCGGAAGCATTGCGACATATGGTGTCAGCGTTTATTGCTTCCCTAAAGATACCAAACAGCGGCAGCTTTTATAACAACGGCTGCCGCTGTTTCGTAAATGCCGTGAATCGAGCCGTTTGACTTTGGTACCGCTAAAATCATTGCACGGTCTTAACCTTTCCTAAGACCGGCACCAATTTTACTCACTTTGAGGGTCTCTCGTTATAAATTACGTAATCTATGATTCCGTAATCCTTGGCGTCCTCGGCGAACATCCAGTTATTCCGCTCGGTGTCCATTGTAACGGTCTCAATGTCCTTGCCGGTATTTTCGGCGAGAAGTCTGTTGATGCGCTCCTTAATGCGGAGGATCTGCTCTGCCTCGATCACCATATCTGTGGCCTGCCCCTCGACGCCGCCCAGCACCTGGTGGATCATGATCTGGCTGTTTTCGAGCGCAAAGCGCTTGCCGGGAGTCCCCGCCGCGAGAATAAAAGCGCCCATGCTGGCAGCCATACCGACGCAAACCGTCTTGACGTCACATTTAAGGGATTTGATCGTATCATATATGCCGAGGCCGGCCGAAACCGAACCGCCGTAGCTGTTTATGTAAAGGGTGATTTCCTTATTCTCGTCAAGAGCCTGCAGGTAGAGAAGCTGCGCCATAACGGTGCAGGCAAGGTCGTCGTTCACGTCATTAAAAAGCAGCACGACTCTGTCTCTCAAGAGGCGCGAGAATAGATCGTATCCCCTCTCCTTGTCTCCGTCCATTTCGTAAAAATTAGGGCTTATTATCATTGGTAAAACCTCCAAGCTAAAAATCCGGGCGTCAAAAATCTAAAATTTCGACAGAGGGGATTATACCACCTATCCGTCAATTATTCAATTTGAATAATATTTTCCAACGTCAGCCTTTAAGGAGAATTTAAGCAGGCATACGGACGCCCGGATGCCGGCGTGCGCCGGCACGCAACTCGCAGCACGTAGCTTAAACTTATATTTACACGCGCAAAACGCGGCTGCAGGTGGCCGGCGCGCTGCGCATCAGTAGTGTCAACTCACAACCCGAATCCCATAACTCACATCCCATAGCGCACAGTCCATAACTCCAGTCCCATAACTCCAGTCCCATAGCTCGAGTCCCAATCATCAGTTCTCAATTTCTGTTTACATCCCCCGCCCAATTTGATAAAATTACACAACACAAGGCGACGCTTTTAAAATGCGTTCGCCGCACCCAAAGCAAATTCAGATCACAAAGCCAAATATCATGAAATCGTAAGGAGACAAGACATGAATATTAAGAAAATACTGACTGTTTTATTATGCGCGGTAATATTTGCCTCCATGACAAGCATCGGTGTATTTGCCCTTGATATAGACGAAAATTCATTCAAGGGCGAAGCCAGGATATCCAGCCGTACGCTTTACGAGGGCATCACCGAAACCCACATTTCCTTCGGCGCCGATTCTAAATACGGCGAGCAGGAAATCTGGGTGGTCGAATTTGACCCCACCAGAGAAGATCTGGCAGTTGACGTCACCTGCGGCGGTGAATACGCAGTGAACCTGAAGACAGTCAAGTCGACGGTCGAAAAATTCAAGGAAGAAAACGGCGAAGGAAAGGTACCGATTGCAGCCATTAACGGCGACCTCTGGATGGTTTCATATGCCCACGCCCGTATCGAGGGCAGCGGCACGTCTTACGGCGGCTACAGCGACCCTGTGGTAACCCACTCCATGACACTTCCGCGCGGACTGAACATTTACAACGGCGAGATCATCTGCAGCCCTCACTCCTCCGCGGAGACTCCGCTCGAGGGTGCTTTTGACTGCTTCGGAATCACAGCGGACGGCAGAACCATTCTCGGTACTCCCACCATGAAGATCAACTGCAAAAATCTCACTCAGGGAACTGACGCCTTCAAGATTACCGGATTAAACCGCCTTCCCGCGAATAAAGCGATTATGCTCTATTCAGACAGAGGCGCTCCGGATACGGCTTCACTCGACGACGCTTACGAGCTTGTCATTGACTGCGATCACGATTACAAAATCACCCAGAATTCTTCCATTAAGGGCACGGTTACCGCCATCTGCAAACCCGGCGACGAGAATCCGAAAATGAAGCCCAACAGATTCATTATGACGGCCCGTGGCGCGAAATATATTTCAACAGTCTCGGACATCAAGATTGGCGACGAACTTGAATTCTCTTTTGAATTAAGCGGCGGCAAAAAGGACAACGATATTTGGCAGGAGGTCGTTAACGCGGTGGGCGGCCATATGATCCTCGTGAAGAACGGAAAAGCCCAGTCAGTAGGCGACGGCACCAGATATCCCACGTCGATTATCGGCAATACTAAGGACGGCAAGATCCTCTTCACAACAATGGACGGACGCCAGCCCGGCTACGCCACAGGCATGAAGATTTCCGATATGCCCAAATTCCTGGTGGAGCTCGGATATGAGAACTGCTTCCTTCTCGACGGCGGCGGCAGCGCCACGATGGTAAATATCAATGAAGAAGGCGGATATGACCTCATCAACCATCCCTGCGACAAGTTTGAGGACGGCACCTACGGCGCCCCCAGAACCGTTGTAAATTCGATAATTCTTTCGGTGATCAATGAGGCCGAGCCCACCGAGGAGCCCACCCCCGAAGAGACACCCTCACCGCAGTCGAACGAAGCATCCACTGCCAAGCACTCAGACACCGCCAATAACAAAGGCTGCGGCGGTATGACCGGCTTCACCGCTGTCCCTGCTGCTGTAATTGCACTCGCGGCGGTCTCGCTTATTCGAAGGAAGGAACACTGAATCGCATTACGTTCGGAAGACAATGTAAGATCGTGTACGATCACGCGTAATCGCGTGTAATTTCGCGGAATCGCGTGCAATCGCTTGTAATTGCTTTGATCATGCGTAACCGCGGGCAATCCCGGCGTTTTCCGACGTAATAGTATTAGATCTGCATAGCAGCTGAAATAAATTAATGAACCCCGAAATATCTTTTCTGAACGGAATACAGGAGCACCTTCAGTCGCCCGGTATGGATATATTTTTCAAGTATTATACGCACCTCGGAGAAGCGGTCGTTTTCATCGCGCTCGCGGTCCTGCTGATAATATTTAAAAAAACACGCAAAATCGGCGTAACGGTGCTTTTGGCGCTGACGCTGGGGACTCTTATCGGGAATCTCATACTGAAGAACGTTTTCGCAAGGCCCAGGCCCTACAACGACGCCAACGCGCTGATCGGCGTCGCGGATCTGCTTATCAAAAAGCCGAGCGACTACTCATTCCCGTCGGGCCACACGCTGGCAGGCTTCAACACGGCGCTCGTTGTGTTTTATTACAAAAAAATACCGGGAGCATTCGCCCTTCTCGCGGCGGCGCTCCTGGCATTTTCGCGAATGTACCTCTACGTTCACTACCCCACCGACATAATCGGCGGTTTCATTCTGGCGGTTCTTTGCTCTGTCTCAGCCTTCTATATGGCAAAAGCTGTCTTCAAGAAGCAGGAGCTCGCAGGCCGCTGACGTCAGGTCGATAATATCCTTTGTGAGCCTCTCGCATTCGCTGACGGGTACCTTGAGCTTCAGCCTGACGTTCCCGGCGAAAACGGGAGGCTCTGTTTTCAGAGGCTTCCCCTCCAGGAACCGGCTGATCTTACCGTACAGGTCGTAACCGAACGTCAGTTCCATTCCCCTGCAAAGCCTCATCTCGATAATTTCAGCCTCCGCGAACGCTCCTGCTGCGGCTTTGGAATAAGCTCTTGTGAGGCCCGGCGCACCGAGAAGTATTCCGCCGAAATACCTTGTCACCACGATAAGAGCGTTATGGACGTCATTCTTTTGAATCACGTCCAGGCAGGGCTTGCCGCCGGTGCCTTTGGGCTCTCCGTCGTCCGAGAATTTTTCCCTCAGAACGCTTCCGTACAGCCTGTATGCAAATACGTTGTGCCGCGCATCCGGATTTGATTTCCGGACGGATTCGATTATTGATTCAGCCTCAGAGTCACTTAGAACAGGATATATGCGGCCTATGAATTCAGACTTTTTTTCTGTGAAGCTGAATGCGGCGCTTACGAGAGGCATTTTGTATGATAATTCTTTTGAATGTTCCATTGCTGACTGTTCCATTGCTTTTAAACACCTGCCGCAACGATCCGCAAGTTATTTCCGCGATAATACGATTCCCGGACTCACGATCGGGCTTTGAGCCGGCGATATTCCGGCTGAATTACCGCTTTATCACCGGGCCCGGTTCCGGCATATCCCTGCAGAAGCTCTGCAAGCTTCTGCAGCCTCACGCACACGAAATAAATTGATTATTCATCGTGTATTTAATATAATATAAAGTTAGAGTTTCGCGCCGCCGTTACGGTCAAAAACTCTCAAAATGATTATACCACATATCATACTGCCTGCACAATCCGCGGCGGCGAATCGATCGCATTGTCGGGAAAGGCGGGCATCAGACAAAGATACGGTTTCAGAATTATTATTTTCGGAGCATATAATTACATGGACACAAACGCAATCTCAAAAGAGGTATCACGGAGAAGGACCTTCGCCATAATTTCCCACCCTGACGCCGGAAAAACAACCATGACCGAGAAGCTTTTGCTTTACGGCGGGGCCATCAGACTTGCAGGCTCCGTGAAGGCGCGGAAGGCAGGCAAGCACGCCGTCTCCGACTGGATGGAAATCGAGAAGCAAAGAGGCATCTCTGTCACCTCCTCCGTGCTTCAGTTTGAATATGACAACTACTGCATCAATATTCTTGATACGCCGGGACACCAGGATTTTTCCGAGGACACCTACAGAACGCTCATGGCCGCCGATTCGGCGGTAATGCTCATTGACGGCGCCAAGGGCGTCGAAGCCCAGACCATCAAGCTTTTCCACGTCTGCAAAATGCGCGGCATCCCGATCTTTACGTTCATCAACAAGATGGACCGGGCCGCCAAAAACCCCTTCGACCTCATGAAGGAGATCGAGGACGTGCTGGGCATTTCCTCCTATCCGATGAACTGGCCCATCGGCACGGACGGCGACTTTAAAGGCATTTACGACAGGCAGAAAAAGCTTATTGAGCTTTTTGACGGCGGCAACCACGGCACCTCCTTTGTCAATTCGACCACCGGAAGCTGCGACGACGAGGCATTCGCCAAAACGCTTGGGGACTATTACCACGGAAGGCTTATGGAGGAGATAGAGCTTCTCGATATGGCGGGCGAAGAATTTGATCCCGGCCGCGTTCTTTCGGGTCAGCTGACTCCCGTATTCTTCGGTTCGGCGATGACAAATTTCGGCGTGCTCCCCTTCCTGCTTGAATTCATCAAGATGGCTCCCTGCCCTCAGGCCAGGCTTGCCGGCGAGACCATCGTCGACCCCGTGGAGACGCCCTTCTCCGGCTTTATATTCAAAATCCAGGCAAACATGAATCCCGCCCACAGGGACAGGCTTGCGTTTATGCGCATATGCTCCGGCAAGTTCGAAAAAGGCTGCGAGGCCTTCCACGGTCAGGGCGAGCACAAGGTCAAGCTGTCGCAGCCCACGCAGTTTATGGCCCAGGAACGCAGCATTGTCGAGGAGGCTTACGCGGGTGATATTATCGGGCTCTTCGACCAGGGCATTTTCCACATAGGCGACACGCTGTCCTCCACGGATTCAAAGCTTAAATACGACGACATTCCCACGTTCCCGTCCGAGCATTTTGCAAGAGTGACCTTCAAGGATTCCATGAAGCGCAAGCAGTTCCAGAAGGGCATACAGCAGCTTACCCAGGAAGGCGCCGTGCAGGCCTTCAAGCAGCTCGATATCGGAGTCGAGACTCTCATAATCGGCGCCGTGGGCGTGCTCCAGTTCGAGGTGCTCCAGTACAGGCTTGAGGCGGAATACGGCTGCCCCATCTCGATAAGCATAATGCCTCACCATTACGCGCGATGGATCGAGTCCGCCGTGGCGGACCCCCGCAGGCTGCAGCTGCCGAGCCAGACGATCATTGCGGAAGACGACCGGGGCGACGTGGTTCTCATTTTCGAGAACGAATGGAGCGTCGACAGGGCCCTCGACAAGAATCCCGGGCTCAGGCTCACCGACATCCGCAAATAAAAATTTCGCAAACAGTATTTATTCACAAACAACAATTATTCGCAAACAGACTCACCTATTGACTTCGCAAAGGGAATTAATCTCATGAAAAAAACAATTTCAATCATTTGCACAATTATCGCAATAATCCTTATCGCCACCGCTTTTGCTGGATGCGATAAGGGGAATCAGCCGCAGCCTCAGCAGACGAATAAGCCCTCCTCGGATTCAGACATTCTGAAGGGCCTCAACACCTATGCGTCCTACGACGTATCATACATCGACAAGCTTGCGGACTACAACAATGTGACTGTCACAAAGAATCTTACGGTGACCGACGAGGACGTTGCCCAAATGTATCTGGATGCGATCACGGTCATTGCGCAGCGGAACGACTTCACCGCCGACCCGCCTGTAATTGACGGAATTTACGACGAGCTCGTAAAGCTGGTTCCCGCCGGGATAGAATGCAAGGAAGGCGACATCATCTGCTTTGATTACAGCGGCAGGACTGAGGAAGGCCCCCTCACGGGAGGAATTGCGTATTACAACTACACGATGCTCGGCTCGGGGCATTTCATTCCAGGGTTCGAGGAGAGTATTGTCGGGCACAAGGCAGGCACCCCCTTTGACATTACGGTCACCTTCCCCTCCTCCTACCCCCAGAACAGAGACCTCGAGAATAAGGACGTGACGTTTGAGATACTCATCCACCATATTTTGCCGGGCCTCAGCGACGAATCCGCGAAGCTCCTTTCGGACGCCGAGAAGAGAAACTTCGACGAGACCAAGACCGATGACAGCGAGGAATTCACGCCCTCCTACACCACCGCCGCCGAGTACAGGCAATATATTACCGGGGAGCTGACCCGTGACCGCGAGCAATCCTTTGAGGATAATCTCGAGAGCACCATCATGTACAAGCTTTACACAGAGTCGACCTTCAAGGAGCTCCCGCAGATCGAGATCGATTCCTTCAAAAGGAGCGTGGAGGACGCCGCAAGAACATACGGCGTGACGACTGAAGTCTATCTCTACTACGCCTACGGCGGGCTTTCCTCCGAGGAGGATTTCAACGAGCTCGCGAGATATCAGGTTGCCACCAAGGGGATCATGTCGGCGATCTGCCAGAACGAAAAATTCACGCTGTCCCAGGCGGAATTTGACGAAAAGGCGGCTCTTATCGCGGAGAATTACAATTATGAAAGCCCGAAGCAGCTTGTCGAGGAAGTGGGGATCGAGAACGTCTGCAATTCCATCATTATCGAGTTTGTGCTCGATTACCTCAAAGAGCACGTGAGCGTGGTAACGGAGTAAACCCGGGTAAAATTTATGTCAACGGATTTTCACTGAACGTTCACCGGGGATCCCGCCGGGAATGTGCCGGCGCGAACCCTTCGCGCGAATCTGTTGCCTTAATACGCCTCGTAAACTATACGAAACGGAAATCTTGTGAAACGATAATTACAAGATCAAGTAAATGTTAAGAATCAGTAAATTTTAAGTAACATAACTTCTGAACACAACCGGGAGGTTGAAATGGAAAACCAGTTAAAAGTAATTGCCGAGAGAGTTAAAGAAGCGAGAGCGCTCGCAGGTAAATCCACCGCCGAGATGGCGGATATCATCGGCATTTCAGAGCGTCAATACAAGGAATACGAAACCGGCACCACCGATTTCTCCTTTACCTTTTTGTACAAATGCGCAAAAATATTCGGCCTTGACGTGTACGATCTATTGTCCGGCGAAAATCCGAAGCTGTCCACATATCAGGTGGTCAGGAACGGCGAAGGCTTCCCTCTCGCCCGCCGCAAGGGCTTCAGCTACAATCACCTTGCCGTCAATTTTAAGGACAAGCAGACCGAGCCCTTCCTTGTGACGGCACCGTACGTTGAAGGCGCGGAGGAAGCCGGCATTCGTCTTTCATCCCATCGCGGAGTCGAATTCGATTACGTGTTAAAGGGCAGCCTTCGCGTGCAGATCGGAACGCATTTTGAGATACTGAACGCCGGCGACAGCGTCTATTACAACAGCGAGACACCTCACGGAATGGTCGCCATAGGCGGCGCCCCCTGCGAATTCCTGGCGATTCTGACAGACAGCACCGGCAACGCGCTGTTCTACGAGCAGCCGGCGTCGGTAGACGTGGAAGCTCCGACGGCGGAGGAACGATCCGCCCCGGGCGACGTTTACAATTATCCCGCTTATATTTACGAGGATTTCATCGAGCTCACCGAGGACGGCCACGGAAACCTTGCCGACATAAGATTCAAGAACACGGACGTTTTCAATTTCGGGTTCGACGTCGTCGACAGGATCGCCGAAAGAGAGCCCGGGAGGCTTGCAATGCTTCACGTCAGCACCACCGGCGAGGAGCACCGGTTTACCTTCGCGGATATCAGAAGATATTCCAACAAGACCGCAAATTACCTCAAATCGCTTGGCATCAAAAAAGGAGACCGCGTAATGCTGGTGCTGAAGAGGCACTATCAGTTCTGGTTTTCTATTCTCGCGCTTCACAAGCTTGGCGCCGTGGCAATTCCCGCCACCAACCAGCTGGTCGAGCACGACTTCACATACAGGTTCAACGCCGCTGGCGTCAAGGCCGTGCTGGCAACTGCTGACGGAAACGTTGCGAAGGAGATCGACCTTGCGGAGCCAAAAAGTCCGAGCCTCGAGATCAAGGTGCTTGTGGGCGCCGAAAGAGACGGCTGGAAGGACTTCAACAGCGACCTCGAGATGTTCAGCGACGTTTATACAGCGCCTGCGGCAGACAGACCGCAGGGCAACGAACCCGCGATAATGTTCTTCACCTCAGGCACCACGGGCTACCCGAAGATCGCTGTCCACGCACACACATACGCTCTTGGCCACTTCATAACCGCACGCTACTGGCATAAGGTCGACCCTCAGGGCATCCACTTCACCATTTCCGACACCGGCTGGGGCAAGGCCCTCTGGGGAAAGCTTTACGGGCAATGGCTCTGCGGCGCCGCTGTTTTCGTGTACGATTTCGACAGATTCAGATCCGAAGAGATTCTTCCCATGTTCGCGAAGTACAACATCACGACCTTCTGCGCGCCGCCGACAATGTACCGCTTCTTCATCAAGGACAACCTCGAGAGCTACGACCTCTCAAGCCTAAGGTATGCCACCGTCGCCGGAGAGGCGCTCAACCCGGAGGTATTCCAGTGCTTCCTGCGGCTTACCGGCCTCAAGATAATGGAGGCCTTCGGCCAGACCGAGACCACGCTCACAGTCGGTAACCTTACCGGCATGACTCCCAAGGTAGGCTCCATGGGCAAGCCCTCCCCAATGTACAACGTGGGACTTATCGATCCCGACGGCAAGCCCTCAAAGCCCGGCGACGTGGGCGAGATAGTAGTCTATGCAGAGAAAGGCGGCTCTCAGGTCGGCCTCTTCCTGGGCTATTACAATGACGAGGAGAACACCAACCTCGCCTGGCACGACGGCATTTACCACACCGGCGACACCGCCTGGCGCGACGAGGACGGGTACTTCTGGTACGTCGGAAGAACCGACGACCTCATCAAGTCCTCCGGCTACCGCATCGGCCCCTTCGAAATCGAGAGCGTCATCATGGAACTCCCATACGTGCTCGAATGCGCTGTTACAGGCGCCCCCGACCCGATAAGAGGCCAGGTCGTCAAAGCCACCGTCGTCCTCACCAAGGGAACCGTTCCCACAGACGAGCTCAAGAAGGAAATCCAGAACTACGTCAAGAAGCAGACCGCGCCATACAAGTACCCAAGAATCGTCGATTTCGTACCCGAGCTTCCAAAGACGATCAGCGGCAAAATCAAGCGCACCGACCTCAGGAACAACTGTAAATAAGCAAGGAACCACCTATTTGACATCTTACCGGAGCAATTTCTTCAAATGAACAAGACAGTCATCATCATCAACGGCCGCGGCGGCTGCGGCAAGGATACGCTGTGCGACATCACCGCCGAGCACTATCGCGTGATGAACGTTTCCAGCATCACGCCCGTCAAGAACATCGCAAGGCTGGCCGGCTGGAACGGCGAAAAGGACCCTGCCTCCCGCAAAATGCTCGCCGATCTCAAGAAGATCTTCACAGACTACAACGATCTCTGCAACTCCTATCTCGTTAACTGTCTCGATGAATTTCTTTCCGCCGGCAACGACTCCGAAATCATGTTTGCGCATATCCGGGAAGCCTCTGAGATCGCAAAATTCAAAAGCTGCGTCAGTCCCCTGTGCCGAGTGTTTACGCTGCTCGTCAAGCGCGAAACCTCCGGTTACAGCCACGAGGCGCTCGGCAACACCTCCGACGATGACGTCGAATCCTGCGACTACGATTTCGTGTTCGTCAACAACGCTCCCGACATAGAGACTCTTGCAAACGACTTCACTGCCTTCCTCGGCCACGTCATCCTGAAGGAACAGTGATCTCCCGCAAGTCCCCGCAAATCCCGGGATTTCCACGGAATTTCCCATGATTTCCCCGGGATTTGCCATGATTTCCCTTGAGTTCTCATGATTTCCCATGATTTCCCATGATTTCCCGCGGCTTCATCAGTCAGGACGCATTACGACTGTACTGCTTTACAGCTTTACAGCTTTCGAATCAGAAAAGCGCCGTTCTGAAAACTACAGTAATTCTTTTATATCCATAGCATTTATGTTTTATACCAGCTTCATTGCTTAGCACTATCTCGATAAAGCCTGGCTTGCATATTGAACATTTCTGCATATATACCGTCTTTAGCGAGAAGCTCTGAGTGCGACCCATATTCAATTATTTGTCCGTTTTTGAATACCGCCAGCTTATCGGCCAACTTGACTGCCGACATCCTGTGCGTAGTAAAAACAGTTGTGCGCGCCTTCATTACTCTGGTGAAAGTTGAGTAAATCTCGTGCTCTGCAATCGGGTCTAAAGCAGCCGTTGGTTCATCCAAAAGATAGATTGGTCTATCATGATATATGGCTCTTGCAATTGCCATTTTTTGCCCTTCTCCGCCGGAAGGTTCAAAGCCTGATTCGTCAACACGTTTTCCAACATACGTGTTCAGTCCTTTTGACAAGTTCATTATTAGTTCCGATAATCCGCTTTTTTCAACAGCTTCTTCTAATTGTTCATTACTGTATGATTCTTCCAGCGCAATGTTTAAAGAAAGAGGCAAGCTGTATTTTGCATAATCCTGAAATACAGGAGCAAACAATCCAATATATTTCTTTCGGTCAAATGACTTTATATCCTTCCCGTCTAAGCTAATCACTCCACTAGTCGGTTCATATAATCCGAGCAGCAGTTTAATAAATGTTGATTTCCCTGAACCATTTTCACCAACAATGCACAGTTTTTGATTACATGGAATTCGTATATTAATGTTCTGCAGAGCTAAGGTTTCGCTACCAGGATATACGAAGGAAACATTTTTAAACTCGATAATTGAATCATTTCCAAATGATGGAGTTTCCCTTCCTCCGCTATCCTGCATTGAAGGCCTTCCCATGAACTTTTGTATTTCATCAATATGCATACAGTAATTTGAAATATCCAGAAGCCCTTTTGTTATTCCGTTAATGCAAGAAGCAAACTGATTGCCTGCTGATATAAAGATAGTCATGGTTCCAATCTCCATATTGCCAGACAAAACCTTGTAAATGGGGAAAAAATATAAAAGCGCCTGCTGTAATGCTCCAACAATCACGTTGAAGGTATTTGTAAAGCAGATGTTTCTGTCTTTTTGATACTGAAGATCATCCATCCGAGAACAAATATTCTTGTATCTTTCGACAAAAAAATCCTTTAAACCATAGGCTCTCATTTCTTTTCCGTATGCTGGATCAGATAGATTCCCGGAATCACTCCAGAAAAAGAGATTCAATTTGCTACGTTCCACTCCGTGTTCATAAATAAGCTTGCCTTTTTTCTTATTCACAAAGTAGTTTGCGATTACAAACAGCACTAAAAAGATTATGACAAGAGGATCAAGGTACGAAATGATTGCTATAATTGAAATCACTCCAATTACCGATCTACAGAAATTGATAATGAGATTCATTACATCAATCGGGGCATTTGGTGCATTGTCTAGTATTCTGTTTGTTTGTATGGCTATTTCCGGGCTTTCAAGAGAGGAGTAATCCATATCGGCAATATACGAGTGGAGACTGATTTCGAACTCCCTGGATATTTCTTTTTCTAATTTACCAAGATACAATCCTATCGTTAAATCTTTAATATGATTTAGGATCGGGTAAAGGCAGAGAATCAGGACAAAAACAATAAGTCTGTATATTAGTTTACCCGAAGAGAGCTCATTAATTATAAGACCCGGAATAACCATCAATATTAAAGGAAACAAACTGTCGCATACCATATTAAAAATGCGCAGCGCCATGTATTTATTCCCATATTTTGTTTTTTTCAAAATTTGAATAATATACATAACCTGTGTCATTTTTTGTTTTAAACGCGACGTGACTTTATTCAAATAGTGCACCTCCTGGATTGCATTTATTTGTGAGCTAACTACTGTCAAAACAGCTATATGTTTTCTCAACGCAGAGATAATCTGCGTGATATATCTTGATAAATAAACCGAATTTGCGTGGCGGCTTCAATAGAACAATAATAAGCAAATAATGACGGAATAACACCGCACAAAAAGGCGCTTTTCTTCATATTTAAATACCCATGATCTCAAAACCAAAGAACGTACAATTGAACGCTAAACGCTTTAAGATGCGTTGCAAAAGGATAACGCTTAAACCGCGTCTTAGATCCAAAAACTCACGTCCCAAAACTCACGTCCGAAAACTCACGTCCCGGTTCTCACGTTCCAAACTCACGTTCAATTAACAAAGGCCAAAAAACACGCGTTTCACAACTCCGCCTCAGGTCCTTATTTGCCCGTCGCCGTTGATTATATACTTCACGGACGTGAGCTCTTCCAGCCCCATCGGCCCTCTTGCGTGAAGCTTCTGATTGCTTATGCCTATTTCGGCGCCGAAGCCAAACTCAAATCCGTCTGTGAACCTTGTGGAACAGTTTGCGTATACGCAGGCGGCGTCTACCTTGTCCTGAAACAGCTTTGCGTTCTCATAGCTCCTTGTAATGATAGCCTCCGAGTGCCCTGAACCGTATTTATTGACGTGTTCAATGGCCTCGTTTACGTCGGATACGACCTTAACGGCAAGTATCAGATCGTTGTATTCGGTCTCGTAATCAAGCTCCGAAGCGGGTACGATTTTGCTGCCGCAGAGGGCGACAGTTTTTTCGCATCCTCTAAGCTCGACTCCCCTTTCTATAAGAGCATCTGCGATTACGGGAAGAAACGACACGGCAGCCTTTTCGGACACCAGGAGCGTTTCCATCGCGTTGCATACTGACGGACGCTGAGTCTTGGCATTTATGACAATATCGAGCGCCATTTGCGGGTCGAACCCGTCATCAATATAAGTGTGACAGTTGCCGGTGCCTGTTCTGATAACTGGTATTCTGGAATTTTCGACAACGTTCGAAATGAGGCCCTTGCCGCCCCTCGGAATCAATATATCCACGTAGTCGTTCATTGTCATAAACAGGTTTACGAGGCTTCTGTCCGTCCGCTCGATAAGAATGACGAAGTCCTCAGGAATGCCTGCGTCGGCAAGACCCCTCCGGATCACCTTTACAAGCGCGCGGTTAGTGTTTACTGCCTCGCTGCCGCCCCTCAGAATAGCCGCGTTGCCGGATTTAAGAGACAGAGCCGCGCAGTCGCAGGTTACGTTAGGTCTGGATTCATAGATAATTCCGATAACGCCCAGCGGCACGCGCTTCTTAATGATCTCAAGCCCGTTGGGCCTTTTGGTGCCCCAGAGGATCTCGCCCACGGGATCCTTGAGAGCGGCCACCTGTCTTATGCCGTCGCTTATCCCGGCAAGCCTTTTGGAATTTATGGTCAGCCTGTCTGCCATCACCTCGCCTATGCCGTGTTCGTGAGCTTTTTCCACGTCGATACGGTTGGCTGCTAAAATCTCCTCTTCATTTTCCGCAAGAAGGTCTGCGATCCTCAGCAGCGCTTTATTCTTCAACGTAGAGGAAAGAGTCATTCCCAGTCTTGAAACGTTCCTGCTGCGCCTGCAGATATCCTCTATATATTCTCTGTCACTTATAGCTGTACTGTTCATTTAATCCTCCGGTATAAACATTGTTCCGACGTCCTTGCCGTCAAGAATATCGTAAATAATCGCCGGGTCCTCTCCGTTGCAGATAACCGCTGCCACGCCCTTCTCGGCAGCAAGCCTTGAGGCGTGTACCTTTGTCAGCATGCCTCCGGTCCCAAGCTCGGAATCAGACCCCCCGGCGGCCTCTTCGATCTTTTCGGAAAGGTCCGTAATATTATGCATAAGTATCGCGTCGTTGTAATCTCTGGGATTTTTGTCGTAAAATCCGTCGATGTCAGTTAAAATAATCAGAAGGTCGGAGCCCGTAATGGTCGCGACAATATATGACAGGAAGTCATTGTCGCCGAATTTGATTTCATCCACGGAAACACTGTCGTTTTCGTTAACAATAGGAATAACGCGCATTTTCAGAAGCTCGTTGAAGGTATTGATAACGTTCTGCCGCGTTTCGGCACCCTCGGTGACGTCCTTGGTGAGAAGGATCTGCGCCACGTTTTGAGAAAGCTCCGAGAAGAACCGCTCGTAAATATTCATGAGCATCAGCTGGCCCACAGCCGCCACGGCCTGCTTGCCGGACACGGTTTGCGGCCTTCCGGGAAGCTGCAGCTTATCCACGCCGATTCCGATGGCACCAGAGGACACCAGAATAACCTCCTTGTCCATATTCATGAGGTCGCATATGATCTCGGTAAGCTTTCTGATGCGCTTCAGATTAACGTGGCCGTTCTCATACGTGAGACTGGTGGTGCCGATCTTTATTACAATTCTTTTGACCTCTTTAAGTCTGTTTCTTTTGAGACCCGCAATCATAACACAAAAATCTCCTCTGTCAGCGTTTCAACGCATTTGAATTAATAAGCCATTCTGCGATTCCGTCCGCGATCTTATACTGGTATTCCTCTGATACAAGGCGGTTGTCCTCGGTTTCATTGGACATAAAGCCGCACTCGAGAATAATACTCGGCACGGTGGACCAGTTAAGACCGGTGTACGAATCGGACTTGTTGACGTTTCTTTTTACGCAGTCCGTGGCATTCACAAAATACGCAAGAAGCTCGTCAGCAAGCTTCCTCTCGTACTCTGAAAGCTCGCGGTATTCGGGCGTTCCGTCTCCGCCGCCCCTTATCCAGGCCTCGACTCCGGACACGTCAGGATTGTCAGCTCCGTTACAATGGATGCGCACGACCACGTCGCATTTCGCTTCATTGCAGATGTTCGCCCGGTCTATGTTGGAAATGTTGACGTCATGGGTCTCGCGCGTCATGACAACGGTTGCTCCCAGAGCCTCAAGCTTATCCCTTACCTTAAGCGAAATATTTAGAGTCGCCACGTATTCCGGAACGCGTGTAAATTTACCCTCCGTCCCTGCAGTCGTCTTTGTCTTCATGGTAAGATTGTTGACCGAAGGATTTGCCTCAGGCCCCCAGGGAGCGCAGGGCTCCTTGTCAAGATTGGCGGCAGCCTGGTGACCGGCATCGATCCCTATTATTAATCCCGCAAGCGGAATATACGGCTCGGCGGTAGGCTCTTCTGTCTCTTCGGGCCCGGCAGTTGCCTCCGGGATCTCGGTACTCAATGAGGGCTCGGGCGTGGGACTGCTTCCGGGCTTATTGATCCCGGACTGCCCCGAAGAAACGATAAGTACAACTATTCCAAGCACAAGAGCCACGCAAAAAAGCGCCGCCAGTATTATGTATAGAAACTTTTTGTTCATGCGCGTATATTCCTTTTACAAATCATGCTCAGTTATGAAAGCTCTGAGCTTCTCAAGCGAATTTTCAGCAATCATCCTCTTTTTGAGATTCTTGTCGCGAATTCTCTTTCCCTCAAAAACGTCATGGCTGTTGACAATACCGAAGTTGGCTCCCATTGGCTGGAAATCCTTGCCCTTAAAATCCGCGACGTACGCCGCCAGGGCGCCGATCATAGTCGAATCAGGAAGATAAAGTGCATTGCCGTACTTAAGCCTCGTTTCCGCACCGACGGCGGCGGCAATTCCCGACGCCGCAGACTCCATATAGCCCTCAACACCTGTCATCTGGCCCGCGAAGAAAAGCGGAACGCCGCAATAAGTGTCAGTAAACTCAAAAGCTCTCGAAAGAATACCCGGCGATTTCAGATAAGTGTTGCGGTGCATCACACCGTATCTCGCAAATTCCGCATGGGAAAGTCCGGGAATCATCCCGAATACCCTTTTCTGCTCGGAGAATTTAAGCCTCGTCTGAAACCCGACAATATTGTAGAGCGTGCCTTCCTCGTTGTCCTGCCGCAGCTGAACGACGGCATAGGGCATTGTTCCGTCGGGGCGCCTGAGTCCTACGGGCTTGAGCGGTACGAATTTTAACGTATCACGACCCCTTGCCGCCATTGACTCCACCGGCATACAGCCCTCATAAAGCTTCAGCGAATCAAAATCGTGAACCTCCGCGGTCTCTGCACTTATCAGCGCATCGTAGAACGCGTCATATTCGTTTTTATCCATAGGACAGTTGATATAGTCGTCGGTACCCTTCCCGTATCTGGAGGCCCTGTAAACCTTGTCCGCATCAATAGAATCCGCGTATATTATAGGGGCGGCGGCGTCAAAGAATGAAAGCGCCGAATCCCCTGTGATCCCGGCGATCCCGGCTGCCAGACTGTCGGAAGTCAACGGTCCTGTAGCTATTATGGCTGCGTCATATTCCTTGATAAGCCTAAGATCAGTAAATTCCTCACGGACAATTTCAATTCCGGGAGACTTTGCAAGGACTTCAGTAACGTATGAAGCGAATTTATCGCGGTCTACCGCCAGCGCCTGTCCCGCCGGAACTCGCGAACTGTACGCCGCCTCAATACATACCGAGCCCAAAAGCCGCATTTCCTCTTTAAGAAGCCCCGAAGCCGATTCGAGATTAAGCGCCTTCAAGGAATTGGAGCAGACCAGCTCGGCAAGCTCCGCGGACTTATGCGCGGGAGAAAACTTTACAGGCTTCATTTCGAAGAGCGTCACGCGGTATCCCCTGCGCGAAAGCCTCAGCGCCGCTTCACACCCGGCAAGGCCGCCTCCTACAACCAATATACTGTACATCAGGACTCACCGTCCGAATCCTTTTGGGCGGCCGAAGGAAGATACTTGCAGCTGTTATTGCTGCAGATAATATACTTCCTGCGGTTCTTGCCTGTCTTATAAATCATATGGCTGCCGCATTGCGGGCAAAGCTCTCCTGTGGGCACGTAAAGCGACGTAAACTTGCAGTCCGGATAACCGGAGCAGGATATAAATTTGCGCCCTTTGGAGGATTTTTTGTATACCAGAGGCTTGCCGCACTGAGGACAGTTTTTGCCAACCTCATCGGCAATGGGCTTAATATATTTGCAATGAGGATAACCGGGGCATCCCAGAAATTCTCCGTACCGGCTCTTGCGATAGACCAGTGTGCGTCCGCAGTTGGGGCAGACCTCGTCGCTCTCCTTAGGAAGGATCCTTACCTTTTCGATATTATCCTCGGCGGCCTTCAGCTCCTTACTGAAGGGGCCGTAAAAATCGCGAATAACTTCCTTCCACTTAACGTCGCCGGAAGCCACCCTGTCGAGCCTGTCCTCCACGTTAGCGGTAAACTTGACGTCCACGATCTCCGGGAAGCCCTTCTTCATAATGTCGGTAACGATCTTGCCGATCTCCGTGGGGTAGAGGACTCTCTTCTCGTTCTTGACGTATTCGCGGCTCTCGATCGTGGAAACAATGGTAGCGTAAGTGCTTGGCCTGCCGATGCCAAGCTCCTCTAAGGCTTTAACCAGAGACGCCTCATTGTATCTGGCAGGCGGCTGCGTAAAATGCTGCTTCTTTTGGAGCCCGAAGGACTTGAGCACGTCACCTGCTTTCAAAGCCGGAAGCTTCTCGTTTTCGGCCTCCCCGTCAGTCTTTGAGGCAGGCTTATAATCGTAGACCGACAGGAATCCCTTGAATTTGACCGTACTGCCTGTTGCCCTGAAAACAATATCGTCGTGCTTAAGCGTTATGACGGTTTGATAGAAGGATGCGTCGCTCATTTGCGATGCGATAAACCGCTCAAAAATGAGCTTGTAGAGCTTATACTGATCCGACGTAAGAACCTGACTTACGCGCTCGGGAAGCACCTCAAAGTGTGAAGGCCTTATCGCCTCGTGAGCGTCCTGCGAATTGTTCTTGTTTTTGAATATACGCCTTTTGGCCGGAACGAAGGCTTCGCCGTATTTTTCCTTAATATAGGCTTTAGCCGCATTGTAGGCATCGTCTGAGACCCTCAGTGAGTCGGTTCTTATGTACGTAATAAGACCCGTATTTCCGATACCGGGCACGTTTACGCCCTCGTAAAGCTGCTGGGCTATTCTCATTGTCTTTGAAGGAGCAAAACCCAGTCTGTGAGCCGCGTCCTGCTGAAGCGCACTTGTATTGAAGGGAGGCATCGGAGACTGCTTCCGTTCAGACTTTTTTACGTCGGACACGTTAAATATCCCGTCGCCGATAGCCGCGATAATTTCATTGCACGTCGCCTCGTCGCTGACAGTTTCCTTTTTGGAGCCGCCCCCGCGGTTGAAATATTCTGCTTTAAAGGACTCATTTTTTGTTCCGTCCTTTGAAAACATGCTGCAAATGGTCCAGTATTCCTGCGGAACGAAGGCGTTCACCTCTTCCTCGCGGTCGACGATAAGCCTCGTAGCCACAGACTGAACTCTGCCTGCACTGAGGTTCTTTTTGACCTTTTTCCACAGAACAGGGCTGATCTGATATCCGACAAGCCTGTCAAGAACACGCCTCGCCTGGTATGAATCCACCAGGTTCAAATCAATTTCCCTGGGATTGTTCATGCCCTCGAGCACGCCCTTTCGGGTAATCTCATTAAACGTTACGCGGTAAACCGGACACGTGACGTTTTTGAGAATATAGGAAAGATGCCACGCTATAGCCTCTCCCTCACGGTCGGGGTCGGACGCGAGATAGATGCAGGAAGCCTCCATCGCGCTCTTTTTAAGCTGATTGATAATCTGAGTCTGTCTCCGCAAATTAACGTAGACGGGCTCGAAATCGTCCTCTATCTTAACTCCCAGCATTGTCTCGGGAAGGTCTCTGATATGTCCCTTGGATGCCAAAACGGTATACTCGGAGCCCAGAATGCCGGATACGGTCCCGGTTTTAGACGGAGACTCCAATATAACCAATTTTGAAGCCATAATAATACCTCCGGATGGTGGATAATATGAATGCGTCAAAACACACTCATCTTTATTTATAAAATAAATATCGAAACCTTGTCAAGGACAATATAAGCCGCGTACCAAAAAAACACAAAAAACTTCAAAATTACTTTCAAATAAAGGTTCAAAAAGCGTTCAGTAAAGACTGAAACAAGCTCAGACAGCTCAGCGAATTGATCATGACAACCGTTATCATAATTCCATGATACCCGAAGGCTAAAATCCTCAGCAGCAGGAATACCCTCCGCAGGAATTCCTCTTTATAAAGCCGCAAAGCTCAAGCGTCGTAAGATACTTCCTGACCGCCCGCGCGTCAAGGCAATCCTGCCCGGCTATTATCTCATCCTCATTTGATTCTCCGAGATTCTGTATTATTCTGAAAATTATCCGTTCCTCTTCACAGAGAGCGTCGTCCGAAATCTGTCTGAAAGCTCCTTCACCTGCATCAAACCCAAACGCCTGAAGAATATCTCCCGGCGCCGTGTACACGTATGCACCGTTCTTTATCAAAAGATTGCAGCCTGCTCCTCCGGGCACGTCGATCCTGTGAGGCACGGACATTACGTCCCTCCCTCCGTCAAGCGCAAAATCAGCAGTGATAAGCGCCCCGGACGAGGTCCCCGCTTCAGTAACAAGCACAAGCTCCGAAAGCCCTGCGATTATTCTGTTCCGTGCCGGGAAATGAGATTTAAAGGGCTTCGTGTCAGGCGGAAGCTCGCTCAGAATAAGACCCTGCTCCTTGATCCTTTTGAATACACTTATGTTTTCTGCCGGATAGACCACGTTGCAGCCGCACCCAAGCACCGCCGCCGTAAAAATCCCATTATCAAGCGCCGTCCTGTGCGCAATTGCGTCAATTCCCCTTGCCATTCCGCTTACTATCATAACGTCGCGCCCCGACAATACCTCCACTGCTTTTACGGTCGCGTCTTTGCCGTAAGGAGTAACGTTTCGGGAACCCACTACTCCCATAGAATGAGCGATCTGATTTACCCTTTTGATATCGCCGTAGTAAAAAAGAAGCATCGGCTTATGCGAATACTCGCCAAGGAGCGCGGGATAATCAGCTTCATCGAAAAGCACTATATTCTGACCGAGCTGCTTCGCTCTTTCAATAACCTCCTTTGCTTTGTCCTTAAGAGACTCATCACTGATTCTTTCGTAAAGCTCCGCGCTTTTTTCCTTTAAACACGCGGCTTCCCTCACAAGCATTTTAACCGGTGCCTCGAAGGCGTCTCTGTAGGAACCGAATATGCGCGAAAGCACTCCACCGGTATTCAGGCAATTCTTGCCCAGCAGCTGGAGCCAGTATGCCGCGCAATAGTCTTCGTGGGATCTCATCAGAACACCCCCTCCTTTTCGTCGCTCACTATTCTGTACTGGAGCGCCTCAAGAATATCATCGTCCGTTATCAAGCCGTGTCCCTCGATATCGGCAATAGTTCGTGCCACCTTGACGGTCTTCTCGCGGCCTCTTATGCTGAGCCCGAATTTTTCCACAGCCGAGTTTATGATCTCCCGCGAGCCCGCAGACAATCTGCAGCATTCACAGCTTTCAACTCGCGGTATGCCGCTGTTTGTCTTAAATGAGCAGTCCTCAAATCTTACCTTCTGCAGCCCGCGAACACGCTTCACGGTCTCCCTCACGTCCTTTGAACAGGCTCCCTTAGGCTTTTCAATATCCTTGACCTCTACAGATCTCATATTTATTTTAATGTCGATACGGTCCCTGATGGCTCCCGAAAGCTTGGCGGCGTACGTCTTGATCATATTGGAGGTACAAGTGCAGAGCCCCGGCTTCTCGTAAAGATTACCGCATGGGCACGGATTGGCGGCGGCAACCAGCATAAAATCCGCCGGCAGCACCTCTTTGATCCCGCAATTGTTTATATAGACCTTTCTTTCCTCCAGCGGCAGTCTCAGAGCTTCAACGATATTTCTCTGCATCTCAGAAATCTCGTCAAGAAAAAGCACGCCGTTGTGCGCAAGGCTTATGTCTCCTATTTCAATGGGCCTCCCCCCTCCAATAAGCGCATGCTTTGTGACCCCCTGATGAACGATCCTGAAGGGCCGCTCCCGCGATTCGCCGATAACGTCACCGAGTCCGAATGTGTCGTATAAAGACAGCACCTCGAAATATTCTTCGAAGGTCATCTCAGGAAGGATCCCGCGAAGAGCCGTCGCCAGCATGGTTTTCCCGCAGCCAGGACTTCCTGCCATCAGAATATTGTGGTTTCCGCACGCAGCGATAAGAAGCGCTCTTTTGGCGCCCTCCTGCCCCACTATGTCTGAAAGATCCGGTATCTCAGGCGGCGCCGGTATTTTCGAGCCTTCAGTCTGTTTTGTGATTCGGGATTGTCCGGAATCAACGGGCAGCCTCTCTCCGCAGGTCTTTTCAAACAAATCGAGGCTCATTGCGAAGGCCTCCGCCGCCTCCCTGAGAGTTCTCACGGGATATACAAAAATATCAGGACACAAAACCGCCTGTCTGTAATTATCCTCGGGGACTATGAAATGATTTACGCGCGAATTCCTGCCGCAGACCATACAAGGTAGAATGCCCTTAACGGGAAGCACGCGCCCGTCCAGAGACAATTCACCCATCACCCCTATCGCCTTATGATTCTCTGCGGGAAAGGCCGCGGAGGTCTTTCTTCTGATCTCCGACAATATACTGAGCGCCAGCGGCAGATCAAAAAGAGTTCCGTATTTCTTCACGTCGCCGGGCGAAAGATTCTGCGTCACGTGCCCCTTCGGAAAATCGAACCCGCTGTTAATGACCGCAGATTTTACCCTCTTGCGTGACTCCTTTACGGATTCGCTGCCCTGCCCGATAATCTCATAGTAAGGCAACCCGTTCCTGACATCCGTCTCCGCCGTAACGGAATAAGCAGAAGCGCCCTTGAGGCCAAATGTTATTATTCCGGAATCCATACAATTCTCCTGACATTTTTTAGCGTAAAAACCGTGAGTGAGATGATTGTAAAACAGTCGTCAAGCCTTGTCAAACCGTAAAATAGAAACCGTTATTTTCCGGCTTTTTCCGGAAAAAGCCTTTGAAATTCCGGAAAAATCACAAGGCAAATAAGTCGGAATCCGCGCCGGTAAATTGCGGAACGTCATACGGAACAACGGCAGAAGCTCGTAGCCTCAAACTCTGCGCGAACCGAACGGATTCACAGGAACGCACGACATTCACGTGCCACGATATCCGAGGGCCAACCTCACACAACACCCGCGACCCAAACGGCACCCACCGCATCCACGATCCGACGTCAAGCACCGCCGCCACCGCGCCCGCAACCGCACCCGCCACCGCCACCCTGCAAACTTTCGTTTTACAACACACGCCGATTTTGCTAAAATCACATGGTATGAAAGCACGCGCTCTCATTATATTTTCGCGAAAAGGATATGCAACAGTACATGAATGACTCATTTGAACGCTACGATATGACCGAACCGCCGCGTCACACCAAATGGTACCTCAGGCCGCTTCTTCGCATTCTCAGCCTTCCCGATCTTTTGATCCACCGAAACAGGCTCACCAAGGCAGGCATGGAAAATATCAAGCCCCCGTATCTGCTCCTGTGCAATCACAACGCTTTTATGGATTTCAAGGTCGCGGTCAAGGCAATTTCACCTTACTGCGCAAACTACGTGGTGGCGATCGACGGCTTCATCGGGCGCGAGAAGCTTCTTCGCGACATAGGCTGCATCTGCACCCGCAAATTCACGAGCGACATCACGCTGGTGCGAAACCTTGCGCAGACCGTGAAGAACGGCGACGTCGCGATAATGTATCCCGAGGCAAGATATTCTCTCTGCGGCACAACGGCGGTCCTGCCCGAGTCGATCGGAAAGCTCGCGAAGCTTCTCAAGGTGCCGGTTGTAACCTTAATGTGCCACGGTCACCACGTCAATTCCCCGTTTTGGAACCTCCGCGACCGCAGGGTTGCTCCGACCGAGGCGGAAATGGAGCTGCTTCTCACGCCCGGGCAGGTGGCCGAAAAGTCAGTTGAGGAAATCAACCGCCTGATCGTGGATAAATTCCAATATGACGACTATCAGTGGCTCTATGACCGCAAAATCAGCATCAAGTACAAGAAGCGTGCGGAAGGCCTTCACAAGATCCTGTACAAATGCCCCGTGTGCGGCACCGAGTTCAAAATGGGCTCCAAGGGCACGGAGCTTTTCTGCAATTCCTGCGGCAGCAGATGGCTCGTCAATGAATACATGCGCCTAATCCCCGAAAGCCCGGCCCAAAAAGGCTTCGAGCACGTCCCCGACTGGTACGAATGGGAACGGGCGGAGGTCCGCAAGGAGATAGAAGCAGGCACGTACAGCTCCGGCACCCTCAGAATGCACGTAAAGTCGCTCCCCAACGCGAAGAAATTCATCGACCTCGGCAAGGGCACGCTTGTTCACGATATGGACGGCTTCCGCGCGAAGTGCACAGCGCCCGACGGAACAGAGTACGAAATGCACAAATCAGTGCCCTCCCTGTACTCGTGCCACATAGAATATGAGTATCTCGGTAAATACGGTGACTGCGTGGATCTGAACACGCTTACCGACACCTGGTACGTTTTCCCTGACGAAGAAGACTTCGCGGTGACAAAGATGGCGCTTGCGACCGAGGAGCTGTATTTTTATGATAAAAAAGAAAAAGGCCGGGAGATCAAACCCGGTCTTGCATGATTCTTTGGTTGTAAATTGATTGATCGCACGATTGCGCGGCTTAGTGATTGAACGCTGACCGGCAAGCCATGCGGCAAATCTGTTTTTCGAAATCATCAGGACAGCTGCGGAAACCGCCGGCAGAACTGCCGACTTTCCCGTCAAGGGAGATTCGTACTGCCTGATTTCCCGTGAGCAGAGATCCGCCCTGCTCACTTCCCGGTCAGGACAAAGCCGCCCTGCTCACTTCCCGGTCAGGACAAAGCCGCCCTGCTCACTTCCCGGTCGAACCAAATCCGCCGGCGCCCCTTTCCGTGTCCGATAGCTCATCGGCAATCTCAAAAATGCCCTTAAAATAGGGCACGAAAACAATCTGCGCAATACGGTCGCCGGGCTTTACGAATCGAACCTCGCGGCCGTAATTTTTGAGCGCAACCATGATCTCGCCGCGATAATCGCTGTCAATGACTCCCACCATATTCGCAGGCGCCAGATCCTGCTTTGTAGCAAGCCCTGACCTGGCAAAAATCAGCCCGCAAAGGCCCTCCGGAATCTCCAGCACGATACCTGTATGCACAAGCACGGTGGTGCCCGGCGCGATGATCGTTATATCGTCTTCTCCCGAATACAAATCGGCTCCCGCGGAATAATCCGTACCGTAGGCCGGCACAACAGCCGCCTCCTTCAGCTTCAACGCCTTGACGGGCACCGCAGGCACGCCTGGCATCCTGAATTCACCATCCATAAGAAATCTACGTGCAAAAGAAAATCACTGTAAAAGTCAGCTGGATCGCCGAAAAGCCAGCTGGATCGACGAAAAGTAATCTGGATCGACGAAAAGCCAGCTGGATCGCCGAAAAGCCAGAAACAGCCAACCCAAAGGTCAGAAAAATCACCGCAAAAGTCAGATATCCTCAGGCTTTGTTTCCAGCTTCAGCGGAAAATCGCCGAGGTGCTTCAGCCTGAAGCCGTTGGCCTTGTACTCCTCATAATTGAAGGCGTCCAGCTCGTCAATGGCAAGCTTGTGGAATTCGTAAAAATTGTGCCACCATTCATAGCCCGAGCCGAGCGACGCGCTAAGGTACGCATCCGCAATGTCACAGCCCATCTGAGGCGCCACGTAAAAGGCGCCCATGGCAAGAACGTTCACGCCGTTGCCGGTAATCGCGCGAAGAGCGGCCGGAACACTCTCGACCACACCCGCATGCACTCCCGGACATTTCGACGCAGCTATATGAATACCCATGCCCGTGCCGCAAAAAGCCAGCGCCCTTTCAAATTCGCCCTCTGAGATCAGACTTCCGACGCGGAGCCCTATGCGGTGAAACATGAGGTCGGTGTCCTTGTCGGGATCGCTGCCCTCCACGACACCAACGTCGGTGATTTTCCAGCCCTTCGCGCGAAGATGCGCACATACGGCTTCCTTAAGCGGATAACCCGCGAAGTCCGCGCCTACCAGCAAATACTTGTCCTTGATCGTTTTCATACCGTACACCTCTTTTGTCCGTGAATATACCGCGATCCACGCAGCATTCCTTGTGTCATTATACAGTAAATTCCCGCCCCTGTAAATCAAAAAGCACCACAGTCTGCAGTAAACACTTGCGCAAACCGTGATGCTTTCAAAACAAAAATCAGTCCGGAATTAAAGCTTCTCTTTAATCTTAGCGGCCTTACCGACTCTGTCTCTGAGATAGTAAAGCTTGGCACGTCTGATCTTACCGTGTCTAACCACGTCGATACCGGCAATCTTGGGCGAATGTACCGGGAAAACTCTCTCAACGCCTACGCCGTAAGAAATCTTACGAACCGTGAACGTCTCGTTGAGGCCTTCGCCGCGCATTCCGATAACAGTACCTTCAAAAATCTGGATTCTCTCGCGGCTTCCTTCAATAACCTTGAACTGTACCTTAACGTGATCGCCGATCCTGAGCTCGGTCTTATCGTTGTTAATGTAATCCGCTTCTACTGCTTTAATAATATCCATTGAATTCACTCTCCTCTCCTCGTAGGCGTTCGTGTGATGAATAACAGAGGACCACCCTTATATGCCGTCTAAGTAACGGGAAGTACTTTCGAAAGACAGCCTTGCAAGTATAAAAAACTTTTAAAGGAAAGTCAAGCGCTTTTTCAGAATTTTTCCTGAATTTACCGAATTCCAAAATTTTGGCCGAATTCTGCCTGATTCTGCCCAAAGGCGCCCGAATCAGCCGAATATGCCCGGATCAGCCGAATATGCCCGGATCAGCCAAAGGCGCCCGGATCAGCCGAAGATGCCCGGATCAGCTGCCGGGTATCTTTTCGAGAGCCTCGAAGGCAGCTCTGACCGCATCCTCGCGCGCATTAAAGTAGCCCGCGCAGAAAA
Organism: Clostridia bacterium; assembly: GCA_017848335.1. Classification (GTDB taxonomy): domain Bacteria; phylum Bacillota; class Clostridia; order UBA1212; family UBA1212; genus UBA1212. The sequence goes on along the minus strand of JAGDAX010000169.1, from coordinate 7,921 downwards.
CACCGTCAAGAGAATACTTGTACTTCTCGAGGCCGCTGACCTTGTAAAGCACGATCAAATGATCCTTGATTTTAAGGTAATCGTTCCCGTTCCGCGACTGCTTCCATTTGCGGTTCATGAAATTGTCGAGGCGCTGCTGCCTGTTTTTGAAATCCTGTTCCCTCTTTTGGGCGGCCTCGGGATCGCCCTCCATTTTACCTGCGCAGTGACAGCCCACGTTAAGCGGCCTGAAGTCCGGATGTTGCATGTGATGAACGTATCTGATTATCTGATACCCGCACATCTGGCAAACGGCGGCAGGCTCTCCAAGGTCAGAAATACCTGTGCACACCCAGCCGGTATGGGGAACGTCATCCCTTTTCCATAGATTGTCGGACTCTTCAAGCTGCTTTTGAAGCTCAGGCGAAACGACCCTGCCCTGATTTGCTTCAGGCCCGGGCGCGGCAATCTGCGACGCTTTCGAGGCCTTCGCGGAAGGCTGACCCTGAACGGGCGGAACCGCAACAGTCGGCGTAAAATCAGGCATTCCCCGGAGTTGCCCCAAAGAAGAATTCGAAGGAGGTGACAAAGGAGGCGAAAAAGGAGGCGTCAAAAAGGGAGTGCCGCCGGGCTTGCCGGCATCAGGCAAACCGTCCTCATCCTCCAAAAGGTAATCATATATCGCGGCGGGCTTCTTTTCGGAATGATCCGGAGCTCCGGAATGAAGTCCTGCAGGATCAATTTCGCAGGAAGCATCACGGCCTCCCTCTGCCGGATCCACGGGACTTGCGGTGCTCACGTCATTCCCGGCATTCGCGGGACTCTCAGAATTTCCGGCATCCTCCGGGAGCCTGTGCTCGCTCTGAAAATACGCCCCCGAAATATTGCGCGTCATGGGAAGCCTGTCGAACTTAATGATATAGCTGCCCCGCTTCGTGTCCAGAGCCTCCACCACTCCCCTGCCGAAAACGTGGTGATTGACCTCGTCCCCGATCTTAAAAGCGAAATCCCCGGCGGCTGCCTTGTCGGAACGCATCGTCTGCCCCTTGGCGGCCAGCAGAAGCTCCTGCGGAATCTTGCCGACGCGGACGTAATTGTCGGTGCCGATCTCCTCAAGGAACCTTGAAGGCAGCTTTTTCGACCCCTTCTCGGTAAAGCCCTCCGAATCCATAAGAAACAGCCGCTTCATGGCGCGCGTAATCGCCACGTAGCAAAGCCGCCGCTCCTCCTCGAGGCCCAGCTTTTTGCGCTCCTCGATCGTCTTGGAGGACGGGAAAATGCTTTCCGAGAGCCCGACAATGAAAACCACCGGAAACTCCAGGCCTTTGGACGCGTGGATCGTCATAAGCTTCACGGCGTCGCGGGGCTGGTCCCTGTCCTCGCCCGACTGTAGAGCCACCTGCTGCAGGAAGGTGCGCAGGGATATATTCTCGCCGAAGCCGGACTCAAACTCGCTCGCAATACGCTTAAATTCAGCCAGGTTTTCCAGCCTCTCCTCGTCGCCCAGCTCTCTGATATATTTCTCATAGCCGGTATCAACGCATACGCGGTTTACGATCTCGGAAATGCGAAGGTCCGGCACGTCCTTCCTGATGGAATCGATCGCGTTGATGAACGGCAGAACGCCGCTTGACCTGATGACCTTGCTGTCCATGCAAAGCTTCAGCATCTCGTAAAGCGTGATCTCGCTGCTGCCCTCGCAGCTTGCGGAATAATTCTCGCGGGACTCCTCCAGGAAGGCCATTCTCGCCCTGCCGAAACGCCTTGCCGGTCTGTTTACAACGCGCCTGAAGGAAATGTCGTCGCCGTACTCTACAAGCCTGAGATACGACACCAAGTCCACGATCTCCATGCGCTGAAAGAACCTGACGCCTCCGAAAATCTCGTACGGAACGTTTGACTCCGTGAGCTTCTTCTCGATAATGCGCGAGAGAAAGCCGGATCTGTACAGAACCGCACAGTCCGAGTAACTGAAGCCCTCCTTTTTAGTGAGTTTTTTAATGGTCTCCACCATTTTGTCCGTCTCGAGCTCGTCGCTCTTTGAGTGATAATGAATGACGTCGGCGCCAGGCTTCGCGTTGGTAAAAAGGTCTTTTTTTATGCGAAGCTCGTTCTTCTCGATAAGATTATTTGCGCACTTCAGGATCTGCGGCGTCGAGCGGTAATTCTGCGTCAAAAGGATGGTCGTGGTTGGCACGTGCGTCTTGTCGAAATCCACGAGAAGAGCAATCTCCGACCCGCGCCACTCGTAAATATTCTGGTCAGGGTCGCCCACGATCATCAGATTTTTGTACCTGTCCGAAAGGAGGTTTATGAGCTGCATCTCGCAGCGTGAGCTGTCCTGAAATTCATCCACCTGAATGTAATTAAGGCGCGTCTGCCATTTCTCGCGGATCTCGGCGTCATTTTCCAGCAGGTAAATCGCGAAGTTCATCAGGTCGTCAAAATCCAGCGCATAAATAGCCTTCTGCCGCTGCAGGAATTCCTCCATCAGAACGTCGTCAAAATTCAAGATATCCCTCATAATGGGGACGGTGTCGGAACTGATGAACCGGGGCACGTACTCCGGCGTGAACTTGAACGCGCCAAGCTTCTTGAGCATCATCTCAAAGCTGGCGTGATCCAGCTTCAGCTCGTGCTTCTGGTAGATCTCCTCCATGATCTGCTTCTGCTGCGACTGGTCGATTATCTGGAAGCCCTTGCTGAAGAATATCTTCTCAGGATTCTCCCGCAGCAGCCTGGCGCAAAAGCCGTGAAAAGTGCAGATCAGCGTAGTATCGTACTCAGGCCCGATCAGGGCCCTGATGCGTCGCTTCATCTCCCCTGCCGCTTTATTTGTAAACGTGACGCAGAGAATATTGGCGGGGTCAATACCGTACTCCGTGACAAGGTATGCGTAACGGCTCACCAGAAGCTTGGTCTTGCCGCTGCCGGCGCCCGCGATGACGCGCACGTACCCTTCCGTCGCCATAACAGCTTCGCGCTGTTTGTCATTAAGCTTGTCAAATATATCCATGTTTCAGCGGTCTCCGTATGTGCACGGCGTGGCAGCCGTGTCTGTTGCTTGCATCTTCAAAAATGGTAAAAATTGCCGTTGATCTGCTTTGGGAACGCGTCAAGCACCTTCTGCGAGGTCTCGCTTAACACAACGCCGGGAAGATATGCCGCCGTCTCCGCTGTGTAGCTGTCGCATCCGAAAACAAGACGCGACAATGCCTGCGCAGATACCTCAATATCGTGGTTCGCCGTCCCGTCCGCACCGTGCGCTTCGTCCGCTTTGCAGAGCCGGGTCACAGCAGGGCTGTCGGCGTCCGGAATTATCTGAAACGTTCCGCCGACCTCGGGCTCCGCGGAATTTATCCTGACCGTGAATGTCCCCGAATCGCATTTTGCCCCCGAAGCGTCAGGGGTTCCCGAAGCGTTTAGGTTTCCCGAGACGTTAAGGTTTCCCGAAGCGTTTAGGTTTCCCGAGACGTTAAGGTTTCCCAAAGCATTAAGGTTTCCCGAGGCTTTGCGATATCGAACCAGCCGCAGCGCCTTCTCCGAGTCCAGCACCTTTGCCATTATGTCGGGCCTCAAAACGTAGGACGTATCCATATAATGCTTGAGGTACGTATCGACCTCCGGCAAAGGCCCCGCGTCCTTAATAATAACCCTTGGCTGCTCTGATTCAAACATTCTCAAAAACCCGAGAATGCGCCCGAGACTCCTGGGATCCGCAAAGCCCATCTCGCGAACGGTCAGACCGTCGCCGTTCATTTTATTGACCCCGTCAAAGGTTTTGGGATTGTCTACAAGAACGTGCCCCCGTATTTCCCCGCCGTCCGTCAAAACGTACATATTGCCCGGCGCCTTATAATCCTCCGGCAGCCCGAACATAAGATTCCTTTTTTCGTTGAAGCTGTCGTAATATTCGCGGAAACGAGGCACCATCTCAGCCGTCAGCGGCCTCAGATCATTGCAGTAAGGAACAAAATCGAGCGCTCTTATCGGGAATGAAATAATGAGGGTATCGCTGACGCGTTCATATCCGTATTTTCTGTAAAACGAGAATGAAAAAGGGTGCAGAACGGAAAACACAGCGCCGCGCGAACGTCCGAATGCCTCGCCCATTGAAAGCATCCTGCCCACAAGTCCTTTGCGTCTGGCATAAGGCTTCGTCTCAATACCGCAGCAAAGCAGCATATCGACGTAACGTGAGCAGAACCGGACCTTCTCAACGCGAAAATCCCCGGTCGATACGAATTCACCCGAGTCATTTTTCGCCTTGATCGTTATACTGTTTTCACCTTTTCGCTGTGTAATAAAACTTTCCATGAATTCACTCCGCTTACGCACAATTCATATTTTGATTATACAAAATAACAAGTCAAAAGTCCACTTATTTAGGCGTCGTTTTCAGCGGCTTCGTTTCGGTTTCGCAGTGGTGAGGCTGCCGTTTCAAGACGATTCCCGCTCAATTCCCGTGCCGTCGAAATGCTTTGACCGGCATTCGTCCCTGCGCTCGAGCTTGCCGTATACACTTATACTTATTCCTGTCCCAACAATTTAATCAGCGTCGCCTTCGACCCACACCTGATTTTGCCTGCGCTTTGACCCGGTGCCGCGGTACCGCAGCGGCAAAAGTTCGTTGTTGACAAAAGCTCAATTTATTGCTAAACTTTTGAAGCCTCAAAAAGGCCGCGTTATCGCGCAAATATCAGTTTGACGCAGGTTTTCGCGATCTTTACTTGCGGAATCAGAACAGGCGTCTTACAGCCGCCTGTCAAAGTTCGCCCAAATTAAATACGGAGAGGTATCGAAGTGGTCATAACGGGGCTGACTCGAAAGCGGCTCGGTTTCGTCACTCGGTACAGCGCGAAAGCTCCGGTTTTCTCGCAAAAGCTCCGTTTTCCTGCGGTTTTCGCGGCTTTGGCTTGCAGGAAAAAGAAAAGACGCCTTACAGCTGCCTATCAAAGTTCGCACATAAATGCATATGGAAGCGTATCGAAGTGGTCATAACGGCCCTGACTCGAAATCAGGTATACGGCAACGTATCGTGGGTTCGAATCCCACCGCTTCCGCCAGAACACCGCTCTGGGATCGATTCCGGGGCGGTTTTTCCTAAAGGAAAGCTAGTATAAATCGGATATTTAGGCGCGTATTGTTATCGGAGATTATTGTTATGGACAAAGTGAAGAAAATACTCCTTTATGACAAAAGCGAAATTAAAATTAGATATTCGTATCCGGATAATATACCGGTTGAAAAGCTTGTCATTTACGTCAATGGCTCAGGTCAAAACACATACGACAATAAGCGTAAAAATCCTAACGGCGGTTTCTTTAATTATCACGACTTTTTTAGAGATGAATTTGCTTCCAAAAATATAGCATATTGCACTTATAATACACGCGGTATTGATTTAGGTGATACTGAACCGTTATTTGTTTCTGTTGATGAAAATGAGTATAAAAAGTATAAACCGATGAATTCTGTCAAAGATATTGAATCCATCATCCGCTTTTTAACAGATTTGCCAGAACTTAGAAATGCGAAAATACACTTACTGGGTTGGAGTGAAGGCACAATTATTGCACCGCTCGTCGCTTTACGCAAAAACGTTAGAGTCGATGCGCTGTTACTTGCGGGATATTGTAATGAGAATTTGAAAGATAATTTAATATGGCAATTGAGCGGAAATTCTTCTTTCATCAATTTAAGAAAACACTTTGATAAAAGCAATAAAGGATATATTTCAAAAGAAGATTATGAAACCGCAGATGAAAAAGTCAAAGCATTGTTCAATGGACGTTCTTTTGAAAACTTTGACTTTAATTCAGACGGACGAATTGATGTATCTGATCTTGCATCGCTTCAAAAACCATATCTCGACGAACTTCTTGATGCAATTTCCAGGTATGACGATGAATGGTTGAAAACAAACTATATTAATCCTATAATCAAGCTTACAGCAGGTTGGTTCAATGAACATTTTTCTTTGGAACCTACAAAAAAAGTGTTACCACAGTTGGATTTACCAATTTACATTTTTCATGGCAGGGATGATACGAGCTGTCCTGTTCAATATGCTTACGATATCAGAGAGGTTTTTGACAATATCGGAAAAACGAACCTATATGTCAACATATTTGAAAATCATGACCATGATTTGAACTTTTCGGAGTTGCTGCTAAATGGTACTATGCCGGTTGGCTTAAAATGCATCTTTGATACGGTATGATGTTTGTCCCTCTTAACTATCAAACAAACCGGAATTTGTCCACATTTTTTTGCCGCCGAATTTCTCCGGCGGCAAAAATACATTTAACATCTAAAGCCTATCCATCCCTCGTGCCAGTCAACAATAATTCTTGCAAGTTCAAATAAAGGATAGACCGCCATATACACCTTGTATTCCTTAATCAAATGATAAACTCCAAGCGGACTATCTTCACCAGTGTCAACTTGCTGAATGCTCACAAGCCCCAACGACGCGAATTTATTAAATGCGATTTCCGCTTCGTTGACCTCGATCCTGCATTTGTTTGCCGCGACTGCGGCGGTCACTGTTGCATTACCGTTTGTCAGCATATATTTTAACAGTTTTCGTACGTTTGAATCGGAGAGGAGCAATAACGCCCCAGCGGTCTTTTCGTTGTCGAAAAGTGAAACAGCGTCTGCTTTCGATTTAACAAGACTCAGAGCAATGTTTTTGTTTACGTACACAGCGCCGTTTATCTCGCCGTTCTCGTAAGAAACAAGCCCGGATTGACCGTATTCTCCGTCGCGCAATCTGTCCAATGTTTTGAAAATCTCTTCTTTTGAAACGGATTCGGTATCGCATAGTCCTTGTTGAAGCGCCTTGAAAAGTTCTTTGTGCGCGTATTCCGGTGTTTTGTCCGGGTGGACGCTTTCATAGTGATCTGCGTTTGATACTATAGAAAACAAATCGTTTACCGTAACGTCAAGTGCGCTTGCAATCGTAGGAAGAAGCATAATATCCGGCATCGTCTGGCTGTTTTCCCATTTGGAAACCGATTGAGCCGAAACACCTACGATATTTGCAAGTTCCTCCTGCGTCATTTTTCTGTTTTTTCTTAATTCTGCGATTTTATCGCCAATCGTGTACATTGATCGTACCTCCTTTTTATTCAGACGGCGCCGCCTGTTGAACACATTGTATCAGCTGAAATGCGGGGAATCCATAGACCGTTTGGATAGCAGTTCGCTTTTTCGGATACAAAATCAAATAATGTCTCTATTTTTAACGAAAATTCAAACCCACGCATACGGTTGATCGTCATCATCACGTCGATCGGGCGTACGTCACTGACAAACCACTGCCGGAACATACCCTCGTAAGTACACCCCTCGTTGGTCAGGTCGTCCCAGAACTGTTCCATACCGTATTCCGCAAGCGCATAAATACTTTTGTTTTCGGCTTTGGAAAGCACCATTGTCTTGAAAACTCCTGACGCAAGTCCGTGCAACTGGTCGTCATCCTTAATAGAAGTCAGTGCCGAAACGTCCGCAGAGCATTGTCCGATAAAAACCTTCTTGATCTTTTCGGCATTCACGGTCCGGAACAGAAGCTTGGTCATGTCGGTATCGCTCATATTGTAGTATTTGTCCGAAAACGCAATCGGGGGCAGATCGCTCTGATGCTTTGGTTCGCTTCGCAATTTTTCCTCAATTTCAGCGTCAATTATACTCTATATGAATCAAGGCGGCATTGATGCCAAATAGTGCGGCATTCTCAAAATTATTCGTGCAGTTTGATGCAGTTTTTTCGTCAAAACCCATTGACTTTAACACGAAAGTATGGTATAATACTGCTGAATAAACAAGTGAGGTGTTATTATGTACCGCAAAATCAGTGGGTATCTGGAAGAATGGAGAACATGTGCGAACCGGAAACCGCTTATCCTGCAGGGCGCGCGTCAGGTTGGCAAGACCTATT
>JAGDAX010000003.1 GCA_017848335.1 Clostridia bacterium | reverse complement strand
CGTCGGCTCGGAACTTTGCCTGCGGCTTCCTTCAGATTCCACCTCACGATGGACACCCTTGCCGTTCGGCTAACACTTCCTACTACCAAGCGTGTAGTGGACTTTCACCACCAAGCTATTGCCCATGGCGGGCGTACAACGGAAAAGGACCTCCTCTGCGTAAGCAAAGGAGGTCGTGATAATGTATGCTCTTTTTTGTTATCTGTTCTTCTTTTTTGCGAGCCCAGTGATAATGTCTTTCAGCATCATAGTCGGCGGGTGTGCCAGGCGATCTTTTCTGCAGACGAACGCGATGAGTTCCTCTTTCGTGAATGTTATAAGTCCTCTGTAGACCACTGCATTCAGTTTTCCGGCTTGACAAACGCGTTAATCACATCCGGAGCGATGCATCTGTTGTTGCGCAGATACATGAACATCCGGTAGGTGTTTTCGCTGCGTTTCGGAGGCTGCAGATGCGGTGATTCTGCTGACTTATGAGGAGAGAAATCAATGCGGCTGTAGTCTCCGTTCAGCTCCTTGACGGCTTCCGGAAAAGTCCTTCCGAGATATTTCATAACGAAACCGACAGCATGACCGCCGGTCTGTTCGTAGTGTGAATACCATTCGGAGCCGTGTATCCACACGTTCTGATCTTCCCATACATACTGGTTCGACTGCTTTTTCAGCTGAACGCCACGGGAAGAAAGAAACTCCGCGAGATCTGTATGATTCGCAGAGTCGATTTGATCTTGTGATAGAGACATTATTTTTCCTTTCCGTTCACAGTTTTATCCTTGCTTTTTTCGGGCTTGCGCGATATAATGTACACAGATAGTGTACATAAAACCAACTACAACTCCGATATACTCTTTTTGTGTACACAACAAAAGGATATCGGGAAAACCGTCTGCTCAGTATAATAGAGTTGTATCAAGTCCAGAGGAGGAGAAAACAATGTTTAAACTTGCAAATGATACAGCCATCGGAGAATATCTCCGAACAGCCATTTTGAAAAAGTACGAATCGATCCGGAAGTTCTGCAGGGCGTACCTTGAACTAAAAGACGGCCAGACCGACGACGAGGAGATCAGAAAACTTCTAAATCGTTTTTCGCAGATTCTGAAGGGTACAAAACGGATTCAGACTGATGATCTTCCTTTCGTTACTGAACTCCTTGACGTTTCGTGCGAAGAAGTCCTTTCGGCGGGTAAGACGCATGTTCCGGTCAGCAGCCACACAACCAACTACGATATTGCTTTTTCAAAAGACAGAGAGACCTGGGAAAAGTATATGAAGCGTGAGGACAAGCTATTTCTTAACTGCGATGAGTATTGCAAATCGGTGATTGACTACGCGCTCGAATTCAAGAATTATGCGTTCATCAAGTATCTTCTTGACGAGCATTTCATCTGGTTTGTTAATCTTTCGGATTGGAAAGGATTTGGGTTCACCTTTGGTGCAGGGACCAGTGTCAAGCGCAGAGAAGTCGGTTACATTGATACTCACACACCGATTGAAATACAGTCCCAGGATCGCCTGAGAACACAGACAATAGCTTTGGCAATCGAGAATAATGATATTGATATACTCGATGCTCTTCTTGCAAGAGAGATCCCCGAACTGCATTCGGTCAATTTCTTCTATTCCCGTGCTGAGGCTCCAATGGAAAAGAATGATGATCTGCTCCGCGCTGTAGCACTTTCCGACAACGAAGCGATTATCAACTATTTTTCCGATGAGTTCCCTGTAAAGAACTTGAAATACACTAATAGATTTGTCTTTCCGCACTTGGGAGAACTGATCGACCTTATGCTTGAAAATGGGAGATATAGAAATGCCGAGATCTGCATTCGAAAAGCCATTCGTCACAACAAATCAGTTCTTAACGGGTTGAACACGTTGATAAAAGAGGCCTACGAATTTAATCGCTCCCATCTCGGTTTTAGCCCTGACGGAATGGACGAGTATCTCAAGAAGCAAACGATGTATGATCTTTGCTATGATGAGATGCACAATCTCGTGAAGTATTTCTACTGTCCGGAGATGCATAAATACGTAGGATTGGTTTCAAACTACATACGCGTAACAAGCGATAAATCGAATGCTCTGATCAAAGAGCTTGTTACCGAACTGAACGAATCATGCGATGCTATTCTTTCCTTGAAAGGAGATGCGGAATAATGCCAAAGTATTGTTTTAATTACGAATCCGGCGAATATGAATGGATTGACCGCAACGGGTACAGTTGGGATACGGGAGAATATACATATAACTGGGATGACAGCGCGTATAAGCGTGAAGAGGAAGAGGAAGAGGAAGAAGAACGTCGCCGTCGTGATGAAGAAGAAGAAGAGGAACGTCGTCACCGCAGCCTGTTCGACGATGACGACTGATCACATCACCAGATTCTGCCCGTTCTTGACAGCCTGAATCTCACGGCGGAGCTGCCTGTCGATATCATCATCTTCGGGATCGTACTTTTTGTGGTTGTCTTCGAAGATGCGGGCGAGACTTCCCGCAAAACGAACAGCGGCACTTATCACTTTCATGTTGTGGTGGGTGCCGCCGTTTTTGTTTTCACGTTTCTCTTTTGGTCGGTCGCGGGAGCTTGCAGTATCTGCCTTTGACAATTCATACCCAAGTCGCGTAGCTTCATATACCAGCGCGTTCTGGATCGCTTTGAATGTCTTTTCCTGCGACAGCGGAAGTCTCTCCGGCAGTTGATCCGTGTACGTTGCGAACACGGAACACTTCGCCTGGTACCAGAGTTCGTACAGCCGGTCGACGGTTTTGTTGCTCGCAAGATCGTCAACCAGTTCATCGACGAGTGCCTTTATGCCTTTCGGAAGATATCCGTACTGTTTCTTTCCGCTGCATCCGTTCAGCCGGCGCGCAAGTTCTTCGAGTTTTACAAGCAGCGTCTGATCGAACGCATCACCGGCAATAACCCTTTCGATGAGTGATTTGAATTCGGAACGCATTTCAGCAGTCAGCTTATTACGCTCCTCGGTTTGTCTATCGTAGATCTCGCGAAGATCGTCTTTGAATATCTCTGTTCCGAGAATGCGGCGGAGATTGTCCAGACCTTTTTTCGAGAGATAAGAATGGTCTGCCTCTGCCGTTGAATAGAGCAGCAGGTGAATATGCGGATGATGCGATTCGTTGTGAAACGCGACGTACCATTTCAGTGATGTGAGATCGATATAGTGCGCTTTCGCAATGTCGTCAATTTGTGCGCGAACCATATCGCGCCATTTGCCCGCATCTTCTAACAACGTCCGCTAATTTCTAATAAAATCCAATAAAGTCCAACAGTCGGAACGGACTCGAAATCAGTTTGAGAGAAATCTCACGCGTGTTCGAATCCCGCCCTCTCCGCCAAAAAAGCCAGTCAGTAAGCGTTTTTGTCGCTTTCAGGCCGGCTCTTTCATTATGTGCTCAATGGCAAAACACGCTTGTTCTCCCTAAAGTTTTTATTCAATTCGATTCTTCGTTGGGGGAACTCAAACTGATATGTAAGGAGGACTAGGCCTCCTTCTCACTGGGTGACTTTGAGAGCATTGCCCATCCCTCCAAGCATTGCCTGAGCGGAATTGAGCTTTGCCGCATAGTCCAAGTGAGCATAAATATTTGCCGTCGTAGGGTCTTTTAGGTATGTCCAAAGCCCTCCGGGCATTAGTCGCGGTTCGCAAGTCCGGTCCATTCTCGCGATTGAAAAAAATCCTCCGATGTGGTTTAATATACCTGACAGGGGACTCGCAGGGATCCCGAATTATCGGGCGGACAAACAAGGAACTTCGGCGGAGGGCCGGACCGGCTTCAGGCGGCCGCATATACCGGAAGGGACTGACCTCGGGTTGCTTCGCGGGCTTTAAGCGTGCCCAACGGGGGCCCCGGTAAACCGCTTCACCGGGCGGCATCGCAAGGCGCAGCCAACGAACCCCCGGAGCCCTTACCCCGGCGCCCTTGACTCCCCGAAAGAAATTAACGGAGGACCGTGTTGTGAAAGTATGTCTTGCCAACGATTCATTCCCGCCGCAAATTGACGGTGTGGCAAACGCAATTAAAAACTACGCTGATATTATTCACAAGCACTACGGCAGCGCCATCGTTGCCACTCCCGCTTTTCCCAAGAGCGAGGACTACAAATACCCCTACGAGGTCGTCCGCTATCCCAGCCTCAGGCTTACCGAGAATATCGGCTACAGGGCGGGCTATCCCTTCTGGCCCAAGGCCATCGAGAAGCTGGCCGCCTTCAACCCCGACATAATCCACTCTCACTGCCCCTACGTGTCGTCCTACCTTTGCCGCGAACTTCGCGCCATCAACGGGGCGCCGCTGGTGCTCACGTACCACACAAAATTCGACATCGACATAAAGCGCTGCCTCAGGCTGAAGATCCTTCAGACCTCGCTCATTTCCCTTGTCGTCAAGAACATCGAGGGCTCCGACGAGGTGTGGGTCGTCAGCAAGGGCGCCGGCGAGAACCTCAGGGATCTGGGCTACAGGGGCTCTTACCGGGTAATGGAAAACGGCGTGGACATACCGAAGCTCCCGCCCAACGAGGAAATCAAGGCCTCGATCGTCAGGAAGTACGGCCTCAAAGAGAACGAGACGGTTTTTCTGAGCGTAGGGCGCATGAAGTGGTACAAGAACCACCGCCTCACCATTAACGCGCTGCGGAAGCTGCAGGACGCCGGGTACGCCTTCAAGATGATCTTTGTGGGCTCCGGCTCCGACGCCGAGGACATCGAGAAGTACACCGCGGAAGCCGGCATCAGGGACAACTGCATATTCACGGGCGCCATACATGACCGGGAATACCTGCGCAATATGTATTTCTGCGCGGACGTTTTTGTGTTCCCCTCCACCTACGACACCAACGGCATTGTGGTGAGGGAGGCCGCCGCCTGCAGCCTCGCCAGCATTCTCATCAAGGACAGCTGCGCCTCCGAGGGCATCACCGACGGGGTCAACGGCATTATTCTCGAAGAAAACGCGGACGCGATGGCGGCCGCACTGGCGGACATTTGCCGCAGCAGGGACACCGCACGCAGGCTTGGCGAGAATGCGGCCAACCAGATCTACGTCTCCTGGGAGGATTCCCTGGCCAACGCCGTCGCCCGATACAGGGAGCTGATCGACGCGAAGGCGCGGGGGCTGCTTCCCCAGAAGCCGCGGCCGGCCCTTGACGAGCAGGGCATCAAGCTGATCGCACAGTCCTACCGGTCCTACGCCAGATTCAAGAATTTTGAGTACACGCGGTTTTTCCGCAACAAGGACCTCCCCGCCGCCAAGCTGGACGATTCGTGGGAAGGCCTTTTCGAGCCCTACGACGAGGCGATTTTCGACACAGAGACGGACAGGGACTTTGACGACAGGGATTTCGACGACAGGGAATTCGACGATAAGAACTTCGAGGCTGAGGCTGGGACGGATGACGAGGACGGCGAGCGGAATTTCGGCGGCTCCGGCAGTGAGGGCGCAGGCCGTTTCGGTTCTTCCGATTTATGAAGCTCCGGTTTTTGAGCTTACGGTGTTTGAAGCCCGGTTTTTGAAGCCCCGGTTTTTAGGTCTTCGGTTTTTGAGCTTCCGGTGTATGAAGTTCCGGTTCTTGAAGCCCCGGTAATACAGCCCCGGCGAATAGGATCTGCGGACAGCGAAGGACCGCGGGCGGCGTAATGCCTTCCTGCGGTTTTCTGCGAGTATCCCTGAAGGAAAGTACGGTCGTAAGGGAAAACGATTTCAGGAAAAGCTGTCGTCAGGAAAGACGACTGAACGAAGGACGACTGAAGAAACGGCGACTGAAGGAAAAACGCTTAAACGAAGGACGTTTTAAGGAAGGACGATTTTATGAACCACACCGGCAAGTACGACTTTTCGGCCATCAGGAAGCACAGCCTTGACCGAATCTCAAAAAACCTCCTGGCAGGCCAGGGCGCCATGGTGAAAATTCACGGAGAGACCGTCTGGGAGGACTACACGGGCTTTGCCTCCGTCGAGCAGGGCGTTCCCGTCAGCGCGGAGTCTCTTTTCAGGCTTGCGTCCATGACGAAGCCCATCACGGCGGTCTGCATTATGCAGCTTTTCGAGCAGCGCAAGCTGGGGCTTTTGGACGATATCTCCACGTTCGTGCCTGAGCTCAGGGATTTTCACGTCGCGAAGCTCGGGCCCGACAATACCGTCACCGACGGCGGGAAGGCGCACCGCGGCATTACGGTTTTTGACATTCTCACGCACACCTCCGGCATTGCCCAGGGCGACCTCGGCTACCGCCAGTCCGGCGAATTCTTCTTTCCGACCTATTACAAGCCCGGCGCCAGGCTCTCCGAGTTGATGCCCCACGTCCGCGAATTGCTGCTCGACTGCGAACCGGGCGGCGAAATGGGCTACGGCGCACACGTGCCCTTTGACCTTCTGGGATATATTGTCGAGCTTGTGTCCGGCAAGTCCTTCGGCGACTACGTTACCGAGAACGTGCTCCGGCCACTCGGCATGAACGACACGTCGTTCCACCTCACCCCCGACCAAAGAAAGCGCCTCGTAAGCATGTACGAGGCGGGCGATCCTGCCGTGAAGCTGATGTTTGCGGACGTTCCGGACGCGATGATCGGCTTCCCCGAAAGCCTTGAACCGGGCTCCTGCGGCCTTGCCGGCACCGTCTCCGACTATATGAAATTCGCGGAAATGCTGCTCAACCTCGGCACGCTGGACGGCGTCAAGATACTGGACGAAACCTCCGTCCGTCTGATGAGCACGCCCTTGGTGCGCCCCGGCACGGTCAACTACAACATGGAGCAGGTCTGGGGCCTGTCAATGCGCGTCATCAACAGCCCCTTCGGGCAGGGCCCTCTCCCCTCCGGCACGTTTGGCTGGGGCGGCGCCTACGGCACCAATTTCATCGTGTGTCCCGCGAAGGACCTCACCGCCGTGTACTGCACCAACCTCAGCAACGCAGGCACCGTGGGCGCGGGGACCGGGGCCGAGTTTGAGGCGGACATTTTCGAGGCGATCGGGAAGTAGGGCTTGGCAAGGGATCGGCGCAGCTCACTGCGAAGGGTCCGCGAAACGCCCGTGAGTCAGCCCGGACACCTTCCCGCGAAGGCTCACCTGCTCCCCAGCACCGAGTATATCCCCCTCTGGCAAAGCCTTGCCACCACCTCCGAGTACTCCTCCAGCGGCGGCCTCGGATCCTTCTCGTACCAGTTCTGGTACACGTAAAGGCACCCGGCGATCACAAAATCCGCCGCAATCTCAACCTCAGTAGCGCGGCTGCCGTCTTCACGGTGGTAGCGCTTCTTTATTATGTCGACGATCTCCTTCCGGACCGCGTTAATGATGGTCCTGCCGAGCGGCTTGTCGCGCCCGATCTTGAACACCGCCCCGTAAAAGTCGATGTCCTCGTTAAGCACGTCCGTGAGCGCCGAGAAGAACACGAAGGGCAGCGGCTCCTCCCCGTCGATCCCCGAAGCCAGCACCGCGTTCCTGAAAAGCCCCGCGATCTCATCCGCCACCGACCTGTCCAGCGCGTAAATGCCGTCGTAGTAATTGTAAAAGGTCTTGCGGTCGATATTCGCCCGCCGCGAAAGCATGGCCACGCTGATGTCGAGGGGGTCCTTCCCCTCCCCGAGAAGCTCCGCGTACGCGTTTCGAATGCTCTTGAGCGAGTCGTTGGTGCGTTTGTCCTGCCGCCGCCCCTCGCGTTCCCGCTTTTCAATTTGTTCCTTGTGCATGTCTCTGCTTTTGCTTGCCATAAACCGAAAACCTCCTTTTGTATGCGGCGCGACAATGAGATCCCCGCAGCCGCAGCGCCTCCGGCCTTTTGCCGGCACCGGGCCGCCGGGCACCGGGCAATCGCGCAAATCCTTTGGCCACCGCGCGGCTGCCTAAATCTCCGGCCTCTTGCCTCTTGCCTCTGGCCTCTATCCTTACAGCTGCACTTCCATTATACCCCTTTCTCCCAACTTATTCCACAATATTCTCAAAAAATGTGAATTATTCTACACTTGTACACATATTGCCGGTTTTCGTCAAAAAAGGCGCTTTGCAAAATCGCCCTTATAATGTACAATCGCATAGGTATTCACGCGGACATAAGCCTTGCGGACGCTCTTGTCGGGCTCCGGAGACAGGCGGTTGACCGTTTATTATCGGGCCCGCGTCGCACCGCGGCGGCCGTATGGATCCCCGGTTTCATTCCCGGGGACGGCAGGTATCGCGCCAGGCATCGCGGCAGTTATCGCGGCAGGTATCGCGGCAGGCATTACGGCAGGTATCATGAAGGGAAAAATGATTTTCATCAGCTGCAATAAAGCGGACGAAAATTCTCAGCGCCACGTGGCCAGAGATTATCTTGTCATCCCTCAGAACAGGCGCGTCTATATTATTTCCCGCGGGGACGCTTCGGACCGGGAAATCATTAACATTTGCAATGACATCGTGGCGACGGAAAACCACGATTTTGTTGTATATGTGCTTGTTCCGCGCGACGGGGAGCTCAAGGAGGCGCTCAGGAACGCATTCCCGGGCAATTCCTCCGTGAGACCGGTGGTGGCAGGGCGCAAGACCGAGGTTTACCTTAACGCGGCGGACGTCATTCTCACCAAGGCGAATATCGCGCGGCGCGAGGGGCCCTCCGACAATATCCCCAAGGCGTCTATGACGCAGCGGATCAGCGCGGCGTATTTCAGCGCGTACAGGAGCGCGAAGGAAGCCATCAAGGCGGCGAGGCTCTTCCTGGACGGCAAGGCTCTTCCCGCGAAGACGGGAAGCAAGGCGGCGCACCTTCTGAAGTTCATAAAGTAAGCGCCTGAGCGCCTGAACGGCGGCGAACCGCGAACCTGCGGCAAAGCAGCGGCGAACCGCGAGCCTGCGGCGAAGCAGCAACGAACCGCGAACCTGCGGCAAAGCAGCATCGAACCGCGAACCTGCGGCAAAGCAGCAGCGAACCGCGAGCCGTTTGCGGATACCGAGCCGTTTTGCAAACCGCAATCACACACAAAACCACTTTTACAAAGGAGCAATTATTGATGGGCACTGCCTCACTTAACGGAATAATTTTTGCGAATATGGTAAGGGGCGGCGCGGCGGAGCTGTGCCAGAACCGCCAGATCGTCAACGACCTCAACGTCTTCCCGATTCCCGACGGAGACACCGGCGACAACATGTTCATGACCATTGATTCGGGCGTTGTGAAGCTTGGCGAGCACGAGTCCGAGAATCTGTTCACCACCGCCAATACGTTGGCGGGCGGCATGCTCAGCGGCGCCAGAGGCAACTCCGGGGCGATACTTTCGAGGATATTCGCAGGGATTTCCAAGGGCTTCGAGGGGCTCGAAAGCTGCGACGCCCGGGGGCTCTCCAAGGCCTTCAAGTGCGGCGTTACCGAGGCCTACACCGCGGTGAAAATACCCGTTGAAGGCACGATTCTCACTGTTTTTAAGGACGCCGTCAACTTCGCGGACAAAAAGCTTTCCGACGGCGCCACCATCGAGGACTACCTCGACCACTTCATTGCCGAGCTTTACCGCTCGCTGGACAGAACGCCTGAGCTGCTGGACGTGCTCAAGGAGGCGGGAGTCGTCGACAGCGGCGGCGCGGGATTTGTTTACATTGCCGAGGGCATGAAGAACGCCCTCTCAGGCGGCACGGTATCCTACGAGTCCTCTCCCAAAAACACCCACTCCACGGACGTGGACATTTCCTCGTTCACCGCTGACAGCGTTCTCGAATACGGATACTGCACCGAGTTCCTGCTGCGCCTTCAGAACGCGAAGTGCGACGTCGCCGGCTTCGACGAGAGCGTGATTTCCGACTTTCTGGACACCGTCGGCGACTCCGTGGTGATCTTTAAGGACGGCTCGCTGGTAAAGGTCCACGTGCATACCGTGAATCCCGGCAGCGTGCTGAATTTCTGCCAGCAGTACGGCGAGTTCCTCACGCTTAAGATCGAGAATATGACCCTCCAGCACAACGAAACCACCGTCAGGAACGACTTTAAGAGCAGGAAGTTCCGCACCGGCGCGCCCAAGAAGTACGGCCTCGTCCCCGTGGCGGCGGGCCCCGGCGTCAGGAATACCTTCTCCGAGCTGGGCTGCGACGTGGTGGTGGACGGCGGCCAGAGCATGAACCCCTCCGTCGCTGACTTCCTGGAGGCCTTCGACAGGACGAACGCCTCTGTCATATACGTTTTTCCGAACAACAGCAATATAATCATGACCGCCAATCAGGCCGCGGAGCTTTACAAGGACAGCGACATCAGAGTCGTGCCCACCCGCACCATTGGCGAGGGCTACGCGGCCGTGTCGGTTTTCGACCCTGACGCAGGCGGCCCGGACGACATTTTCGGCGAGCTCACCGAAGCCGCCGAGGGCGTTGTCACGGCAATGGTCTCCAGAGCCATAAGGGACTCCGAGAAGGACGGCACGGTCATCCACAAAAACGACTATCTGGGCTTCACGGGCGACAAGGTATACGTCGACAACGCCTCCCGCATCGAGGCCGCCAGACAGCTTGCGGAGCGCGTCGGAGCCGGCAGCTTCGACATTCTGATACTGCTCAAGGGCGAGGACGCGGACCCCGACGAGGCAGGCAGCCTTTCCGCCTGGCTCTCCGGGAAGTATCCCGGCACCGAGGTCATTCTGATCGACGGCGGCCAGCCCGTTTACGACTACATTATGATACTGGAGTAAGGCTTTCGGGCAGCGCTATCATAGTAAGGCTTCGGAATAATTCTTCGGGGCGGCGCCTTCGGGGGAAGGCTCCCGTATCAGAGCCTCGGGCGGCGGTTTCGGTTTTCCCCGCGACAATGCCTGCGGACTCTTTCAGGGCCTCCCGCAGGGGCGCAGCGTTCACGGGAGGCGCACCGAAGCAGAGCTTTCGGGCAGCTTGCCGATGCAGCTTCAAGGCCCGGTAAGGTTCACGAAGGTACACGAATGTTCACGAAGAACATCCACGAAGGTACACTTAAGGTACACGAAGGCGGGGATGCTATTGTCGCGATTCACTGCCAAAATATCACTTGCCGGAGGACTTCCCCGGCGGAATTAACGGAGGATTTTATGCTAGTTTTATTTACGGACACAGACACCGACGTCACGCCGGAGATTGCCGCCGAATACGGCTACAATCTGATAAGCATGCCTTACAGCATTGACGGCAGGACCACCTACCCTTACGTGGATTTTGACGAATTCGACGGCCACGCCTTTTACGACGAGCTCAGGAACGGCACGCTTCCCAACACGAGCGCCATCAGCACCGACCAGTACGTCGAATATTTCGAGCCCCATTTCGCAGCGGGCAATGACATTTTCTACGTGCACTTCTCGAGAGCCATGACCATCACCTTCGACAATATGGACGAGGCCCTCAGGCTCCTCAAGGCGAAATACCCCGAGCGCAAATTCTACTCCGTCGACACCAAGGCCATCACCACGCTGAGCTATGCCATCGTTATCGAGATCGGCGAGCTCTTCAAGGCCGGCAAGACGCCGGAGGAGGTCCTCGAATGGGCTTCCACCGAGGTGGACAAGTTCGCAATGTATTTCTTCGCGGACGACCTGAAGTTCTTTAAGCACAGCGGCAGGGTCAGCGGCATCGCCGGCACAATGGGCACCCTTCTCGGCATCAGGCCCATCATCCACATGAGCGCGGCCGGCAAGATGGAGGCCTTCGGCAAGGAAAAGGGCCGCGCCAAGGCCATCGCGAGGCTTATCTCCATCGTTGAAGAGCTTGGCGACGACGTCAGGAACCACCGCATCTATATCGGCCACACCGACGCGCCCGCCCTTGTGGAGGAATTTGCCGGCGCCCTCAGGGAGAAGCTCGGCGACGACGTCAAATACGAGGTGGTCATCGTGAATCCCACCGCCGGCAGCCACTGCGGCCCCAACGGCCTGGGAATCTGCTTCCACGCGAAGCACAGATGACGCGGCGCTTCGGCGTTGTTCAGCGACGCGGCGCTTTGCATTTTCAGAGTATTGCGCCGCACCTCCGGCACTTTCAGAATATTGCGCGGCACCTCCGGCACTTTCAGAATATTGCGCGGAACTCCCGGCATTTTCGGAGGAACCGCGGCGCTTCGGCGTTATTAACTGACGCGACGCTTCAGATATTAAAGGAGCACCTATGAAACTTGTAATCGACTGTCTCGGCGGCGACCAAAGCCCCGGGGCCAATATTGACGGGTCCCTGCGGGCCCTCGACCGTTACCCCGATCTGGAGCTGGTTCTCTGCGGCGACGAGGCGGCCATTTCTGCGTATCTTGCGCAAAAAGCCACCCCCGAGGCAAGGGCGAAGATCTCCCTTGTTCACGCGCCGGGGGTCATTACCGGCGACGACAAGCCCACGGACGCGATAAGGCTCAAAAAGGACAGCTCCATGATGAGCGCCATCAGGCTTTTGCGCGAGGACGAAACCGTGAGCGGCATCGTTTCAACCGGGGCAACGGGGTCTCTTATCGCGGCGGCCACTCTGCGCATCGGGCGTATTCCCGGCGTCATAAGGCCTGCCTTCTGCCCGATACTCCCGACAATGGACGGCGGCGTGGTCGGCCTGTGCGACAGCGGAGCCAACGTGGACTGCTCGCCGCAGCAGCTGGTGCAATTCGCGATAATGGCATCCGCCTATATGAAGGTAAATTTCGGCAAGGACAGCCCCCGCGTCGCGCTTCTTAACGTGGGCACCGAGGCCGAAAAAGGCGACGACCTGAGACGCGAAACATATAAGATCCTGTCGCAGCTTCCCTTCATCAACTTCGTAGGAAATATGGAAAGCCGGGACTTCATTTCCGGGAAATACGACCTGGTGGTGGCGGACGGCTTCTCGGGCAACGTGCTGGTGAAATCCACCGAAGGCACCGCGCTCCAGCTTCTCAAGAAGATCAAAAGGGACATCTACTCGAGGAACGTTTACAAGCTGGGCGCCCTCTTCATGAAGAAGATGTTCGAGGAGGAGAAGGAGTTCATGAACTACCAGAATTACGGCGGCAGCGTGCTTCTCGGGACCGAAAAGGTCATCGTGAAGGGCCACGGCTCAAGCGACGAGGCGGCGGTCTTTGCCTGCATCCGGCAGGCGTACACCATGGCCACCGCAAATCTCAGGGACATTATTTGCGCGGAAATCGAAAAGGCCGAGGGCTTTATGGAAAATATCGGATGAAGGGCTGACCTGCCCGGCAACAAGCAAGCTTGGCGGATCTGTCAGTCCGCAATCATTCCTGGCAGACCTGCCGGCAGGCAATCCCGGCGGATCTGCCTTCTCAAGGAAAGGAAAAGAAAATGTTTGAATCTGTAAAACAAATTTTGATCGAACAGCTCCGGCTGAAGAACGTGGAAATCACACCGGAATCCCGCATCAAGGAAGACCTGAAGGCGGACTCTCTGGACGTGCTGCAAATGCTCATGACCATCGAGGAGGATTACAACATCATGATCCCCGAGGAGAAGCTCATGAATTTCAAGACCGTGGGAGATATAGTGAACTATCTGGAATCGATCAGGAAGTGATCTCCGACCGGCAATGAGAATTGCAATGTGAATCGCAGTGCGGATCGCAGTGCGAATTGCAGTGCGGTTCAGTGTGATTCAGTGTGATTCAGTGTGTGAAAAATCCGAGCAGTGCGAACGGTGCGCGAAAAGTGTGAAAGTCGCGTAAAAAGCGCGAACAGTGCGCGAACAGTGTGCCGGGGCGCGTAAATTCAGCGCGCCCCGGCACACCGCGTACCTGCGGCATGCCCGATATAAAAGCTGCGGCCGCGCCCCAATAATCAAGGGGCGCGGCCGCGTCATTATGCTCTGAAACGAACTGAAACAAGCTTCGGCAAGCCGCAAGGCAACTCACTCTCAAGTCTCCAGGTCCGCAGCCGGTCAGATCTCCGTCTGCCGCAACCCGAACGTCACGAACAAGAAGAACGTCACGAACGGGAAGAATGCCACGGACGCAAAACCGTCACGAACGCCTGACACGCCGTGTGCTCCGGAACGCCAAGCCCTGGCGGTTTACTTGCCGGGGTTTACTTGCTGCGGTTTGCTTGCCCGGGTTTTCATGCCGGGGTTTATTTGCCGAAATAGACTTCCTTAAGCCCCGGAAGGAGCCTCACAACGATTTTGGCCTCCTGTACGTCCACCGAAAGCACCACGTCTTCAAGCGCGGGAATCATAATATTCCTCCCGTTTTCGTCATAAACGTCGTAAGAATCACAGCCCGCCCCGGGAAGAACGTCCCTGACAGTGCCGAGCAGGTTTCCGTCCTCCTCGTACACGCTGCAGCCGATCAGATCGCCGATAAAATACGTTTTGGGCGGAAGCTTCACTGCGTCCTTGCGCTCGATAACGATCTCCCTGCCCTTCAGCCTTTCTGCGGTATCTCTGTCGTCGATGCCTTCAAGCTTCAGAATGACAAAACGCGCCTGCAGCTTCACGCCCGTTATTTCAGCAGGGGTCCTGACGCTGCCGTACTGAAGCCAAACGTTTTTGAGCTTCTTGAACCGGTTCACGTCGTCTGTCTCAGGCATAACCTTGACCTCGCCGCGCACGCCGTGAACGTTTATTATTGTTCCAACCGTAAGAAAATCGAGCATATCATCCGCCTTAAACCGGCGACCTCCCCGCATCTGGCCGAAGTCAGGCCTGTGCGAAAGTCATTTCCGGGCCGAAGTCAGGCCGCCGCCGAAGCAGCCGGTCAATACAAGTCAGTGACCTTCAAAACAACGTCAAATCAATCGGTATCAGTCGATATCGATATAAACCTGCTTGCCGAGATTTTTGGCGCCGGCTCTGATGATGGTGCGGATGGCCTTGGATATCTTACCGTCCTTGCCGATCACTTTTCCCACCTCGTCGTCAGCCACAGTCAGCCTGAGGTAAATTCCCTCGTCGGTTTCTTCCTCGGAAACCTTGACGGCGTCCTGATTGTCAACAAGCATTTTGGCGATCGTTTCCAAAAAATCCTTCATAACAATGCAAATCCTTTCATTTACCGTGAATCAAATAGTTAAAACGTCTTAAAAACCCGAGAATCGAACAAGCCCGATAATGGACTGCCGCACGGTGCCGCGCCCTCGTCTCTGCCTGAGCCTGAGCCTCTGCCGAAGCCCGAACCTCTGCCCAAGCCTAAACCTCTGCCGAAGCCCGAACCTCTGCCCAGGCATGAACCTCTGCTGCTTTCCGGGTCTGAACCCCGGGCCTCTGCCGCCGCGCCGTTTTTCCAATGCCGCGGCGCGGCAGCAAGCAGCAAACGTAAGCAAATATCAGCAGACGGCGTCAATGGTCATCAGCCGTCGGCAGGCGGAACCGGCCGCCGCATCGCGCCAATATCAGCCCTTCGCCTTCTCGATAAGAGCCTTAACCTTGTCGGTAGGCTGCGCGCCCTTCTTGATCCAGGCATCGGCCTTCTCGAGATCGATGGTAACCTGAGCGGGATCTACCAAAGGATTGTACGTTCCGATTTCCTCAACGAAACGTCCGTCTCTTGCAAATCTGGACTCCGCGACCACGATTCTGTAAAAAGGAGCCTTCTTAGCGCCCATTCTTCTCAATCTGATCTTAAGCATATTTTTCACCTCCGTATTCACTGTAAATTGCTATGTAAAAGCTGTCGTAAGTGCCGATCAAATGCCCGGGCAAGGGGTGTCATTGCGTCGCTGCGTCAACACGCACTGCGTCAATGCGCGCTGAGTCAATGCGCTCTGAGTCAATGCGCGCTGAGTCAATGCGCGCTGAGTCACTGTGTCAAAAATTCCACCGTGCCCCGCTGCCGCGCGGACTCCTCAAAAAGGAAATCCGTTGCCGCCTTTAAATCCGCCCTTAAAACCGCCTCTGAGACCACCCGGGAGCTTCTTCCCGCCGGGTCCGTTCAGCTTCTTCATCATGTCGCGCATCTGCTCAAACTGCCGCATCAGCGTGTTGACGTCCTGCACCGTGGTGCCGCTGCCTGCGGCGATCCTCTTGCGCCTGCCGGCATTCAGTATCTGAGGATTGCGCCGCTCCTTCATGGTCATCGAGCAGATAATTGCCTCGGTCTTGACCATCGCACTCTCGTCAATATCCTCCTCGCGGATCTGCCCCGCCACGCCCGGCATCATACCGAGAAGCTTGCCTATGCCGCCCATCTTCTTGATCTGGCGAAGCTGCCCCAGGAAGTCGTCCAGCGTAAAAGTCTGCTGCCGGATCTTCTTTTCGAGCTCGCGGGCCTCCTTCTCGTCGTACATCTGCTCAGCCTGCTCGATAAGCGAAAGCACGTCGCCCATGCCGAGTATCCGCCCGGCCATCCTGTCGGGGTGAAATACCTCAAACTCGTTGAGCTTCTCGCCCATTGACGCGAATTTTATAGGCTTGCCTGTCATCTGCGCCACCGAAAGCGCCGCGCCGCCTCTGGTATCGGAGTCCAGCTTCGAAAGCACGACGCCCGAAATATCAAGCTTCTCATTGAAGGCCACCGCCACGTTCGCGGCATTCTGGCCCGTCATGGCGTCCACCACCAGCAATATCTCCGACGGATTGACAGCCTTCTTGATATTTTCCAGCTCGTCCATCAGCACGTCGTCGATTTCGAGCCGGCCCGCGGTATCCACGATCACCACGTCGTTAAGCCCTCTGACGGCCTTTTCCCTGGCGCCCTTTGCAATATCCACGGGATTCGTGCCCGCAGGCGCGGTGTAGACAGGCACCTGTATCTGGCCGCCCAGCACCTCCAGCTGCTTGACAGCCGCAGGCCTGTAAATATCCGCAGCCGCCAGCAGCGGCTTCTTGTTCTGCTTTTTGAGCATCAGCGCCAGCTTCGCGGATGCGGTCGTCTTACCGGCGCCCTGAAGTCCCACCATCATAATAATATTCGGCGGCGTCCTGCCCAGGTCGAGCTTGGCTTCCTTGCCGCCCAGCAGCTCCTTCAGCTCGTCATTGACGATCTTGACCACCTGCTGCCCCGGGTTCAGCCCCTCAAGAACAGACGAACCAACAGCCTTCTCGCCGACGGTTTTGGTGAAATCCTTGACCACCTTGTAATTTACGTCCGCCTCCAGCAGCGCAAGGCGCACCTCGCGCATAAGATCCTTCACGTCCTTTTCGGTGACGCGGGTCTTACCTCTGAATTTGCGCATTGTTTCGGAAAGCTTGGAAGCAAGATTGCCAAAAATCATAATTTTTTCTCCATATCAAGGCCTTTTGCGGCCCTCTGCCCGTGAATCAACTTCGCGGCCGTCTGCAGCCTTCTGTCCGTGAATCAACTTCGCGGCCGTCTGCAGCCTTCTGTCGGTGAATTATCCTCTGCCGACATTCCGCGAGCCTTCCCCGCCCGCAGTACGCCCGGCGCCGCTACAGCACCTCGCACAGCATCGCGAGCTTCTTTTTGATATCGTCAAGGATCTCTCCCGCCTCACGCGGAAGCGCGTCACCCGGAATAATTCTGACGTCCCGGTCCATATCCCCGACAATTTCCCTCGCCGCCTGAAAGCGCTTCATCAGCCCCAGCCTTTCGTCGTATCCGCGAAGCTGCTTCACGGACTTGGCGATGCTCTGGGACGCCGCCTGCCTGGAGATCCCCGTCTCCTCGGCAATCTCAGCCAGCGTCATATCCAGCCCGTAATACATCTCGCATATTCCGCGCTGCTTCTCGCCTAAAAGTGCCCCGTAAAAATCCAAAAGAAGATTGATATCGTTAATATTTTCCACCGTGGCCAATCCTCCTCCAAAAAGAGCACGGGGCAGATTATACCACAAATTATTCCGAGGTGTCAAGCATTTTTGTTGACAGCCCGCGAATGGCCGAAAATGCCCGGCAATGCCCGAAAATGCGGCAATGCCTGAAATTGCCCGGAGAAACCCCGAAAATGCACGTCAATGCCCAAAAATGCGGCAATACTGCCGTAACACGAAGCCCGCCGGCACAGCCTGACGGCTTTCACCTCAGCCTGACAACGGTGCGTCTACGCACAAGCCGCTTTCGCTACTTAAAGAACTCCGTCAGGCTGATGGCATTCTCCGAGCTTAAATCGAAAACAAACTGCCCGGCCGTTACGATATTGTCGTATTCGTCTGTTCTTGCGCAGGTGCAGAAAAGATAATCCGTCCCTACGTTCAGCTTGCCGACGTTCTTAACGTACGGAATCGCATTCGCGGCAATTCCCGCGTCTCTCATAGCCTTGGCCTGAGCCTCCACGTTGTAACCGTCAAGACCGCCGATCTTTACGATCCTTCTGATTGAGGCGTCCGATCCCTTGTAAGTTTTATCCACCTCGACGGTGTAAACCGTGTAAAGCGTACGATCGTTCGCGGACAGCTCCAGCACCTCGAAGCTTATGTCCAAAAGCCTGCCGCTGAAAACGAAGTCGGAGGCGTCTGCCAGCTCCTTTGTAGTCGCATAGACGGGCCAATCCATATTGAGCTCAACAAAGCTGTAACCGCCTTTTGGATTTTCAGCGCCCGAAGGATCCGCAGCTCCCGAAGGATCTTCAGCGCCCGAAGGATCCGCACCTCCGGAGGGTGTCGCCGTATCAGAAGGATCTTCCTTCCCCGAATTATCCGCGGTCGCAGCAATGTTCGCGGAATCTCCGCCTCTTACTGCGCAGCCTGACAGCGCCGCGACCAAACCCGCGACAGCCAGGACCGCAGCGGCCAAAATCAAAATAATCTTTTTCATTCCATACCTCACATTAGCGGACTTGTTTACGTGCGCGGAACGCGCGAAGGCCACTCATCCCCCCAGCGCCTCCAAAAACTCCTCGACCTCCCCGATCAGCAGCTTCGGCTTAAGCGCCGCCTCTTTCCCGCTGAGCTTGAGCTCCGCATAGAGCCTTTTGGCGCCAGCCATGATATTGAAGCGCCCCCTGTAATCGCGCAGAATAACGTCGCGCGCCGCCTTTATCTTCCTGTCGAAAAGGTGCTCGTCCGCCGCGTCAAACTCGATGACCGCGCCCTTCTGGATAACGCTCCTGAGCCCGCAGCCCGCCGCCAGCGCACGAATATACGAAAGGTGCATGAGGTCGGTGATATTGTCGGGTACCTCTCCGGGGAATCTGTCCAGCAGCTCGTCGACCATATCGTCAAGGTCTTCGCGGGTTTCGACGGCGGCGATCTTGCGGTGGATCTCCATGCGCGCGTCCGGGTCGCTGATGTAGCTTCCGGGAATGTACGTGCTTACCGTGAAGTCCACAGAGACGTCCACCTTCTCCTTGACGGGGGTCCCGTTCATTTCGTCCACCAGGTCCTTCATCATGCGGCAATAGAGGTCGTAGCCCACCGTCGCCACGTTCCCGGACTGCTGCTCGCCCATCATAGAGCCGGCGCCCCTGATCTCAAGGTCGCGCATGGCCACCTTCACGCCCGAACCGAACTCCGTGAATTCGCCAATGGTCTCAAGCCTCTTGCGCGCGTCCGGGTTGATGTCCACCCCCGCGGGATACGTGATATAGGCATAGGCGCGTGTTTCCGAACGCCCCACGCGGCCCCTTATCTGGTAAAGCTGCGCCAGCCCCAGCCGGTGGCCGTTCTCGACAATGATCGTATTCGCGTTGGGAATGTCGAGGCCTGATTCTATTATCGTGGAGCAGAGCATAACGTCGTATTTTCCGTCCACGAAGTCCATCATCACGCGCTCCAGCGACCTCTCGGGCATCTGTCCGTGGGCGATGCAGATCCGCGCCTCAGGCACCAGCTTTTTCAGCTTCTCGAAGCGGTCCTCGATGGTGCGCACCTCATTGTGGAGCACGAACACCTGGCCGTGCCGCGACATTTCCCGGTAGATCGCATTTTTCACCACCTCGTCGCTTATGGGGATAAGGTAGGTCTGCACGGGATTGCGGTTTTTGGGCGCCTCCGTAATGAGGCTGATGTCCCGCAGCTTCGTGAGCGACATATTGAGCGTCCTGGGAATCGGCGTGGCGCTGAGATAGAGCACGTCCGCCGCCGGCCAGTTCATTTTCAGTTTTTCCTTCTGGAGAACGCCGAAGCGCTGCTCCTCGTCCACGATAATGAGCCCCAGGTCCTTAAATTCCGTCTTCCCCTTGACCAGCGTGTGCGTCCCGATAATGATATCCAGCGCCCCATCCGCGAGCCTCCGTCTGATATTGTCCGCCTCCTTGGCGGTCCTGAACCTGCAAAGGTAGTCGATCTCCACCGGAAAATCCTTGAAGCGCTCCACGGCGGTGTCGTAATGCTGCTTGCAGAGCACCGTTGTCGGGACCAGGAACGCCACCTGCTTGCCGCCCATCACCGCCTTGAAGGCCGCCCTGAGCGCCACCTCGGTCTTGCCGAAGCCCACGTCCCCGCAAAGAAGCCTGTCCATAGGCTTGCTGCTCTCCATGTCCTGCTTGATGTCCTCGGCGCACTTCAGCTGCTCGCCCGTGGGCTCGAACTCGAACCGCTCCTCGAACTGATACTGCCACTCGTCGTCCTTGGGAAATTTGTACCCCTCGATGGTCTCCCTTCGGGCGTAAAGCTCCGCCAGCTCCTGCACGTAGGCGCGGAGAGCCTTCCTGACCTTCTCCTTCTCGGCCTGCCAATCCTTGCCGCCAAGCGTGCTGATCCGCGGGATCTGGTCGTCCCCGCCAATGAATTTGTGCACCGTGCCAAGCTGCAGCGAGGGCAGGTAAAGCTTGCCCCCCTCCGCGTAGCTTATGGCCACGTAGTCCTTCGTCACGCCGTCAAATTCGCGGGTCACAATGCCCTCAAAAATTCCGATACCGTGAATGTCATGCACCACGTAATCGCCCGGCTTAATGTCGTCAAAGAACTCCTCCGTGGTGGAGTATTTGGACTTTTTGATCCTTCCGTTTTTGGGCGCCGGAGCAGTTCTCAGGAACGTATTCTCCGAAACCAGCGCGAAGCCCAGCGTTTCGCAGACAAAGCCCTGGAACGCCGGCTCCATCAGCACCCAGTCGCTCTCCGGCAGCTCCTGCGAAATCGCGGAAAGCTCCTTTATAAATTTATTGTACCGGTCGCGGCTCTCCACCGCGGCAATCATCTCGATTCCGTCCCGGAACCAGCCCTTTAGGGTGCCGTCCACAAGCAGTGTGTTGCCCGAAAGGCCGCTCAGAATGCCAGTCTTGAAATAAAATTTAGCCGGCTCCAAAGGCTTCCCCGGGCCCTTCGGCGTCTCCTGATTCCAAGGCCTGCCCGGGCCCTTCGGACTCTCCTGATCCCAGGGCTTTTTGTTCAAAACACCCGGCGCTCTGCCCGCAGCGTCCTCATCTCCCGGCAATACGTACGGCTCAAGCATCACCGCGCCGGCGTCCTTCAGCCTCGCCCTGAGCTCCTCCTCATCCATATAGAAATCGTAAAGCTCGTCGGGCACAAAAGCCGTTTTGGCCAGCGACATAAGCGATCGCACGTGGTTTTCGTTGTTGATCCTCAGCGTCTCGACAAGCGCCGGCATATTTTCCACAAACACGACGCAGTCGCCCACGTAATCGAAAATGCAGAATTCCTTTCCGATCACAAAAGGCATCAGCCTGTCCTGTCCCGGAAAATCCACGCCCTGTTTCAGATTTCCCACCATGCGGGAAACGTCATCCCTGTACGTCCTGATCAGCGCAGGATCCGCTGACCGGCTTCTCTCCTCCAGCGCCTTCAAAAGCTTTCGCTCGATCTCGTCCGCGTCCGCCCCCTGAATGCGGAATTCATTCTCGGGCTCAACGGTGACCTTCCCGCGCCTCTCCGTCCGCCGCTGCGTCAGCGGGTCAAACACGTTAATGACGTCCACTACGTCGTCGTAAAACTCGATTCGCGAAGGCATCTCCTCTCCCGTGGGAAACACGTCCAGAATATCGCCTCTTACCGCGAATTGCCTCTTGCCGTCCACGGTCCCGGTGCGGACGTAGCCCATGGAAGCAAGCGTCTCAATGACCTTGCTGAGATCCGCCGTATCGCCTTCTTTAAGGCAAAATTTGTTGTTTTTCAGCTTCTCCGGCGACACCAGATACTGCACCGCCGACTCCGGCGGCAGCACCAGCGCGGTAAAGCTTCCCGAGGCCACCGCATGAAGCGCCTCGATCCTCGAATACCCCACGTCGCCGCTCACCGCCCTGGCGTTGTAAAACATATACTCCGCCGGCTCCAGGAGAATACACTTCTCCCCCGTAAAGGCCTCAATATCCTCCCTTGCTCTGGCTGCCAGGAATGGATTCGACGCGACGTAGCAGATCTTCCTGCCCCCTGCCAGAGCCTTCGCAACCGCAGCCGCAAAATATCTGGCGCAGGACCCGTCAATACCCATCACGGAGAAACCCCGGCCGGCCCTCAGCGCGCTGCAGCAGGCCCCGGAATCATCCCACATCTTTATTCTGTCTAATAGCTTTCCGTGCTCCATTAATTTGTTCTGTTTGTTTCAGCTCGGCATTCCGCCGGTTTGTCCGTTTTAGTCTTTGTCATGCGTTCCGCTGATTTGTCCGTCTTAGTCTTTGTTATGCGTTCCGCAGGTTTGGACTGTTTTGTCTTTGTTATGCATTCCGCAGGTTTGGACTGTTTTGTCTCTGGCCAGTGCACCGCCGAAACGCGCCGCTTGATTTTGCGGAATCGCCGCTCCGCCGGCTTTCCCGACCTTCTCTCAGCCTTTTCCGGCCTTGCCGTTCACCCTTGCCATAGCCGCCTCAACGCCCTCGGCAAGTATGATCTCCGCCGCGTCCGCCGCCTTCTCAAAGGACTGCCGGATCACAGGCTGCTGCTCCTGCGAAAAATGACCCAGCACAAAGCCGATCATGTCCTCGTTAGGCATCCTTTTGCCAATACCCACGCGGATTCTCGGGAAATTCCCGTTCCCCAGGTAGTCCACCACCGACTCCATGCCGTGGTGGGTCCCGGCGCTGCCGCCTCTCCGCACGCGGATCTCGCCCAGCCCGATATCGCAGTCGTCATAAACCACGACAATATTTTCCGGCGGCACCTTGTAAAAGGCCGCCGCCTCCGAAACCGCGACGCCGCTGTTGTTCATATACGTCTCCGGCTTCATCAAAATCACGCGTATCTCCCTGCCGCCCGCGACGATCTTCCTGTCGCCGTACGTCGCATGAAACTTCCTCTTGCTGATATTGATGCCGAGCCTCGCCGCCAGAACGTCGGCCACCTTAAAGCCGCAGTTGTGCCTGGTATTCTCGTATTTGCTTCCCGGGTTACCGAGTCCCGCAATAATAAAAGTCTCCGTGTCGGAGCCGCCCCGGCCCTTGCCGAATAGCTTTGAAAATATTGAACCACTCATATACGTACTCCTCCGCCGCAGCCTCGCCGGCCCTGCCGGGACTTGCAGACCTCTTCAGAATTCCCGGCCTTGCGCCTCTCTCAAAAAGCCCTCGTCCCGAAGCAGCAATAATGCGTGCTGCAGGTGAGTCCCTTGGAAAAAACAAGCGAATACTTGGCGTCCGCGTTAAACCTCGCAAGCCTGAGGACGATCCGGTTTTCGCCTTCCTTCAGCCTGATATTGTCGAAATGCGCATTTTCCGCGTCCCACGTGGGCGTGTCATACCTCTCCCCCACAAGCTCCCCGTTGACAAAAAACTTAAATGGCGAAGAATACCCCACCTGCGCAAACACTGTCATATCCGAAGGCGCATAAAGCTTTTGGGACAGATAGAAAACGCAGGGCCCCTTGAAGCCCGAGAAGTCCGACAGCTCGAAGGAATCCTCCCTGACCTCCACCGTCTTTATCTTATACGGCCGCGCGATAATGCCTCTGCCGCCGCGTCCCTGCGCGACGCTCCCCGGAATTGCCGCGGAAGCCGCGGAAAAAGATACTCCGTCCCCGGGATTTTCACCGGAATATCCAACGGACTGCTCACCGGAAAATCCCCCGGAAATCCCGCCGCGAAGCCTTCCGGAACGCCCCTCAGAAATCCCGCCGCATGGCCCCTCGGGAAGCTCCCCGAAAAGCTCGTCTGGATCAAAATGATCCGTATATGAACCCGCCTCGAAATTCAGGTGAAAACGCCTCACGTTGTCGACCGATTCGGCCTCGCTCGAAGCCTGCGGCAAAAGGTGCCAGTAATTTTCCACCCCGGACAAAAGCTCCTCGTTGGTGGCCGGCTTCGTGGCCCAGATCGGCCCCGTCACCCTCCATATCTTATTGCCCGATATTCCGAAGTCGAAAACGTCCTCCACGTCGCCTTTTATGACGCAGCTGATGATATTTTTCTCCCAAAGAATCCCCACTGCGTCTGCCATGCCGAAAACCAGCTTCTCGACGTGCTCCTCACCGGGGCCAAGCTTAATGCTCACGAGCCCCTGCTCCTCTCCGGCGTTATTTTCCCCCGGGAATTTCACCGCGAAGGCATTCGTCCCGGATCGATTTGCTCCCGAAGACCTCCTGCCGCGGGCTTCCGTTTTGCGTTCCTTCAGCTCCACGTTTTCGGGAAGCTTCAGCCCGTAAATAATTCTCATTTCATCCTCTGTATTGTTGCGGAAAATGAGATCGACGGCCACGTCATTGTACCTGCCGAAAGCGGGATTTCCCCAAGGATAATACCTTGCGTCCGCATCGGAATACTTGCCTTTGTCCGCACCCGAACGCCTGCTTGCGTCCGCGCCCGATGACCCGCCGAAAGCTCCGCCAATAAATCCGCCGAAAGCTCCGCCTGTAAATCTGCCGAAAGCCCCGTCTTTAGATCCGCCCGATACCGCGCCCGCAAGCTCCTCCGGGTATTCGACAATCACCGACAGAGGCTTTTCTTCCTCAAAGAACCGCAGCGCCACCGGCGGCGCCTGCTCAAATTCCACGTTGGACCGGTCGCTTCTCGAGAGCTCAAGCGTAAGCGCCGCAATGTCCTCCGCAAGGTCCTCCACCAGGTCGCTCCGCCTGTCGGCCCTCACGCCCAGCACGTATTTAACGCCGTCCCAGCCGTAAAGCTCCCGAAGCTTCTTTGCGCCCGTCAATATCCCCAATATCGCGCCCGCCGTAGCGCAGGTGCAATCCGTATCGAAGCCGCAATTCAGCGCAAGCATGCCGGTTTTGATGATGTCGCCCTCTCCGTAAAGCAGCGCCGCCACCGTGATTCCGATATTCTGAAGCATATTCGTGCAGTCAAGGTGCCCGTATCTGTCAAGTATCTCCGTCAGCACCTCCTTGATATCCCCGTAAAGCTCCGCGGCCTTCAGCACAAACTTCACGAGCTCATAGACCTTCGACTCCCCGGGAATAAACTCCGCCGCGAACGAAATCAGCTCCCTCACGTCCCCCGGGTTCCGGCCGTTAAACGCCAGAGACTCCAGCGCCGCCAGAAACTGCTCCGCGATCACACTCTCCCCCGCGTGGTCGAGTATGCCGTCCATTCCCGCCAGCCTCATCGCCTGGATAGGATTGCCGGGGCTCAGCGAGGCCCAGATTTCGGACCTTATGGGACACCCCATTCCGCCGATATAAAAATCGTTGCAGAAGCAGCCGGAGTAAGGCGGGTAAATGCCCTTCTCGTAATTTTTGCGCATCACCGCGTATTCGCCCGGAGAATAGTCGCAATTCTCGCAGAAGGCCTTCAGCAGGTCGAGGGAAGTAAAATCAAGACCCTTCCGTTCCACCACCTCAAGCCACAGCACCTGCAGATCCAGGTCGTCATTCGGCAGCATCGTGTCAATCATCGCCGGGTCAAACTTCAGCTCCATAGGCATCTTCACGCCCTCGTAAGGCGCCCCAAGCGTGCCAATGACCGTCTTCCCCAGGAAGCAGCCCTTCACTCTGTCAAGGTATTCGCTGTAATTAATCATCATGTCACCCCGTATTTATCTGCCGCAGCTTTTATGCCTGTTTTACTGCCCTTCCGCAGTCTGCACGATGCCCGGTTTCAGTTTGTTCGCGACAATCCAAATCGCTGCAAGCTGTGCTCGCGTCGATTCATCTCGCCGCGGATCATATTCGCGTCAATTCAGGCCTCCGCAGAGCTTCGCCGCAGACCGCGAGCGCCGCGAGCGCATCGATTCAAGGACGCGCTCCCTCGCTCTTCCCTCGCGCTCCCTCACGGTCACTCGCAGTCACTTGCAGCCGTAGGGCGGCGCGTCGTCCTCTGTCCGATATTCGCGGGCCTCGTCGGTAATCGACTCATTGGCCGCAAAATCCCTGTTCTCCTTGAACCTCCCGCGTATCTCGTCCACCGACCCCGTCGTGATCAGGTAGCTGTACTCTATGGGCTTAAACGAAACTATCTGCACCCTGTTCAGCGGCGCCACGTAATTCGTCGCCCCGTCCAGAGGATCCTTGGTGCCGTTGTAGGCGTGCCTTCCCGCGTAAAGCTGGTCGACGTTCGGCACAAAAAGCCCTATCCCGTAGTCGTCCGATTCCCTGACCCAGGCGCACCAGGTCTCCGTGCTGCTCTTCCTGATCCTGAAGCGGCAGGAGGCGGAATATTCCGGAAGCCCCCAGAAGTTGAGATCGCTTCTGGATGAAAGCGGCGCGTCCGTCCAGGAATCCGTCCCGTCGTACCACACAAATTTATCCAGATAGCTTATCGTATAAAACGCCGGCAGCTCCTGCCCTCTGCAGGGGTGCTTCCAGCCCGAGAAGTCCACAAATCTGTTGTCCACCCTTATCAGGTCGCCGTCCAGCGTGTAAACGTTCTCCATATAGCTTTTGGTATCAAAGCCCACCTTGCCCCAGTCCTTGGGCTGCGACTTTATCCACACGGAATTCTCCCCGGGCCGCACGTCGATAAGCCTTGAATGAAGGCCGCCTCTGTCGCCGCCCTGCACGGGATTATACACCCATTTCTGGTTCATAAACGTCCCGTAATAAAAGTCCGGATTTTCCGGCGTCTCGCCCGTGCCGTAATAGGACTGCTGAATAAGCCGCCCCGTGTCGCACTGGTTGATCAGATTCTCGATTCCGGGCACCGGGCACCGCTTGTCCTGAATATAATTGACGCCGCCGCCCCAAATAAGCCGGATCCCGACCTTGTAACGTCCGTTTTCTATGTAATAGGTGTCCGTTGAAAGCACCGGCACGGTCTCAAGCATAAAGCTCCCGAGAATAAATCCCGGATCCTCACCGTCAAAGCCCCTCACCAGAGCACTCCTGACCCCCGCAAATTTCGCGCCCTCCGTGTACCCGGGCACCAGCCCGCCGAAGGTCCTGCCGCCGGCCTCAAGGAAGAAGCAGTCCCTTTTGCCCTCCTCCGTGCCGTCGTCGTATACCAGCTCCAGCGCCGCGGGCTTCTCCAGCCTGTATTCCACCTCGATGCGGTTAAATCCGCCGCAAGAGCCGCAATGCCCGTTCAGCCCGTCCGGCTTAACCTCGCCCGGCCCCGGGTCATTCTGCTTAAATTCAATCTGTTTCACGTCGATCTTCGAGAGGTCAATCTGTGCTTTGTTCATATTTTTTAATATCCTCCGGTGATATATTCTCGAAAATATATGCCTTAAAATCCCTTCTGTCCGCCTTCAGCTCGTCAAGGCTCCTGAACGTCCAGCCCGCCGGAAAGGCCCCCAGCAGCACAGCCAGCCTTCGCGGAAAATAATTCTTGTGCTCCCTGTCAAAGGACACAAAATCCGGCCTTGAAGCTGCGTCCGCCACCAGCGTCCCCAGCAGCCTCTTCACAAGCCCCTGCCCTTTAAGCACGGTCGCCAGCTGCCCTCTCATAACGTCCGGTCTGTTCCTGCGGTACCAGCGCGGCACCTGCGGGTAGAAGGACTGGATAAAATATTTCCCGTCATAATTCGCGAGAATCCTTTCCGCCGCCGCGCACAATTCCCCGCAATTTCCCTTGCGGAGCTTGAACTCAATAAGCAGCGGGACCCTTCCCGCCACCGTCTCAAGGCATTCCTCAAGCGTGGGAATACCGTATTCCGTGCCCAAAAGCCGCATCGCCCTGAGCTCGTCAAGCGTCATCTCCTCAGGCGCCCTGCTGTCGCCGCACATTCTCAAAAGGTCGTCGTCGTGGAAGACCACCACTCGGCCGTCCCCGGTCAAGTGGATGTCATTCTCGATAATAAACCCCGCCCGGCAGGCCATCTCAAAGGCCGGCAGCGAATTCTCGGGAATGCCCTCCGCCGCGTTGTGCAGCCCCCTGTGGGCAATAAACTGCCCCTCCATGACCCTGCGGTCCGGATGCTTCCTGAGGGCAGGCCATATCAGCAGAATATATGCGATTGCGACGGCCGCAATCACGGCCCCTGCAATGATCCAAGGCATCGTTTAATCCCCTTCGGCACAAGGCGCCGGCTTTGTTCCTTCGGCTTTATTTCCTCGGCACAAGGTACCGGCTTTATCCCTTCGGCCTTATTTCCTCAGCTCAAGGTGCCGGCTTTATCCCTTCGGCCTTATTTCCTCAGCTCAAGGCGCCGGCTTTGTTCCTTCGGCTTTATTTCCTCAGTTCAAGGCACCGGCTCGGCGAGCTCCCCGGCGAGCGCCTCAATCGTCCACGTCGAAATTCTCGAGCAGCGAGGCCTTCTTCGCGGGCTTGTTGTCGCCGTGTCTCACAAAAAACATCGTGATCAGCGCCAGTATCGAAAACACCGCCGCATAAGGGAACAGAAGTAAATATCCCATAGGCAGCTTCTCGATCAAAAGGCCCGAGAGCAGCGGCGTCACGATCTGCGCCGCCATTGAAAACGTATAGTAAATGCCGGTGTATTTGCCGACGTCGCCGCCTGAGCACATCTCAACCACCATCGGGAAGGAGTTGACGTTTATGGCCGCCCAGCCCACGCCCACAAGCGCAAATATCACGTACATGATCCACGTCGCGCTTCTCAGGAAAAAGGCCGCGCCGTAGCAGACGGTCATAAGCAGAACGCCGAGAATGATCGTCTTTTTGCGCCCCAGATGGCTCGAAAGAAAGCCCAGAGGCATAAACGCGGCAATGGCCGCCACTGTTCCCACCAGCAGATAGCCCGAGGAAGCGCTGAGGTCCGCGCCCCAGATATCCACGCAGTACCTCGAGAACGCCGTGGACACCGCGTTGTAGGCCATAAACCAGAAGAACACCGAAAGCAGGATCATAATAAGGCTGACCCTGACCGGCCCGGCAAGCTTCGCCCGGCCGCCCGCCTTGACCCCGCCGTCCGCGGCATTTGTCTCCGCGCTGTCATCCACGTGGGGCAGCTTGTTTTCCTTGACGGCAAAGACCATCACCAGCACCGAAAGCAGCATAAATCCCGCGATCACAAAGAATATCGGAAGGAATGACTGCCTGTCGCTGTAGACCTTGCTCCCGTCCGGAAGCGTCTCGCTCTTCAGCATAAACATCATGGCCACAGTCGCGAAAATACCGCCGATATATCCCACCAGATTGATGACCGCGTTGCCCTTGCTGCGAAGAGGCTTCTCGGTTACGTCCGGCATGTAGGCCACCGCAGGCGAGCGGTAAACGGACATGACCACCAGCAGCACCACGAGCGTCACAAGGAACATGGGCAGCGAGCGCAATTGCTGGGCAAAAGCCAGCAGCACCATGAGCGCCACCGCGGCAATCGTCCCGAAAAGCACGTAGGGCGTTCTCTTGCCGAGCTTCGAGTTGGTCTTGTCGGAAATCGCGCCGAACAGCGGCAGCATGAATATCGCCAGTACGTTGTCGATAGACATTATCGCGTTGGTGACAAACGTGCTCAGACCGAACTTGTTTTCCAGCAGATACGGAATTACCTGGTCGTAAAACTGCCAGAATGCCAGTATGGACATAAAGGCAAATCCGATAAGAATCGTTCTCTTGTAGTCAAGCTTCATGGTTACCTCCTAAATGCTGCTATTTGTGTTGTTTTCGCGTGATTTCCCGCTGCCTTTCATCAGGCTCGCGTCACTTAAACACGCTGACTTCGCGCTGCTTTTGCGTCATTTGCGCGTCACCTTCGCACTGTATTTGCGCCCTGCTCCCGTCAATTTGACGCACCGACTTCCCGCCGCTTTCTCCTCAATTAAACGCGCCTTTCCCGCGCCGCTTGCGCGTCAGTCAAACGCGTCCTCGATTATGTTTATTATATCACGGTTTGCCCGCTTTTCATCCGCCAAAATCTCCGCCACGTCGAACCGGACGTTGTATCCGTCAAATTCCCCGTGATCCGCAAGGTAGCTCTCAGCGATCCGCCTCAGTGTCATCCTCTTTTTGCGGTTCACCGCCTCGCCGGGCGTTCCGAACCCGCTGCTCTTCCTGAGCTTGACCTCGCAAAACACCAGAAGCCTTTCTGCGCGATCCTCGAGAACAATATCCGCCTCGCCGTATTTCCGCGCCCTCAAATTGCGCTCCACGACAATATATCCCCTTCTGAGATACTCGCCGCAGGCCAGCGCCTCTCCGACGTTGCCCCGGCGGCGGTTATCGCGGT
>JAGDAX010000020.1 GCA_017848335.1 Clostridia bacterium | reverse complement strand
GTGCAGCTGGCCGGACTTCTCGTGGCGGTGCACGAGGCCCAGCTCGGCAAGCCTCAGCGGAAGCTCCTTATAGGAGCGGGGTTTTGACTTATAGACCAGCATGCTGCCGGGGCAGTTCATGGGCTTGATGGCGTAGTCCTCCTCGTCGATCACCGTGGTGTACATGTTGTTCTTATAGTGATCCCAGTGGCCCGACGTCTCCCAGAGCTTTCTGTTAAGGATGATGGGCGTGGAGATCTCGAGATAATTTTCGCGAAGATGGATCTGACGCCAGTAATCGATAAGCGTGTTGCGGAGGATCATGCCCTTGGGGAGGAAGAAGGGGAAGCCCGGCCCCTCGTCCATGAGCGTGAAGAGCTCCAGCTCGCGGCCCAGCTTGCGGTGGTCGCGCTTCTTGGCCTCTTCGATCCGGGTGATATATTCATCCAGCTCGGACTGCTTCCTGAAGGCGGTGCCGTAGATGCGGGTGAGCATCTTGTTGTGTTCGTCGCCGTGCCAGTACGCGCCCGCCACGCTGAGAAGCTTGAAGGCCTTGACAGCCTTTGTGGATTCGATATGAGGCCCCGCGCAAAGGTCCACGTATTCGCCCTGCTCGTAAAAGCTTATCTCCTCGCCCTCGGGAAGAGACTCGATGAGCTCGACCTTGTAGGGCTCGTTCTTTTCCTTCATAAGAGATATCGCCTCGTCCTTGGGGAGCGTGAAGCGGCGGAGGGTGAGGTCCTCTTTTACGATCTTTTTCATCTCCTCCTCGATCTCCGCAAATTTATCGGAGGTGAGAAGGCCCGGCTCGCTGTCGAAATCGTAATAGAAGCCGTCCGCAATGGCGGGCCCGATGGCGAGCTTCACGCCGGGGTAAAGCCTCTTGACGGCCTGGGCCATTATGTGAGAAGCGGTGTGGCGAAAAGCTCTTCTGCCGTCTTCGTCGTCGAAGGTCAGAAACTCCAGCGCTGCGTCCCTGTCAATAACGGTGCGAAGGTCGGCTGTCTCGCCGTCAATGCGGCACACACAGGCATTCCTGTAAAGGCCTTCGCTGATGCTTTTGCAGATATCCGCCGCGGACATCGCGCCCTGAAATTCTCTTACGCTTCCGTCTTTCAATGTTATTTTCATAAACAAACCTCCTTAAATCTCGACAGGCAAAACCGCCGCGCACCGGGTTTTGAGCGGCGCCCTTTGAGGGTGCGTCCCACCGTTTCAGCCGGCTTCGTTTACCCGGCTTCGTTTACCCGGCTTCGTTTTCAAGGCGCCGGCGCCTTTTTCGACGGCTTTTCCGACGACTTTTACCCGGCGCCGCCAAACAAAAAACACCCGGACGCATAATGCAATACGCATCCATAGGGTGCTTTCGGCACGGTTCCACCTACGTGTTTCACTTCATTAAATCGATAACGGGATAATCCGGCCAAAGGCAGCTGTCGGGGTGGTCTTCGCGATTGCCTCTGCGGTGTCCTGCTTACAGCCTTGGCAGGTCTCTCTGTGACCGGATCGAGGCGGCTACTGTCCCCGGTAATCGCTTTTAAATATTCGCGTATATTATAGACCCGTGAGGGTGCCCTCGTCAATCGGAATTTCTTCATAAACGCCCGGAAAACGCTTCGAAACGCTTTGGAAACGCTTCGGTTTATTCCGGATCTCCTTGCGGCCGCTTGACAGCTGCACAGCGGAGGCTTTCCGGTCGTTATCCGCATGCTTTTCGGTCTCTTAACGGTTGCTTTTCTGTGCGGGAAATGGTAAATTAAATCCGGTTAAATACCGAAAGACCATTTTGAAACGCTAGAGAGGACTTCATTGAAACGAGCAAGGCAATTCATCCTGAATACGGTCGCGGTCTGCCTGGCGGGGCTGCTTGCCGGGTGTTCCCTGTTTACTG
>JAGDAX010000168.1 GCA_017848335.1 Clostridia bacterium | reverse complement strand
TTTTAGTGAGGAAACAGTTGGAGGGTATTTATCCTCTGACTGTTACTCTCACGAAGAAGGAGGCAATTATGCGTAAGGTGAAATTGATCGTTCACGAAACCTACCAAGGTAAACGCAAAAGTGAGGATGTCTTTGCGGCGGTGTTTCTGTCAAATGCTGCCGCATTGACTCCGAACACACATGACCCCCTTAGAGATTTTATTATTTCCTGTATAGAATAGTTTGGAGGTTTTAATGAAAGTGAAAAGGAAACTATTTGGCACAGGATATCCTTTTGAAAATCGATTAAGCAATGTTTCAACAGAAAATATGTCCCATAAAAAGGACCCTCAAAAATATGACAAAATTTAAGTATTCCTTGAAAAGCATTATAAGAAATACTCTAACATTGAAACGATATTTGAATCATGGGCTGGTACGGAAAAGTATTACTGGTTCGAATGCCTTTTGGCTATTTTTTTCACCAAGGTAACGCTACCATCAGGTCCGTGTGGGGGCAACTCCATAAGTATTCTTTTTCCGTTATGGCTTAAAAATCGACAAAGTAAATAGAATTACTGACTATAAAGGCGGATAAGGTACAGTTTTTTCGCAAATTCGAAATTGGAATACAAATTGTGCCATAGAGTGCAGAAAAAGTAAACGCAAGCGGGGCGTTGCATTTAGTTTTTCAATTTACCCAAGCGGCAAAGCCGGTGCAGAAAGTGCTTGACAGGCTTTAAAACAAAGAGTATAATCTCTGCATAAGAGTTAGCCGAGGCTAACTCGCTTGGAGCCTGAGGGCTTACGGAGGTCAGTTAATGAAAACACTTAAAGAAGCTAAGATCGGTTCCACTGTGACTGTAAGGAAGGTTCACGGTGAGGGCGCCATAAGGCGCAGGATAATGGACATGGGTATCACTAAAGGTACCGTGATATTTGTCCGTAAGGTGGCGCCGCTGGGAGATCCTCTGGAGCTGAACCTCAGGGGATATGAGCTGAGCCT
The DNA here is from genome assembly GCA_017848335.1 of Clostridia bacterium. Classification (GTDB taxonomy): domain Bacteria; phylum Bacillota; class Clostridia; order UBA1212; family UBA1212; genus UBA1212. The sequence continues at coordinate 34,965 of JAGDAX010000168.1, read as the reverse complement.
TCGCAAGGCTGACGCCGAGATGGTGGAAATTGTCGACGAATAGGCTTTAACGGCCTTTTTTAATGCAGAACTGTTAGCATAGGCTAACTAAAAGAAAGGGGCGCGGCAGAAAACCGGAACGGGCAGCCGGGGAACCGCACGAGCGACCGGAAAATCGCACAAGCAGCCGGCCGCAGCCAAAAGCAATCGGCCGCAGCCAAAAGCCATCGGCCGCAGACGAAAGCAGCCGGCCGCAGCCAAAAGCAATCGGCCGCAGACGAAAACAGCCGGCCGCGAACAAAAAGCGCAGCTAAAAGCCGCCGGACTTGACCGAAAGCTCCAAACAAAAGCCGCCCCGCACAGAAAGGATTTTTTGATTTTATGAATATTCGCATTGCTCTTGCGGGCAACCCAAACAGCGGAAAGACCACGCTGTTCAATGCCCTTACCGGGTCCAACCAGTACGTTGGCAACTGGCCCGGCGTGACAGTTGAAAAGAAAGAGGGAAAGCTGAAGAAGCACGAAGGCGTCGTCGTGACGGACCTTCCCGGGATCTATTCGCTTTCGCCCTATACGCAGGAAGAGGTCGTGGCCCGCAATTACCTTGTGGGGGAGAGGCCGGAGGTGATACTCAATATCATTGACGGCACCAACATCGAGAGGAATCTCTACCTCACCACGCAGCTTACCGAGCTGGGGATCCCGGTGGTGCTGGCCATCAATATGATGGACCTGGTGGAAAAAAGAGGCGACCATCTGGATATTGAGGGCCTTTCGAGGGAGATCGGCTGCCGGGTGGTGACCATTTCCGCGCTCAAGGGGACAGGCATCAACGAGGCGGCGGAGGCTGCTATTGCTGCGGCGCAGAACGACGTGACGCTGCCGGGGCATAACTTCTCGGGCCCTGTGGAGCACGCCATTGCCCACATTGAGGAGGCCGTGGTACACGACATGCCGGAAGAACAGCAGCGCTGGTATGCGATCAAGATCTTTGAGCGCGACAGGATGGTGCTGGAGCAGCTGGGCCTTCAGGGGAACGCGCTGGCGCACATCGAGCAGGATATCAAGGCCGCCGATGCCGAGAAGGACGACGACGCGGAGAGCATCATTACCGAGGAGCGCTACACCTACATTGCGTCGGTGCTGAAGAAGTGCTACCGCAAAAAGAACCAGGGCCTGACGCTTTCCGACAAGATCGACAAGGTCGTCACGAGCAAGTGGCTTGGCATCCCGATATTCATACTGATAATGTTCATAGTTTACTACGTCTCGATGGTGGGCGTGGGGCTTGCGGCCACCGACTGGACCAACGACGGGCTTTTCGGCGACGGCTGGCACCTTTTAGGCATCGGAAGCAAGGGCTACAACGAGACCTCCGAGGGCTACTCGAACGCGCTTAACGCGGTGAAGGCCTTCTGCGACGTCGATCCGGGGGCTGAAAGCTTTGACGCTGCGGCGGCGCTGGCGCGGATGAAGGCACAGACCGGCGAAGGAACCGCCAGGGTCACCGTGGAGGACGGGGAGACGCTCGAAACCCGCGAGATGACGGTCTATTTTGACAATCTGCCGCATACCATCGACAGCAAGGTCGTGCCGATCTCGTACGTTGACGCGGTGGCATATTTTGAGCGGAATGGCTTCGGCGAGCCCGATCCGGCGGACTACGGGGTGTGGGTGCCGGGCATACCGGTGCTTATCGAGAAGGCTCTTGACGCGATGCACTGCGTGAGCTGGCTGAAGGGACTGATTCTGGACGGCATCGTGGCGGGCGTGGGCTCCGTGCTGGGCTTCGTGCCGCAGATGCTGGTGCTCTTCCTGTTCCTGGCGATACTGGAGGATTGCGGATATATGTCGCGGATAGCCTTCGTGCTGGACAGACTTTTCCGCAGGTTCGGCCTCTCCGGAAAATCCTTCATTCCGATGCTCATAGGCACCGGCTGCGGCGTCCCGGGAATAATGGCCTCGCGAACTATCGAGAATGAGAGCGACCGCAGAATGACTGTCATCACCACCACGTTCATACCCTGCAGCGCCAAGGTTCCCTTCGTGGCACTTGTGGCCGGAGCGATCTTCGGCAAGAGCCCCCTCATCGCCACCTCCGCGTACTTCCTGGGCCTCGCGTCCATTATAATATCCGGCGTGATGCTCAAGAAGACAAAGCCCTTCGCCGGGGAAATGTCGCCCTTCGTGATGGAGCTGCCCGCGTACCATCTGCCCACCGCCTCCAACGTTCTCCGTTCGACCTGGGACAGAGGCTGGTCATTCATCAAGAAGGCAGGCACGATAATACTTCTCTTCTCGATAGTGATCTGGTTTACCACGTACTTCGGGTTCATTGACGGCACCTTCAGAATGCTTTCGGCGGACGAGATCGACCACTCGCTGCTGGCGGCCGCGGGAGGCGTGCTGGCCTGGGTGTTCAAGCCCATAGGCTTCGGAACGTGGCAGGCGGCCGTTGCGTCGCTTGCAGGTATTGCCGCGAAGGAAAATATCGTGAGCACCATGGGAATACTGTTCAGCGGGGCAGAGGGCACCACGTACCAGGCGATCGCCGCGGCATTCCCGAAGCTTTCGGGCTTCTCCTTCCTGGCCTTCAATCTGCTGTGCGCGCCCTGCGTCGCCGCCATCGGGGCCATCAAGCGCGAAATGAACGACATGCGGTGGACGCTTTTTGCGGTGGGCTACCAGTGCGCCTTCGCATATGCGGTCTCGCTGATGATATACCAGTTCGGCGGGATATTCACGGGCAATATAAATATATTCGGCCTGGTCGCCGCGTCGCTGGTGCTGCTGCTTTTTGTGTTCATGCTTTTCGTCAAACGGCCGTATAAGGCTAAAAGGAAGTGATACTAATGCTGACCTGGCTTATGCAAAACGCAGGCTCGATAATCGTGGGGCTGGTGCTTCTCGGGATAGTCGCCGCAATAATAGTATGGATCGTCAGCGCGCGCAGGAAGGGCCGTTCTGCGGTTTGCTCATGTGCCGGAGGCTGCGGCGGATGCGACGGATGTCCGATGAGCGGGAGGTGCAGCGGGACAAAGGCCGGGCAGGAGGGAGATCTGTAGCTCCCGGCGGAGATATGCGGCGACCGGCGGTTTTGGGCGCCCGGCAGTCTGCGCCTCCCGGTGACCTTCGGGCTTCGGTGACCTTCGGGCTTTGGTGACCCTCGGATTTTGGTGAGATGCGGTTCCTGCTGATTTGCAGCGCCCGACAGTCAAATCACGGCGCTTTAAGCGAGCCTGTTTTAATACTTGAATTTACGGCCGCGATCCTGGCGAAAATGAAGGATCGCGGCCTCTTTGCGCCGCCTCGGCGTTGCCCCGGCGCCGCCTCGGCGCACATCAGCGAACCCATCAGCGAATGCGAATGCGGACAGCGTTGTAAAATATTGCCGCGCGTAGTATAATTAAACCACTTAGAGGTTCGGGCCAAACGCCCGAAAGAGGAGGTTTTTATGGCAAGTTCAAGACTTATCGGGCGCTATCCTGTGATCGGAATCCGGCCGACTATTGACGGGCGCCGCGGGCCGCTCAGGGTGAGGGAAAGCCTTGAGGAGCAGACCATGAACATGGCAAAAAAAGCTGCTGAGCTCATAAGCTCCAACGTTTTCTATTCCAACGGCGAGCCCGTGAAGGTCGTTATCGCGGATTCGACTATCGGACGGGTGCCTGAGAGCGCGGCCTGTGCGGAAAAATTCCGTCGGGAGGGCGTGGATATTACGGTCACTGTGACGCCCTGCTGGTGCTACGGCAGCGAGACCATGGACATGGATCCCATGACCATAAAGGCGGTCTGGGGCTTCAACGGGACAGAACGGCCCGGTGCGGTCTACCTGGCTTCCGTGCTTGCTTCACACGCCCAGAAGGGGCTGCCCGCCTTCGGCATTTACGGGCGTGACGTTTGCGACGCCGACGATACCGATATCCCGGAGGACGTGCAGGCAAAGCTCCTGCGCTTCGCGAGGGCTGCCGTGGCTGTGGCGACGATGCGCGGCAAGAGCTACCTGCAGATAGGCTCCATCACCATGGGCATCGCAGGCTCCATTATCGATCCTTCCTTCTTTGAGGAATACCTGGGCATGCGCGTCGAGTCTGTGGACGAGGTAGAGATCATCCGCCGCATGACCGGGGGCATCTATGACCGCGAAGAATATGAGCGGGCCCTCGAGTGGACGCGCAAATACTGCAGGGAGGGCTTCGACAAGAACCCGGAGTTTATTCGCGAGTCTCCCGACAAGAAAGCGGAGAGCTTTGAATTCGTGGTGAAGATGATGTGCATTATGAAGGATCTCATGAACGGCAACGCCAACATTTCCGACGAATTCGCGGAGGAAAAGCTGGGACACAACGCCATCGCGGCGGGCTTCCAGGGCCAGCGGCAGTGGACGGACTTCTACCCCAACGGCGACTTCGCGGAAAGCCTTATGAATTCCTCCTTCGACTGGAACGGCGCCAGAGAGCCGTATATCCTCGCTACCGAGAACGACACCCTGAACGGCGTGTGCATGCTTTTCGGGAAGCTTCTCACCGGGCGGGCGCAGATATTCGCGGACGTCAGGACCTACTGGAGTCCCGAGGCCGTCAGGAAGGCCACCGGCTACGACGTCGAGGGGCTTGCTCTCGAAAACGGCGGCTTCATCCATCTCATCAATTCGGGGGCGGCCTGTCTGGATGCCTGCGGCGAGGTCAAGGACGAAAACGGCGAGGGCGTCATGAAGCCCTTCTGGGAAATGACCGACGGCGACGTCAGGGCCTGCCTCGACGCCACCACCTGGAACGCGGCGGACAAGGGCTACTTCAGGGGCGGCGGCTTCTCCTCCAGGTTCATCACCCGTGCGACAATGCCCGTCACAATGATGCGCCTTAATCTCGTCAAGGGCCTCGGCCCGGTAATGCAGCTCTGCGAGGGCTACACCATAAAGCTGCCCGACGAGGTGTCCGACGTTCTCTGGAAGCGCACCGATTACACCTGGCCCTGCACCTGGTTCGTGCCGCGCTGCGACGGCAAGGGCGCCTTCACCTCCGCCTACGACGTGATGAACAGCTGGGGCGCCAACCACGGCGCCATCAGCTACGGACACATCGGCGCCGACGTCATTACGCTCTGCTCCATGCTGCGGATCCCAGTGGCGATGCACAACGTGCCCGACAATGACATTTACAGGCCCGCGGTCTGGAACGCTTTCGGCATGGACAAGGAAGGGCAGGACTACAGGGCCTGCGGCGCGCTGGGGCCGATGTACAGGAATATCCGATAAGGCCTTTTCAGCCCGGCGCTGCTGCCGGGCGCCCGAAGCAGAAGCATGTTGTACAGTCATATCTCAAAAGGAATATTCATTTCCCGCCCGAACCGGTTCGAGGCCTTTGTCGACCTTGGCGCGGGGCCTGTGCTTTGCCACGTGAAGAATACCGGGCGGTGCAGGGAATTGCTGATCCCCGGGGTCACGGTGTACGTGGATGAGTCCGGCAATCCTGCCCGCAAGACGCGGTATGACCTTGTCGCGGTGGAAAAAGCGGGCCTGGGCACCGTCAACATCGACAGTCAGGCGCCCAATGCGGTGGTGCGCGAATGGCTTGCCTTGCAGGGCTTCGACAGGGTCGTTCCGGAGTACACCTTCGGGAATTCGCGGATTGACTTCTATATGGAGAAGAGCATCGGCGGCGACGTCGGAAGAATCCTCATGGAGGTCAAGGGCTGCACGCTCGAAATTGACGGGACAGGATATTTTCCGGACGCGCCCACGGACAGGGGGAGAAAGCACCTTGACGAGCTGATTCGCGCCAGGGAGCAGGGCTTCCGGGCCATTGCGGCCTTTGTGATCCAAATGGAAGGGATCACGGAGGTGCTGCCGAACGCGGCGACGGATCCAGGCTTCGCGGAAAGGCTCCGCAGCGCAAAAAGCGCGGGGGTCGAGGTCGTCGGGCTGACCTGCAGCGTGACGCCGGACAGCCTTGTCATCAAGGGGGAGAACCGGTTTTTGGTTTGAGAGCGCTGCGCGTTCCGAGAGAGTTATGGCCTGCGAGTTATGGTCTGCGAGTTATACGGCGGGAGCTATGGGACCGGAGCTGTGAGTTGACAGTACCGAGGTGCTGCGCGGCGGTTGGACTCTTCACGGTGACGGCTGAGAGATTTTAAGGAGTATAGAAATGAAAAAAGTGACGGTTAAGATTTCCGGAATGATGTGCGGCATGTGCGAGGCGCACGTTGCGGATGCGATCAGAAAGAGCTTTGACGATGCGAAGCACGTGAAGGCGACCCGCACTAAGGGAGAGGCGTCGTTCGGATATGACGGCGAGTTTACCGACGAGATGAGGGCGGCCCTCGTTGATCTGATCAATAAAACCGGCTACGAGGCCGGCGAGGTGACGGTGAGATGAAGAGATGAGGTGTGAGCGCCGATTGCGGAAAAGGGCCGGAGAATGGAGCCTGAAGACCGGCGCGGAATCCTTTTCCTTCACCGGATGCCGAAAATCTCCGGCCCTGGGCCTCCTGCCTATTCCCGGCACCCGGCACCCGGCGCCCGGCGCCCGGCGCTCACGTCCCATAATTCGCGCGCAGCGCGTCCGGCACCAACACCTCACACCCTATACCCGGCACTGTGAACGGCGGCCCCCAGGGCCGCTTCTTCTTTATACGCAGAGAACTGCACCGGCAGGCCGAACCTTTCGGACACCATGCCGGAGAAGGTTTCGTTGCGCCGCAGTGCGCCGCCTGTCGCGATGATGAAGGGCGGCTTCGCGGGCCTGAATGCCGAATTGATCTCGTGGAAGCAGTCGAGAAGGTCTGCAATGATGCCCTCGGCGACGCCCCGTATGAGGCCGGAGGGGGTGAAATTGGCGAGAGTGACGTCGGTGAATGAGCCGTAGACTCCTTTTCGGGAACGGCTGCCGGAGAACCAGGTTCTCACGGAGGGGTATTCGCCGGGCTCCAGTGAGAGGGATTCCCCGAGAAGCTTCTCCATGGCGGGATAAACGTCCTCGGGGCGGCTTGCCGAGAAGTATCCGGCGGTACGGCTGAAGAAATCCGCGAGGGCGGCATACGCCGAGCCGCCGCAGGCGGGCGCACCCACCAGAAGGCAGGTGTCATCCGCGAAGGGCCGCACTTCGACTGAGCCGGAGGGGTCGATATTGTCGGGAAGGGCGCTCACAAATGAAATCTGGCTGCCCGTTCCCACGTTGAGCACCACAGGCCGCGCGCCGCGGGAAATGCTTTTGCGGCAGGAAAAATACGCGCCCAGAACGGAGGCCTGGTTGTCTCCTATCGCGCAGAAGACAGGGGGACTGTCGGGGAGAAGGCCGCACTGACCGACGGCTGACCGGGCGCCGCGGGAAATGTCCGGGAAAAGTCCCGGGTCCATGCCGAGGCTTTCGATGAGAGCGGTTTTAAAGGAGCCGCTTCGTATGTCGAAAAGGCCGATGCTTCGGGCGATGCCGGGGCTCGTGGCAGGCTTGTCGGTGCCGCAGAGACGCATTGCCAGAAGGTCGCCGATGGTCGCGATCCGGGCGGTGCCTTGGGGGATGAGACCGTTCACGGTGTCGTGAAAAAGCGTCACGGCGCCTTCGCCGGTATAGACGTGTTCGCCGGAAGCCTTCGACAGGTGCTCCGCGTAAGTGAGCCCGTCCCGGTAACTGAGGTCGCCGCGGCCGTCCTGCCAGGTGATCAGCGGAGAAAGCGCATTCCCGTGCCCGTCAATATAAACGATCCCGTGCATTTGGCACGATATTCCGATGCCCGCGACGCGGCAGCCCGATGCCAGCTCACGGATGACGCCGATTGCCTGCGCGACAATATTGTCGGGGTCCTGAAACCTGAAGCAGGGGTTGCCGGAGGTGAAGGTGTCGTCCTTGCTCTGCACGACGGTTTTGACCGGTTCCTCCGCGGACGCGTCGAAAAGACAGCCGCAAACGGTGCTGGTGCCGACGTCCAATCCGATAAAGTGCTCATTGCGTGTTTCCATCGCGAAAAGATCCTCCGTTCCTTGAAGTTTTATTCTGAGGCGCAATCGTGAAGCCTGGCTTCTGAAGTGTTTTTCCGAAGCGCTCCTGAGGCGTTCATGCATCGCAGGCATTGTACCACATTTGCGGACGGAAGGCACGGCCGAATATTCGCAGGCATTCCCGGCGCGCGAGGCCGCGCGCCGCGTCAAACAAATAATGTTGAAAATAGCTTAATTTCGATGACGGACGAGCTCGTTGAACTTGAAAAAAGACGGGATTTAAAGTATCATTAGGACACTCGGAAACGCGCACAAGCCCGGGCTCCAAAACCCGGCCCAAAAGCGCATTCCGAAAACCGAAATACGCTAACAACGCACCGAACCGGCTTCGAGTCGCCGGCGGCGCGACCAAAATATAACTTCAGAGGTAGACAAAATGAATAAGATTTTATCCATGACTATTGTATTTGCGACACTTTTGGCTCTGGCTGTCTCGTTTGCGGCATTCCCGGGGACCAAAACGAATGCTGCGGGAGGTGTATCTATGATCAGAAAAGCGCTGGAGCTTTACGTAGGCGAGGTGGATAAGCTGGAACTCTCCGGGGACGCTTCCGGGAATGCGAAGTGGACCTCATCGGACAAGGACGTTGTCTCGGTGGACGGCGAGGGCAAGGTTACCGGCGTGAAGCCGGGCGAGGCCGACGTGAGCTGCGAGATCGACGGGCAGACGGTGACCTGTCACGTTTACGTGGTGGAAAAAGAGTACAGCTTCGACGACGATATAATGATATCGATTTTCTGGCCGCCTACGCAGAAATACGTCACCGACGAGCAGTACAAGCTTATGGCGGACGCGGGCATCACCTGGGTGATGAGCGCCGGGGATAACCTTGGCGCGAAAAGCGTGCAGCTGAAGATGCTGGAGCTCTGTTACAAATACGGCATACACATGACCGTGGGTGACGACAGGCTTGGCGGGAACGTTCTGAACATGAGCGAGAAGTCCCTCCAAAAGGTGCTTCGGGATTACCGCAACGTCCCGGCGGCCAACGGCTATTACCTTCTGGACGAGCCCTTCAACGCCAACCCCTTTATCAAGGCTTATCGGGCGCTCAAGAACGCGGACCCGAATTCGTACATGCATCTCAACTTCCTGCCTTACGCGGCCTATCCGTCGCTTATGACCTACAAGGCCCAGATGGACGACTGGCTCAAGCTTTGCGCGGATTCCGGATACAAGCAGGATTACCTCATGTTCGACCTTTACCCCTTCGGACTCGAGAAGGGCAGCATGAACAGGACAGGCTTCCTTTTAAACCTTAACGCGGTGCGTGAGGTGGGCCTCAAAAACGGCGTCAAGACAGGCACGTACATACAGTCCGTGACGCAGAGCGTGGCCTTCAGGTCCCCCAACGAGGCGGAGACAAGGTACGAGATCAATCTGGCGCTGGCCTTCGGCGTGAAGCAGCTGTCGTACTTCACGTGGTTCACTCCGGTCGAAAGGAGCGAGCCGTTTGAGGACGGCATCATCAGCCCGGAGGGCGTGCCGAATCCCAAATACGAGTTCATTTGCAGGCTCAACCAGGAGGTCAAAATGCTGGGGCCCACGCTCATAGGCTGCGACAGCCTGGAGGTCTACGGCAGCAGGCACACCTACGACGCCATTGAGCTCATTCCCGAGGACTTCTTTGTCCAAAGCACGGACAAGAAGGACTTCATTGCCGCATATCTCAGAAACCGCGACAACGGCCGCAACTATCTGATGGTGGTGAACAATAGCTTCCAGAAGGGCAACACGTTCTCGCTCAGGTTCGAGGATCAGATCAAATCCCTTCAGTATATTTCCGAGAAGGACGGCAAGACCTACGACCAGGCTCTCAACGCCGACAACATAGCGGAATTCGAGCTGGGCGCCGGCGGAGCCAGACTTTTCGTGCTGCCCGAGGGCTACGATTTCAACGAGAGGCGCGCGTGGGTGCCGCAGAAGGGCGAAAATCTCGCGCTCAAGGCGGACGTCACCTGCAATTCATCCCCCGGAACAGGCGGTTACTATATGTGGGCGCTGAACGACGGCGACAGGTACGGCGGCAGCGGCCTTCTGGGCTGGTCGACCGACAGCGAGACGGATACCGGCGTGGCGGTGATGGACTTCGGCCGGGAGGTTGAATTCAACCGCATAGACCTTTACCCCTGCGGAACAATGTTCAACTACGGCGAGCATATGCCGGAAAGCTTCACGATCTCCGTGTCCGATAACGGCACCGACTGGTACAAGCTGGCGACGGCGAAGAAATTCAAGATACAGGAGAACGCGGTTCCTTCGGTCACCTTCGATACGCTGAAGGCCAGATACCTGCGGTTTGTGGTCGCCGACTTCCCGGGCGGAAAGCTTGAGATAAGCGAGATCGAGGTGTACAACGACGACGGGACAGTGCCTGCGCCTGTTTCCGTGGCTTCCGTCGAAGGGGGCAGGCGGGGCGAAAACGAGGTCAAATACAAGCCCGGCAAGAGCCTTGCTTCCGGCAAAAAGGTGACGGTGTCCTCGTTCCCCAACGGACTTGATTACAAGAGCTGGGGCTGGTGGCCCGACTTCCTGGTGGACGGCAGGACCGACAACGGCTGGACCTCCAACGTTAAGCTTCACATGGACTCCGAGAATGCGGAGGAGTTCGCCATGATAGATCTGGGCGACGTTTTTGCGCTCGAATCCATTGAGGTGACGCCCCAGGGCTGCTGGCCCAAGGACTTCGAGATACTCGTGTCCGCCGACCAGACAGACTGGAAAACCGTCGCCTCCGAGAAGAATTCCAAGCAACCGGAGGACGCGTACAAGGTGACTCTGTCCGACGCGCCTGCCGCCAGATACGTGCTCTTCAGGGCCACAAAGCTCCGTGGAACCACGGGTGACGGCTACATGCTGCAGCTGGCTGAGATCGCGGTATTCGGCAAGCCCGTCAAGGACAGCGAAGAGGCTCTCAGGCTCATCAAGGATTACATGGACAAGGGCGGCGACGAAAACAGCGACTCCGTGAAGGCGGTGAAGGCTCTTCTCGAGGACGCGAACGCCACGCAGTCACAGCTTGACAGTAAGCTGGCCGCTATGCTGAAGGAGGTCTCGCTCGAGCTGCCTTCGCGGTACAAGGCGCCGGCGAGCGACGTCAAATACAGCTTCACCGTGGAGAAAAATCCCATGAATACCGTGGACGAAACGGTGATACCGACTGCAAAGCCGCAGGAGGACGACGAGGACGACAAGCCCAAAAAGAAAAGCTGCGGACTCGTTTCTTTGGGAGGCGTCGTGCCGGTGATATTGATGGGCGCCGCGGCTCTTCTGGGCATCGCGAAAATACATCCCGCACGCAAAAAGCGCGGAGACGGGCAAGCGCGATGAGCAGCATTACTGCGAAGGCTGTGCGCTGCGGTAACCGGTCATCGGCTGCCGGTGGCTTTTGGGGGCCTGCACGTTGCACATTGCCGGCGTTAATTGCCCGACCGCTCTTTGCACGTTACTTTTACCGGTTACTTTATTAAAAATTACCGAATTAAAGATTACCGAATTAAAGATTACCGGCCGGCTCTTTTTAAGAACCGCCTGAATGACTTGTCAGGGAAGGAAGGTCCGAAGGACGGTTTTTGGGAAGAGCGGTCTGAATGACATTTTCGAATGGGAGGATCTGTTAAATGAAAAAGATTATCTGTTTTTTACTGACTGCGGTACTCGCACTGGCAACCTGCGTCGCGGCGTCCTTCGCCAAGGAAGGCGACGAAAACCTTGCTCTCGGCATTGAACCGGTCTGCGAATCGGAATCCGGGGATATCCCAAGTCTGGAAGTGCTGATATTCTCGCACCTGTATCTCACCGACGGCGTCAAGGATATTGTCTGGGATGAGGAAGATCAGGGCATGGAGGTCTGCTGGTACGCTTCCGCGGCAGAACGCGAGACAGACATCACGATAATGCTTGACCTCGAGTCGGTCTGCGAGATCTCCGAGATCCGCATCTATCCCGCGGGCTTTGTATCGGGAACGAACATGCCTTCGGATTATGATATAGAAGTGTCCATGGATGACGTAAACTACAAGGTCGTGGCATCGGAAAAGGGCGTAGAAGGCAGTCACACGGATCCGACCGTTCCGTTTGTGTACGAAATTAATGAGGAAGCCGCATACGTACGCCTCCATATAACCAAAATGAGCAGCCTTTCCGACCAATCAAGCTATTATGCAGGTCTTGGAGAGCTCGAGGTGATGGGCACACGCAAGCCCGCGCCGCCTACCGGGGTTCCGACCGAAAAACCGGAGGAGACCGATTCTGCCGGGGATCCCGAAGAGACTTCCGAAGAGACTCCCGCGCAGAGCGAGGCCCCCAAGAGCGACGGAGAAGACAGGCAGTCCGGCAATAATGCTCCTAAGGACAGCGACAAGAAAGGATGCGGAAGCTCGATTGCCGGAATTTCGGCAGTGACTTTAGCCGTGGCTGCGGCTGCATGCGCGGCGGGAACGAGGAAAAAGAAAGGATGAAATTATCGGAAAAATTGTACTATGTGGGCGTCGACGACGTGAAGCTCGACCTGTTTGAGTCGCACTTCAAGGTCCCCGGGGGCATGTCATACAATTCGTATGTGATCGCGGACGACAGGGCTGCCGTTATGGACGCTGTCGAGAAGAGCTTCGCGGACCGGTGGCTCTCGAATATCGGTGAGGCACTAGGCGAAAGGAAGCCTGACTATCTGGTGGTCCTGCACATGGAGCCGGACCATTCCTCGGGCATTTTGAAGTTTATGGAGAGGTACCCGGAGGCCCGGATAGTATCTTCGCAGAAGGCCTTCGCGATGATGAAGAATTTCTTCGGCAATGATTTCCCGGAGCGGCGTATAGCTGTCTCGGAGGGGGATACGTTGTCGCTGGGTGGCTGCGAGCTTTCGTTTATTGCCGCGCCAATGGTGCACTGGCCGGAGGTCACGGTGGCTTACGAAAAGAGCGGCGGCGTCCTGTTCTCGGCAGACGCGTTCGGCAAATTCGGGGCCATACACGGCCGGGACGTGACGGACGTGGGAGAGGACTGGGACAGCGAAGCAAGGCGTTACTATTTCGGCATTGTCGGGAAATACGGCGCGCAGGTGCAGGCCCTGCTCAGGAAGGTCTCGTCGCTTGACGTCAGGACGATCTGCCCTCTTCACGGGCCGGTCATAAGTCACGACGCTGGGCGCTGCGTGGAGCTCTATAACACCTGGTCCTCGTATGAGCCGGAGGAAAAGGGCGTCACGATAGCCTACACCTCGGTGTACGGGAATACCGCCAAGGCAGCCTGTCACCTTTTCGGCAAGCTGGCTACAGGCGGCGCGGGCCCGGTGGCGATATACGATCTGGCAAGATGCGACGTTGCGGAGGCGATCGGTGATGCCTTCAGATATGACAAGCTGGTGCTGGCTTCCACTACGTACAATACCGACGTTTTTCCGCATATGCGGGAATTTATCGAGGCGCTGGCGCTGAGGGGGTACCGCGGCAGAACGGTGGGAATCATCGAGAACGGTTCCTGGGCGCCGACCGCCGCCAGGGTCATGAAGGAGCTGCTTTCCGGCTGCAAGGATATCACCTTTGCGGACACGGAGGTGCGGATAGTATCTGCTCCGGACGGCGAGACCTTCCTGAAGCTGGACGCGCTGGCAGAGGAATTGTCGGCAAAAAGCTGAAATGCCTTGAAATAAGCAGAAGCCTTAGATGATTTGCCGAAAACCGCGGCCTTCTCATATGATTACGTATGAGGGCTGCGGTTTTTGTTTTCTGCTGAGGAATTCAGTGTGATTTAAGGAACGCTGCGCAGCCGGAGTCCCGGCGCCCGGCTCATGGCCCTCCGGTCCCGTAACCGCAATCCCAGAGCTCTTAACTCCGGTTCCATAACTGCCGCGAAGCGGCACCCGGCACTTGGCACTTGGCACCCGGCACCCGGCACTTGGCACTTGTTCAAAATGCAGACGCGGAATCCGATTCATTCAGCAGCTGCCGGAGGTCTCCGGTCTCTGGCCTCTTGCCTTTAGCCTTGTTCTTGTCGATCCGATCCACTCCAATCAACCCGAAAGTTTAGTTTGCATGAACCGTCGAAATCTGTTATAATGAATTCACGGGCCGCGACACCGTTGCGGTTACTATATAACTATCATGGAGGATTATCATGAAGAGAATATTTGCTTTAGTACTTGCTTTGGCATTTGTGCTTTCCGCCGCGGCTGTTTCCGCATACGCAGCTGATTTCCGCAAGGCGTCCTTTGACAGCTTTTATACCAATCGCGGTCTTGAGGGCGAAGAGCTCAATTTCGGAAAAGGCGACGGAGTGGCATCCGACAAGCTCGACTCAGTCAACAGGACGATCGACAGCAGCGACGGTTCCGTAAAGAACGTTTCCTTCCGCGGCTGGATAGGCTTCGAGCAGGAGCTCCAAGGAATGGGATACAAGATCAACAACAACGAAGTTGTGTTCGTTGAAGGCGCTCTTGATTTCAATGCCCCTGATATCGCCGCTGTGCAGGCAAAAGAAAACGGCGGAGCTTACGCTGCCAGATTCGAAATCGTGGTTCCGACAGAAGGCCTCACCAACACCAATACTATCGTTATTGTTGCCAAGGCCGGCGGAGACCTTTATGAAATCGATGAGAACGCAGTTGCCTCGGGAGATGCCAAGGTTCCCAACACTAAGATTACATTCATAGGCATAGCTGATGACAGCTCCCCCGTAGACGGCCCTGTCGACGGCCCTGTTGACAATCCTACAGATGACCCGGTTACACCTCCGCCTACCGGCGATAACGGGGCGGCAATCCTCGCGATTGTGGCAGTGCTCGCATTGGGCGCGGTCATTTTCGCAAGGAAGAAAGTATTCTGATAAGTGCCCGGCAAGTCAGGCAACTGAACACCTGAACATCGCAGATCAGTCAGGGAAGCGGCGGCACAGTCTGCATCGAAACAGATAATCTTCGGAGGGGTGGCTGCCGCCTGATTTTCGAATACACTCATGGACAAGCCGCAAGGGTAATTCTGTTCTCCTTTGGTTAGATCTAATGCGGGCTGTCTCAGATGAGGTTTTAGGGTTCCCGCGTCTTCGCACGTTATTATGTTTGTGTAATACGTGTGAGGGCGCGGGATTTTTATGTAAACAATGCTGCCGGAGTCCCGTCCCCCGGCTCCCGGCCCTCCGGTCCCGTAGCTCAAGTCCCGTAGCTCAAGTCCCATAGTTCAAGTCCCATAGCTCAAGTCCCATAGTTCAAGTCCCATAACCGGTAACTCGCAGGCCGTAACTCGCGCGGAACGCGCCTGCCTCCGGCCTTGCTCCTGGCGCTCAAAGTCACTTCAACCAAATCTAATATTTTTGTTGACGCCCGTCGAAAATTGTGTTACAATGAAAGTGTATATAAATCAGCCGCCGCTCCGCGGCCAAGCCACGGGCAACTCGGGCAGGCTGATTTATCGGAACCGGATCCCGGTTCGGACTTTACTTCCACTGTTAGACGGAAGGCTGAGCAAGTATGAGAACATTTATCCGCATCGCAAACGGAAACTTTTATTATTGGTGGTTTTGATCAGGGCTTTACTTCTAAAATCTATAAGTAAGGCTTTTTGCGATGCATGGATTTATGAATAGGATTTCATAATATTCGGGTGTCGCATTAGTTTTATTATGGCGGCACTTTTTATTTTATCGGAGGCGTTGAAATGATCGTAGCATTGAAGCCGGATACGGCGGACGAAAAGCAGAACCAGCTGGTGGACTGGCTGAAGGGCATGGGCCTGGGCGTTCACATTTCAAAGGGAGAATATCAGACCGTGCTGGGCCTTATCGGAGACACCGGCAAGGTGGATATGGAGCTTATCGCGAGCCTTGATATCGTGGAGTCAGTGAGCCGTGTTACCGAGACTTTTAAGTGCTGCAACAGGAAATTCCATCCGGACGACACGGTGATCACCGTGGGTGACGCGAAGATAGGCGGCGGCAGCTTCTGCCTTATCGCGGGGCCCTGCTCGGTTGAGACGGAGGAACAGATCGTCGCGGTGGCAAAGGCGGTGAAGCAGTCCGGGGCCAATATGCTTCGGGGAGGCGCTTTTAAGCCGAGGACGTCGCCATACGACTTCCAGGGTCTCAAGGCCACGGGCATCGAGCTTCTGAAGATCGCAAGGCAGGAGACGGGGCTTCCGATCGTTACGGAGATAATGAGCGCTTCGGATCTGGAGCTCTTCGCGGACGTGGACGTGCTGCAGGTGGGCGCCAGGAATATGCAGAATTTCGACCTGCTGAGGGAGCTGGGACACACGGACAAGCCGATTTTGCTGAAGCGCGGGCTGGCGAATACGCTCAAGGAGCTCCTTATGAGCGCGGAATATATTATGGCCAGCGGCAACGAGAACGTCATCCTCTGCGAGAGGGGAATCAGGACGTACAGCGACTACCTCAGGAACACGCTGGATCTTTCGGCGGTGCCGATGCTTCACGAGCTTTCGCATCTGCCGGTGATAGTGGATCCGAGCCACGCGACGGGTATTGCGCGCATGGTGCCTCCGATGGCATTGGCGGCTGTGGCTGCGGGAGCGGACGGACTGATCGTGGAGGTTCACAACGACCCTCTGCACGCACTGTGCGACGGAGCCCAGTCGCTGAAGCCTGAGGAATATGACAGTCTGGTCAGGAAGATCAACGCGGTCAGGGAGGCGATCAAATGATCGCGGGCATTGTCGGGCTGGGCCTCATGGGAGGCTCCTTCGCAAAGGCATACAACGAGGCGGGGCACACCGTGCTGGCCGCCAACAGGACGGAATCGGTCCTGAAATTCGCGGAGCTTTCGGGCGACGTGGCCGGCGAGCTTACGGACGACAGGCTGGGGGAGTGCGACGTTATACTTCTTTGCACCTACCCGGAGGCGGTGGTCGGGTTTCTGACCGCGAAGGCTTCGAAAATAGGGACAAAGCCGGTGGTCATCGACTGCTGCGGCACCAAGCGGCAGGTCACGCGCGAAGGCTTCAGGCTGGCGGAGCAGTACGGCTTTACCTACGTGGGCGGACACCCCATGGCCGGGACGCAGTATTCCGGGTATAAGTACGCGAGGGGCAATATGTTCAAGGGCGCGCCGATGGTCATTGTGCCGGAGCGCTTCGACGACATCGAGCTCTTTGCGCGCATAAAGAGGCTGCTGCTGCCCGCGGGCTTCGGGAGGATCTCCATTACCACGGCGGAGGAGCACGACCGCATTATCGCGTTTACCTCGCAGCTGGCCCACGTGGTTTCCAGCGCTTACATAAAGAGCCCGACGGCTTCCGCGCACAAGGGCTTTTCGGCCGGCAGCTACAAGGACATGACCAGGGTCGCCTGGCTCAATCCGGAAATGTGGACCGAGCTCTTTTTGGAAAACAGCGATTACCTGCTTGAGGAGATCGACAATATGATCCGCAGCCTCGGCGAATACCGGGACGCGCTGGCTTCCGGCGACAGGGAGACTCTTTTGAGACTTCTCGAGGAGGGCAAACAACGCAAGGAGGAGGTGGACGGTTAATGAGAACCGTTACCGTCAGATCTTCAAAGGAATATGAGGTGCTCATAGGAAGCGGCCTTCTCGCGTCTGCGGGCGAATCGATCAAGCCGCTGGCGAAGGGGAAAAAAGCTTTCATCGTCTCCGACGACAACGTCTATCCTGTGTACGGCAGAGTGCTCGACAAGAGCCTCCGGAGCGCGGGCTTTTCCACGGACGCCTTCGTAATGCCCCACGGAGAGGCATCCAAAAACCTTTCCGTGTACGGCGCGATACTTGAGCGGATGGGCTCGCTCCACTATACGAGGACGGATATTATTGTCGCGCTGGGCGGCGGCGTCGTGGGAGACATAACGGGCTTCGCTGCGGCCACTTACCAACGCGGCATCGATTACGTGCAGATCCCCACAACGCTTCTGGCGGCGGTGGATTCCTCCGTGGGCGGCAAGACGGGCGTTGACCTCGAATGCGGCAAAAACCAGGTGGGCTGCTTCTGCCAGCCTTTGATCGTGATCCACGACGTTGACACGCTGCGGACGCTGCCGAATCTCGAATACAGAAACGGCTGCGCCGAGATCATAAAATACGGGATGATAGGAAGCCGCGAGCTTATGGACGCGATCTCCGCGAGGCCCGTGAACGAACAGTACGAGGACGTCATCGCCGTCTGCGTCGACATGAAGCGGAAGCTTGTGGAGGAGGACGAGTTCGACAGAGGCTCCAGAATGCTTCTCAATTTCGGGCACACGGTGGGCCATGCCATCGAGCGCTGCAGTAATTATACGATTCCGCACGGAATGGCAGTCTCCGCGGGCATGGACGTCATAACGAAGGCGGCGGCTGTGCTGGGATTTACGGACGGCAGCGCGTATGAGGCTCTTCACGGGCTTCTCGAGCAATACAGCCTGCCCGCAAGGTGCGGCTATCCGGCGGAGAAGCTTTTGGAGGCCGCGCAGAACGACAAGAAATCCGGCGGCGACGTCATCACCATCGTGGTGCCGAGGAGCGCCGGGGATTGCATACTGAAGATGATCAACAGGCCCGAGCTCATGAAGTGGCTGCTGGCGGGAGGTGTGAAATGACACTTGCCATAAGAGGCGGCAAAAGGTCGGGCGCTGTGGCGGCGCCGCCCTCAAAGTCAAAGCTTCACAGGATGCTTATATGCGGCGCGCTTTCCGAAACACCGGGCGGCATCTACTGTCCCGTGAGTTCGAGGGATATTGACGCGACGGTGGATTGCCTTAACGGGCTTGGCGCGAGGATCGAGCGGAGGGACGGCGTGTTCGAAATTACGCCCGTATCCGGGCCCCCCGGCAGCGTGGTGAGACATCTTAACTGCGGCGAAAGCGGCTCGACTCTCAGATTTCTGCTTCCTCTCTGCGGCGCGTTGGACCGCATTGCCGTGTTCCACATGGAAGGGCGGCTTCCCCAAAGGCCAAATGACGCGTACTTCAGCGAGCTTATGCGCCACGGCATGAATATTGTGCGCGAGAATGACCTGCTGCTGGTGTCCGGCAAGCTCGAGGCGGGCGCGTTCCGCATCCCCGGCGGCATTTCGTCGCAGTTCGTGTCGGGACTGATGTTCGCGCTTCCGCTGCTTGAGGGTGACAGCGAGATAGTCATCGAGGGCAGACTTGAATCCGTGGACTACGCGCTCATGACGCTGGGCGCGCTAAGGGACGCAGGCGTGGAAGTGGATTTCCCGGAGGTGAAGGCGGATGTTTCCGCCGGCCGGGCCGGTTTGGCTTCCCCGGATCACGAAGGCGCCGCTTTGTCCGAAAGCACTACTCCTTTCGAGAGGAGCGTCAGAATCAAAGGCGGCCAAAAATATAAGGTCTCGGGCTGCAGAACGCCCGAGGGCGACTGGTCAAACGCCGCATTCTTTCTTTGCATGGGCGCGGCGTCGCGCAAGGGCATCACGGTAAGCGGCCTCGACGCCGCCTCCGACCAGGGCGACAGGAGAATCCTGCGGATACTGGAGGGCTTCGGCGCTGAAACAGAAAACAGGGCGGAGGGAATTCTTGTCAGGTCAGGCAGGATGGCTCCGCAGACAATAGACGCGTCCGATATTCCGGATCTGGTGCCGGTGGTGGCGGCCCTTGCCGCGGGCATTCCCGGTGAAACGGTCATCAAAAACGCAGGCAGGCTCCGCTTCAAGGAGTCCGACCGCATCAGGTCCACCGTTCAGATGATAAACGCGCTGGGCGGAGAGGCAGTCGAGACGGAGGACGGCATGGTCGTTACGGGCAGGGAAACTCTCCCGGGCGGCACGCTGGATTCTCAGAACGACCACCGGATAGCCATGGCCGGCGCGATGATGTCGCTCTACTGCAGCGGCGATGTGCATATTGACGGGCACAAGTGCGTCGACAAGTCCTACCCGGGCTTCTGGGATGATTTCTTCGGACTGGAGGTTACAAAATGAGCAGCTTTTACGGCGAGAATATCAAAATGGCTGTTTTCGGCCAGTCCCACGCCCCCGGCATCGGCGTGACGATCGACGGCATCCCGGCCGGTAAGAAGATCGATTTCGACAGGCTTTCGGCCTTTCTCCGGAGAAGGGCTCCGGGCAGAGACCCTTACTCGACGCCCAGGAATGAATCAGACGTGCCCGAGTTTATCTGCGGATTTTCGGAGGGCGGCGTCACCTGCGGAGCGCCCGTTACCGCCATTATCAGAAACAAGGACACACGCTCGTCGGATTACGCGGCGATTGCAGACGTTCCGAGGCCCGGACACGCGGACTACACAGCCCTTGTGAAATACGGCCCGTCAAGAGACGCTGCCGGCGGAGGGCACTTCTCGGGAAGACTCACGGCTCCGGTCTGCGTGGCCGGAGGCATCGTGCTTCAGCTTCTCGAGGACATGGGCGTCACGGTCAAGGCCCGCATCGTGTCTCTCGGCAAGGTCAGGGACGACGGCGCGGAGGCTGCCTGCGATAAGGGCGCGGCGCGTGAGGATCGCGGCCCTGCCGTCGATTTTCCGGCTTCAAGCCCTGCCGTCGATTTTCCGGCTTCAAGCCCGGCCATCGATTTTCCGGTTTCAAATTTGGCTGTGGAAAACGCCATGAAGCAGGCCATCGAGGAAGCGAAGGCTGCGGGCGATTCGCTGGGCGGCGTCCTGGAATGCGTCGTTGAAGGCGTACCGGCAGGTGTGGGCGACCCGATGTTCGGGGGCCTTGAGAACCGTATTTCCGGCATCGTTTTCGGCATCCCCGCCGTCAAGGGCATCGAATTCGGCAGCGGATTTGCCTGCGCGTCAATGCCCGGCAGCGAAAACAACGACGGCTTTTGCTTTGACGAAAACGGTAAAGTGGTGACGGAAACAAACAACTGCGGCGGAATATTGGGCGGCATCTCAAACGGTATGCCTATAGTGTTCCGTGTGGCGATAAAGCCGACGCCTTCCATCGCAAAGCCCCAGAAGAGCGTCGATCTCAAAACCGGCGAGCAGGTGATCCTCAAGGTGCCGGGAAGGCACGACCCCTGCATTGTGCCGAGGGCTGTGCCCGTGATCGAGGCGGCTGCGGCGATCGCGGTGTATGATGCGATCTTGGGGAGGTAAAAGGGCCTCCGGCCTTGCGGCAGCCAATTTCCGGCACTCAGCACTTAACACTCAATACGATCAAGGAGACGACCATGCAGCAAATGCCTGAAAATTCCGAATACAGAAAGAAGATCGACGACATCGACCGGCAGATCACCGGGCTGCTCAAGGAGCGCATGGAGACGGCTGCGGCCATTGCCGGGTATAAGAAGGAGCACGGAATTCCCGTGTTCGACGCGGCGAGGGAACGCTCAAAGCTGAACGAGATTGCCGCGGGCACGGACCCGGAGCTTCGCGGTTACATGGCGCTGCTCTACTCGATGATTTTTGAGGTCAGCAGAAGCTACCAGACGCAGATCATCGGGGCGAGGTCGGGCCTTGCCGAGAAGATATCGGGGGCCATTGACGGGACGCCGAAGCTCTTCCCGGGCTTTGTCAGCGTGGCGTGCCAGGGCATTGACGGGGCGAATTCGCAGTTTGCCTGCGACAAGCTTTTCGAGCATGCCAACATTATGTACTTCTCGGACTTCGGCGCAGTGTTCAAGGCCATCGAGAAGGGGCTCTGCAGGTACGGCGTGGTGCCGGTGGAGAACAGTACGGCCGGCTCCGTCAACTCGGTTTACGACCTGATGATGCACCACAGGTTCTATATTGTGAGGAGTATTCGCGTGAAGATCGATCACAACCTTCTGGTGAAGCCCGGAACGAAGCTTTCCGACGTCAGGGAGATCTATTCGCACGAGCAGGCCATAAGCCAGTGCTCCGGCTTTCTGTCGGGTCTTTCGGGGGTGAAGGTCATACCCTGCGAGAATACCGCGGTGGCGGCCAAGATGGTTTCCGAATCGGAGGGGAACGACAAGGCGGCGCTGGCGTCGAGGCAGTGCGTGTCATTTTACCACCTTGAGTGTCTGGCGGAGTCGGTGCAGAATACCGACAATAATTACACGCGCTTTATCTGCATTTCCAAGGATCTGGAGATCTACCCGGGCGCGGACAGGACGAGTCTTATGCTGACGCTGCCCCACGAGCAGGGGTCGCTTTACAAGCTGCTCTCGAAGTTCTACGCCCTGGGCATCAACCTTAACAAGCTGGAGAGCCGCCCGCTTCCCGGCAAGGATTTTGAGTTTATGTTTTACTTTGATATCGATACGCCGGTGTACTCGCCGGCGCTGCTGCAGCTTCTTGACGAGCTGCCGTCATACTGCGAGAGCTTCACGTACCTGGGAAGCTACGGTGAGGTGTTTTAATGGAAGTGAGATCCGGCCTTCTCGGAAGGACGCTGGCCCACAGCTATTCGCCCGAAATTCACGGGCTGCTGGGAGATTACGAATACAAGCTCTTTGAGATGGAAGAACAGGACGTGGGTGAGTTCCTCAAAAACGGGGATTTCACAGGCATCAACGTCACGATCCCCTACAAGAAAACCGTGCTTCCGTACATGACCGAGGTGAGCGACACCGTCAGGCTGACGGGGAGCGTCAATACGGTGATACGAACCCCGGAGGGCGGCCTTTTCGGCGACAACACGGACGTCTACGGCTTCGTTCAGGCCGTGGAGAGCGCGCGAATAAAGGCTGCCGGCAAGAAGGCGCTGGTGCTGGGCAGCGGCGGCGCCTCGGTGTCGGTCTGCGCCGCCCTTAAAATACTGGGCGCCGAGGCGGTGGTCATAAGCCGCTCCGGCGAAGACAATTACGATAATATCCCGAAGCACTATGACGCGGATATTATCGTGAATACGACGCCGGTGGGAATGTTCCCGGGGAACGGCGAGGCGCCGCTCAGCCTTAGCGGGTTCCATTACCTTGAGGCGGTGTTCGATCTTATATACAACCCCGCACGCACGGCGCTTCTTATGGAAGCGGAGACGCTGGGAATTCCTGCGTTCAACGGCCTGCACATGCTGGTGGCCCAGGCGAAGAAGAGCTCGGAGCTCTTCACGGACAGAATGCTCCCGGACAGGCTGATCAATTCCGTCGTGGCGAGAATCGCTGCGCAGAAGGGGAATATTATTCTCGTGGGCATGCCCGGCTGCGGCAAAACCTCCGTGGGAAAGAACCTGTCAAGGATGACCGGACGGAAGCACGTTGACGCGGATCTGGAGTTCGCCGCTGTCTGCGGGAAGACACCGTCGGAGATCATTCTCGAGGAAGGCGAGGAGCAGTTCAGGAGGATGGAATCGGACGTTCTGCGGGAGATCGGGAAGCGGTCCGGCATCATTATCTCTACGGGCGGCGGCGCTGTCACTCGGGACGAAAATTATTGTGCCCTGCACCAGAACGGTATTATAATATGGCTGCGGAAGGACATCGACAAGCTGTCCTCAAAGGGCAGGCCGCTGTCGCAAAGCCGCGACGTGCATGAGCTTTACGGGGAACGGATGCCGCTGTACGAGAAGTTTGCGGACGTGGCGGTGGATTCGGGAAGCACGGTAAGCAAGACCGCGAAGCGCGTCCTCGCCGCGTACGATTCGGTGGCGTTTAAGAAAAGCTGAGGCGTCAGAGGGAAGCGGAAAACCGGGACGACCGTGAGACGCGGAAAACCGGGACGACCGTGAGAAGCGGAAAACCGAGACGAAGGAAAAGGGTATGAAACTACTTGTCATCAACGGACCGAACATCAATATGCTTGGGATCCGCGAGCCGGGAATTTACGGAAGCGGCACATATCGGGACCTGCTCGATTTCATCGCGAAGAGCGCGAAGGAGCTTGGCGTCACTGCCGAGTGCTTCCAGTCCAACAGCGAGGGCGGGATCGTGACTGCCATCCAAAAGGCGATGACGGAATATGACGGCATCATAATCAATCCGGCCGCGTACACGCATACGAGCATCGCGATACTTGACGCGCTCAAGGCTGTGGGGCTGCCGGCGGTGGAGGTTCACATTTCGGACGTGTCAAAGCGCGAGGAATTCCGGCAGATCTCGTACGCCGGGATGGCCTGCGAAAAGACTTATATGGGCCTCGGATTCGAGGGGTACAGGCAGGCGATGATCTGGCTTTCGGAAAGGTTGGACGGGAAAAAGGGTAACGGTAAGGCCGGAGGATAGAGGCCGGAGACCGGAGACCGGAGATTTTCGGCAGCTGGTGAGGGAAAAGGATTCCGCGTCTGCATTTTGAGGTACGAACGGTTCACGCGTCAGCGTGCTCAGTGAGGGACTCAATATGCTGCGCGGCGGCCAGGTGCGAAGCGCAGCGCGGTTGACGCGCACAAAAAAGTATTGAACTGCCTTAACTGGCAGAAATTGATTTTTTATTTATTTTGAAGCTAAAAAACGAAACGACAGCTTCAGAGAGGGGAAAAATATGAAAGAGATTCCGTACAAGATTTATCTCAGCGAGGACGAGATGCCGAAGGCCTGGTATAACCTGAGGGCCGACATGAAAACCAAGCCCGCGCCGCTGCTGAATCCCGGAACCCACCAGCCTATGGCTGCAGAGGAGCTTGCGCCGGTTTTCTGCGAGGAGCTTATCCAGCAGGAGCTTGACAACGACACGCCGTATTTCCCGATTCCCGAGGAGGTTTACAATTTCTACAAAATGTACAGACCCTCCCCGCTGGTAAGGGCGTACTGCCTCGAGAAGGCGCTGGACACACCTGCCAAGATCTATTACAAATTTGAGGGCAACAATACCAGCGGCTCCCACAAGCTCAATTCAGCCATTGCTCAGGCTTATTACGCCAAGAAACAGGGCCTCAAGGGCGTTACCACCGAGACCGGCGCAGGGCAGTGGGGCACGGCTCTTTCTATGGCCTGCTCGTATTTCGGGCTGGACCTCAAGGTATTCATGGTCAAGGTCTCCTACGAGCAGAAGCCCTTCAGGCGCGAGGTCATGAGGACCTACGGCGCTTCGGTGACGCCTTCGCCCTCCGAGACCACCAATATCGGCAAGAAGATTCTGGCGGATCACCCCGGCACCACGGGAAGCCTCGGCTGCGCGATTTCCGAAGCCGTCGAGGTGGCCGTTTCCACGCCGGGCTACAGATACGTGCTGGGCAGCGTGCTCAACCAGGTGCTGCTCCATCAGAGCGTCATCGGCCTCGAGACTGAGATCGCTCTCAAGAAGTACGACATCGTGCCGGATATCATTATCGGGTGCGCAGGCGGCGGTTCCAACCTGGGAGGTCTTATTGCGCCCTTCATGCGCGACAAGATTCTCGGCAAGGCTGACTACAGGATCCTCGCGGTTGAGCCGGCTTCGTGCCCCAGCTTCACGAGAGGCAAGTACGCCTACGACTTTGCGGACACAGGAATGGTCTGCCCGCTCGCGAAAATGTACACCCTCGGCAGCAACTTTATTCCCGCGCCCAACCACGCAGGCGGTCTCCGCTACCACGGCATGAGCACCACGCTTTCACAGCTTTATCATGACGGCTACATGGAAGCAGTCGCGGTGCCCCAGACCGAGGTGTTCAAGGCGGCCGAGAAGTTTGCCCGCTGCGAAGGCATCCTGCCCGCGCCCGAGAGCTCTCACGCCATCAAGGCTGCCATCGACGAAGCCGAGAAGTGCAAGGAGACCGGCGAGAGCAAGACCATCGTCTTCGGACTCTCCGGCACAGGCTACTTCGACCTGGTGGCTTACGAGAAGTTCCACGACGGCAAGATGGACGACTACATTCCTACCGACGAGGACCTCGAAAGAAGCTTCAAGGGCCTGCCTCAGGTTGAATAATGCTTCGGATGCCGAAGGCTGAGAATAGCTGAATAGCAGACCGACATACGAAGGCTGAAAAGCCTAAGATCGAATGCTGCCGGAGACTGAATGCTGCCGTGAACGGGCGCTGAGGTCTCCGGCTTTTTTGACCGCTTAGAGGGCGCTTTGCCTCCTGCATACGCGCCCGCAGCCATCCGGAGCTCGACTTCCGACCCGATCCACAAAAACTCCCGGTCTGTAACTCGCGCGGTACGCGCGGCTCTCCGGCCTCCGGTCTCCAGTCTCCGGACTTACAGCTGCAGCTGCACCCGGCACTATTACAGCATTGCAATCCCACGTTTGTCTGTGCTACAATGGGGCTACCCAAATCGCATTCCCGCGATTTAGATTATTGGAGGACTATATATTATGAGAAAACTAATATTGTTGATTACAGCGATTGCTGTAATGCTCAGTGTGGGAAGTCTGATGACTTTCGCAGCTGATCCCGGTGATTACAGAGGGTACCTCGACAACGGAGGAAATTTCGGTGACGATACACGTGCCGTTTCACCTGACGCCGTTGCCGCCACTGCCTTCACGATCGGGCTTAATACCGAAAGCATCAGCATTTCCGGCTGGTTCCTTTCGGACACGGGCTTTAAGGGTATGCAGTATTCTGTGAACGGCGGTGCCTACAAGGATCTCTCCCCCGCCAGAACCAACAGGACTGACGTTTTGACCCATATCCCGGGATTTTCTGCAGAACAGAATCCTCAATGCGGCTTCGGCGTTGATATTCCTACGGCTGAGCTTGCAGCGGGAAAACATGAGATCGCAGTAAGAGTCATCACCAACAACGACGCTCCGGTCGACTTCATTGACATTGACGTGACTGTGGACTCATCCATCGTTACCGATCCTGACGCTCAGGAGGTTGGACATTCCTTCGACAACATCTTCTTTGACGGAGAAAAGATGGTTGAAGGCGAAGCGGGGAAATACATCAGCTCCAATTATCCCGACGGTATCAATATTAAGGATGCCGGCATCACCGAAGCTATCGGTCTGAGAGGATGGGTCGGATATAAGGGCGCCATCAAGTCGTTCGGCTACAGGATCAATGACAAGGACACCTTCGGCGAGTTTGCTGAGGAAACCGATGAGAATGTAAAAGGCGCAGGCGGACCTAACGCTGCCAGATTTATTGTGAACGTTCCGGTCAGCGCTCTTGTCGCGGGCACCAACGAGATCAAGGCTATCGCGAAGCTCGAGAGCGGAACGGTGGTAGAGATCCAGGGCGTAGAGGTTACGGTCATAAACGGCGAGGCCTCCCAGCAAGGCGGCGAAACACCTCCGTCACCCGCTACCGGCGACACGGCCATGATCGTTTTCATCGTTGCGGCTGCAGCGGTTGCGCTCGCGGTTCTCAAAAAGAGAGCGTTCTGAGAGCGGACTCAAATTTTGATCATAGTTAAACCAACGGCAAGTTAAACCAACGGCAAGTTAAACCGACGGTTAGTTAAACCAACAAGGCAAGGCGGGGTCTCCTGCCTTGTTTTGTTATGGTGCGGCGGTGCTTTACGGCGGCCCTGACGGGCCGGGGTTCCCTCCGGGTCAGTGTAAAATTATAACGGGTGGTCTTGTACAACCGTCTTGTGCAACGCGCCGGGATTGCGGTTTTAAAACGCGAAGTAATCTGGTATAATTCAATTCGGCGGAGGACGCCGGTGCCGGGTCAGGCAACGACAGCTTACAAGGAGATTTACACATGGAAAACAACATTTCGAACAGAGGTCTTGACGCGCTTTTGCGCCAGTTCAATGATCCGGGACGCGAATTCCGCGGCAAACCGTTCTGGTCCTGGAACGGCGAGCTCGAGGAGAACGAGCTCAAAAGACAGGTGGACGTTTTGAAGGAGATGGGCTTTGGGGGCTACTTTATGCACAGCAGGGCCGGGCTCATTACCGAGTACCTTGGCGAGGAGTGGTTCGATCTCTGCAATAAGGTGGCGGTTTACGGAGAAGAGCAGGGCATGGAGTCCTGGCTTTACGACGAGGATCGCTGGCCCAGCGGATGCGCGGGCGGCATTGTCACGAGGGATCCGCAGTACCGCATGAAGTCGCTGGTGCTTTTTGAAAGCGAGCCGGAGGACTTGTCGGTGAAGGAAAACCAGCTGGCGGTGTTTGAGGCAATTATCGGCGAGAAGGATAATATTCTCGTGAAGTACAGACGGCTGGCGGAGGGCGAGGCTCCGGCGCTTGCGGCAGGCGAGGGCGAGAAGCTCAGGCTGCTCAAATACGCGGTCGTTTACGACGCGCCAAACAGCAACTGCAACGGCACCACTTACATTGACACGATGATGCAGGCGGCCACCGAAAGATTTATCGAGATCACGCACGAGCAGTACAAGGCGCACGCCGGCGAGAAGATCTGGCCCCTCATCAAGGGTATTTTCACGGACGAGCCCCACAGAGGGAGAATGCTTGACAACGCCCACAGGGACGGCAAGGGGCTTCTCGTCTGCGGCATCGCCTATACGGACGATATTTTCGGGGAATTCGAAAAGAGGTACGGCTACGACGCGCTCGGCATGCTGCCGGAGATCTTCTACGCGGCGCCGGGCTTCGAGGGCGCAGCGGCGGTGAAGCACGACTACGTGGATCTGGCCAATAACCTTTTTGTGGAGCGCTTCGCGGCGCCCATCAACGAATGGTGCGAAAAGAACGGGATCGCATTCACGGGCCACGTGCTTCACGAGGACGCGCTCACAAATCAGACGGTGCCCAACGGCTCGCTGATGCGCTTCTACGAGCATATGGGAGCGCCGGGCATTGACATGCTTTCGGAGCACGCCAATATATTCTGGGCGGCAAAGCAGATCCAGTCGGTGGCGAGGCAGCTGGACAAAAAATGGGTGCTGTCTGAGCTTTACGGCTGCACGGGCTGGCAGTTTGATTTCAAAGGACACAAGGCTGTGGGCGACTGGCAGGCGCTTTACGGCATCAATATAAGGTGCCCGCACCTGTCGTGGTACACCATGGAGGGCGAGGCCAAGAGGGACTATCCGGCCAGCATCATGCACCAGGCCACGTACTGCAAGGATTACCGCTTCGTGGAGGACTATTTTGCGCGCTTCGGGGCGCTCATGTCCGAGGGCAGGCCGGTGTGCGACGTGCTGGTGCTGAACCCCATCGAGAGCATCTGGACGAAGATACACGCGGGCTGGGCGAACTGGCTCTGGCCTCAGGACGCGGCGGTCAACGTGAAGGAGGAGCAGTACAGGCAGCTCTTCGAGATCATGCGGTCCGCCCACGTGGATTTCGACTACGGAGAGGAATTCCTGATGAGCGAGCACGGCAGCGTCGCCGAGGAGAACGGACAGCCTGTCCTCAAGGTGGGCTCGATGTCCTACAGGACCGTGGTGGTGGCCGCGCTGGATACGATCAGAAGCAGCACGCTGGAGCTCCTTCGCGAGTTTGCGGACAAGGGCGGCAGAGTGTGCGTGCTGGGCGACGCCCCGTATATGGTGGACGCGAGAGTCTCCGACGGGTTCGGCGCTGTCAAGGCCATAAAGGACGAGTTCTCGAAGGAGGGCGTTCTGAGGTCCGTGAAGCCCGGATCCTCCGTCAAGGTCGACGTGGACGCCGGCCCGGGTGATTACATACACTACCAGCTGAGAGACGCCCGCGCAGAGGACGGCATCGCTGTTCTCGCGTTCATCAACACGGACCGCGGCAATGCCAACACCGGCGTCAGGGTAAACGTTTCGGGCCTCCCCTGCATCAAGGGCGCGGCTCTCTGGAACCTCGAGGACGGCAAGGTGTACGGGCTCGGCAATTATGAGCTGCTCCCGGACGGCATCGGGCTGACGCTGGACTTCCATCCGGCGGGTGAGAGGATGGTCGTCCTCTACTTCGACAGTGTGCCCGATAATATTATCGCGGGCGACGGCGGCGTCTTCGGCCGCAAGGTGCTTTTCCAAAAGACCCTCTCCGGCGAGTTCGACTACACCCTCGGCGAGAAGAACGCCATGGTGCTGGACTTTGCCTCGGGCGATATGATAACCGTGGAAGGCGAGGCCCGCCACTTCGACGTCTGCGAGATACTTCACCTCGATCAGAAGATCCGCGACTTTGTGGGTATCGAGCACAGGGGCGGCGAAATGCTGCAGCCCTGGTACGCCAAAAAGTACGAGAATAAAACCTACGGCAGGCTGGCGGTGCGATACGAATTCACCGTGAAGGACGTCCCGGAGGGCGATATACTCATCTGCGGCGAGAGGCCGGAGTTCATCGACTACTACCTCAACGGACGGAAGCTTGTTCCCGACGGCGGCTTCTGGATCGACAACTGCTTCAGGACGATGCCCGCCCGCGGAAGCGAGCTCCGCGAAGGCGCCAACGTCATCGTCGCGGTGACTGACTTTAAGCGCACCACCAACGTGGAAAGCGTATACATCGTCGGTGATTTCGGCGTGGCTTCCGAGCTTCTCAAGCAGGCGCCTCAGGACAGATTCAACGGTCAGGGCAACTTCTATTCACGGAACGCATATATGACGACGCTGCCCCGGACACTGGATCTCGGCAACGTGACCGACCGCGATCTGCTTTTCTATTCGGGCACCGTATCCTATGAGATCACCCCCGAAATGCTGAAGGATATAAAGCCCGGGGAAGGCGAGCGCGCGATCATAAGCTGCTCCAACTTTATGGCGAGCCTTTTCAAGGTGGTCGACAAGGCGGGCCGCGAGACCGTGATGGCCTGGGAGCCTTACGAGGCGGACGTGACCGGCATGCTTGACGAGGGCTTCAGCCTGGTGATGGTGGGCACACGCAAGAACCTCTTCGGGCCGCTGCATTTCGTGCCGGCGATCCCCGGCTCCGTGGGCCCCGGACATTTCGTGACCGACGGCGACCTGTATTCGGACGATTACTGTATGATCGACAATAAACCGGGCACGGTGACGGTGAAGGTGGTCAGGGACTGAGGTTCGGCCTTTGGTATGGACTGAAGGTTTGGACTGAAGGTATGGACTGAAGGTATGGACTGAAGGTTTGGACTGAAGCTATGGACTGAAGCCGGCGGCCGGCAGCCTGCGTCACGGCACGCGTCGCACTTGCCGCGCCACGCTTAACGCGCCGCAGGCCGCGCCACGCTTACTGAGCCACGCTTGCCGCATCGCGCTTAATGCGCCACGGCCTGCAATTTATAACTGAAAAACCTGTTTGCCTAAAAAACACATCCGGAGGTTAAATATGAAAAAGTACGATATCGCTGCATACGTCTGGCCGTCCTACACGGGCAAAGAAAACAGAAGCAGAATATTCTGGGAGGAGGGCATCGGCGAGTGGCAGTCCGTCCGCAAGGCCCACGAGGAAAATCCCGCGAGGGGGCTCCCTTTATGGGGCTTCGAGGAGGAGGCCGATCCCGCCGTCATGGAGAAGCAGATCGACGCCGCCGTTGCGCACGGTGTGAACGTGTTCATTTACGACTGGTACTGGTACGACGGCAGGCCCTTCCTGGAGAATTGCCTTGACGACGGCTTCCTCAAGGCCAAAAACCGCAGCAAGATGAAATTCTACATCATGTGGGCAAACCACGACGCGGGCATGGTATGGGACCGCCGCAATCCCGTCAGCGACGCGATCGTTTGGCGCGGCTCGGTGGACAGACCGAACTTTGAAACAGTGGTGCACCGCATAATCGATAACTACTTCTCGCAGCCGGAATATTACAAGATTGACGGCAAGCCGGTGTTTATGGTCTACGACGTGGAAAATCTCATCAAGGGCCTTGGCGGCGTGGAAAATACGGTCGAGGCCATCGGATTCTTCCGTGAAGAGACCGTGAAGGCGGGCTTTCCGGGCCTTGAACTGCAGATGACCTTCTGGAACCCATACGCAGTCAACCTGAGCGGCGTCGACAGCGGGCACAGCGGCTCGGCCTTCGACGCGGTGAAGCTTCTCGGGTTTGACAGCATCACCCACTACCAGTTTATCCACTTCACGTACCTGCCCCACGACAAGAGCTACCCCGACGTCATCGACCGCCTCCGGGACGAGTGGAAAATGATAGACGACAACGTGGCCGTGCCATACTATCCGCACGTTTCCATCGGCTGGGACAACAACCCGCGCTTCCCCAACGGCACGCTCCCGATAATGACGGATTCCTCGCCCGAGGCCTTCGAGAAGGGTCTCCGGCTCGCCAAGGAATACTCAGACAGCCACAACGCCTGCCCGCTCATCACCGTAAACAGCTGGAACGAGTGGACGGAGTCAAGCTACCTTGAGCCGGATACGGTTTTCGGCTACGGGTACCTTGAGGCGATCCGCAGGGTGTTCTGCGAGGAATAAGGGCGCGCAAATTAAAAACCGCGAAGGCTGCCGCCCCGCAAAAAGCGCGGGCTTGCCGCATTGCGGCGTCTGCTGAAATGTGAAACCTGCCGCCCCGCGATGCGAACCTGATCGCGGGGCTTGTTAAACCGCCACGAGGAGGACTTCCTGTGAAGAAAAAAAAGACCGCCGCTGCGATCGTGCCGCCGGCCGCACTTTTAATTGTAATTTGTTTTGTCGCGTCGCTTGCCGGCTGCGCCCCCGCGGGCAATGACGACGGCAGGCTTTGTATCGTCGCGACGATTTTTCCGATATACGACTGGGTCCGGTCGATTCTGGGCGACAACCCCGGGGACGCGGAGCTGGTGCTTCTCGAGGACGGCGGCGTTGACCTGCACAGCTTTCAGCCGACGGTGGAAGACATGGCGCTGATCGCCGGCTGCGACGTTTTCATTTACGTGGGCGGCGAGTCCGATAATTGGGTGCCGGGCGCGCTGTCGAGCCTCAAAAATCCGGGCAGGACCGAAATCAACCTGCTGGAGGTGCTTGGCGAGGGTGCCGCCGAAGAGCATATCGAAGGAATGCAGGACGGGGAGCACCGGGGCGCCGACGGGCACGGCCGCGGTGACGACGGGCACGGCCACGATGCCGACGGGCATGGCCGCAATGACGGCGACGGAGCCCATGCTGACGACCGCGGGGATGGCGAGGTTCATGCAGGCGAACCCGAATCGGACGAACACGTGTGGCTCTCGCTTCGCAACGCGCAGCTGTTTTGCGAACACATTTCGGACGCGATCGCCGCGAAGGATCCCTCCCACAGCGCAGATTACGCAAGCAACACGGCCGCCTACGTCGGAGACCTGAAGGCTCTTGACGGCGAATTTGAGGCCGCCGCGGCGCAAATCGACAACAAGGTGCTCCTTTTTGCCGACCGCTTTCCTTTCAGATATTTCACCCGGGACTACGGCTTTGATTACTATGCCGCCTTTGAAGGCTGCTCTGCGGAGACAGAGGCCGGCTTTGCAACGATAGTTTTTCTGGCCGATAAGGTAAATGAGTTTTCGCTGGATGTGATCTTTTGTACGGAGGGCTCCGACGAAGCTATCGCAAGGACAGTCAGAGATACCGCCAAAAGAAGCGGTCTTAAGATCTGCAGGCTCAATTCTCTTCAGT
The DNA here is from genome assembly GCA_017848335.1 of Clostridia bacterium. Lineage (GTDB taxonomy): Bacteria > Bacillota > Clostridia > UBA1212 > UBA1212 > UBA1212. Next base: position 1,843 of record JAGDAX010000168.1, on the reverse strand, counting down.
CCGTCAGCGCCGTCAGCGTAAGGGAAGGAGTCACGTATCTGGGACTTATGCGTGAGAATCTGGAAAGTCTTAACGAGGCCTTTAATGTACACTGACTGTTTCAAATCATTTTCAAAAGAATTTTCAAAATCGAATCCGAAATAGATTTATTTCAAGAGGCTGCTACACAATTGTTTCAGAAGGTCATCATACGACAATTGCTAATGTCATTTTTTATGGACAACTAAATACCGGAATTAATATGGGACAAATTATCAGCGATAACACGGTGCCGATGGGGGTCATCAGTTGGACTGACCTAATCGTTTTTCCGTAATTTGGAGGGTCTAAGAATGTATGTAAAAACAGCAGTTCAACTGATAGATTTACTGATGGTCGCTGTTATGCACTTTTGGGGAATGCGCAGTTTTTTTGTTGTCGCGCGTATAATTAAAGAGTGCAGAATCACAATGCATAACATTAAAGATAAAAAAAAGATTACCGCTTGTATTTCTACACTATCAAAGACCCTCAAAAACAATAAGATAGATATCGTTATGGCACCAAGTGTAAAATATTATGATAGATATGATTCTGAAGCTATTGAAACTATTTCAAATATATTTGATTTTCTGTGGGAAAATCTTTGGAGGTATGTTACATCCAAGAACAGTTGCGGTGACTTGTGGGCATGCTTTTTCATTATTCATGAGTTGCTTCCTGCGCTGTACATAAATCAACAATCGCTACAGATAAAAGATATACAAGTTGCTAAATCTAATGCAAATAATTTACTTGATACATACAATTTGTCACAGTTGAATCCTTTTAGGAGGAATAAAGCGGAAAATGATGAAAACCCAAAACAAAAAACAGATGGCAAATAGTTTATTTAAAAAATCAGTATAGTCCGTAAAAGTACTTACGACCCGGCGGGCAGGATCTGCGGTTTTGCATATTCGCAAAACGGCGGGACTGCGACTTACTACAGATACGTGAGAAACATACAGGGAGATGTAACTCACATATTAAGCCCGTCAGGAGCAATCATAGCCGCCTATACTTACGATACCTGGGGAACATTGGTTAGATTTATTGATATATGATTAAGGAAAAAAGAAAAATGCAAGAAAAAAATGCAAGAGAACTGTGTACAGCGTGTGAAGTGTTATATTTGGTTTTCCTGGCTTTGAAAAGACATGATTATTTGATCGGCAAATACCATTTTTTGTCATATCTGCAGTTTTCTTTTACTATGAAGCATGTAAGCAGAGTTATTTGGTGTATGTCAAATAATGAATCGATTGATATGTGTAGAAATGACCTGGATTATTTGATGAATATAATTAATTTTAGAAGTGCTGCGACTTATTATATCTCAGATAATATAAAGTTCTGTGATTTGTACATTCAATCTGTAGCTGATGAGTTATTACGATTAAGCAACTTGATAATCAAGTATGAAAAAAGAATGTATACAAAAAGAAACCGACGAAAGGTTACCATTCTTTTAGAACTGATTCATTCATTACCTAGAACTATGTTTATAAACAGGGTCTCCGGATCTTACAGATTTGGAGACTATAATGATATCGTTAAATTTGAGAAAAAAATGGCAGAGCATTACTGCATTTCCTTCTGGTAACAGAACGATAAACAATCTTTATTTTACTGCAGGAGTTGAACCGATCATGGATTTAAATGATTTTTTTGAGAATAACAGTAGTTGCTGCATCCGTTGCAGGCGCCGGGGCTTCGGTCACGCCTTTGACAACGAAACTCAACAAAGTCGCTGCAGTCAGCTGTACATTTGCGTTTGTATTTACATTTGGCATAGTTTGCACAAGGTCTTGGCAGTGATGAT
>JAGDAX010000167.1 GCA_017848335.1 Clostridia bacterium | reverse complement strand
GACAATCTCGGCCGCAGACTTACGACCGAGCAGGAGACCACCCCTTCCCGCCAAGGCAAATATGTCGGAGTTTTCTACTTCCAGTGGCTGGCCATGCACAGCACAAAGCTTTTCGATAATTCGATCATCTCCAAGGTCCCCGGCGCTCTTGACTCCGAGAAGGGCTGGATCGAGGCCGGCGGCGGTGCGGTCAACGACTTTCATTTTTGGGGAAGGCCGATGTTCGGGTACTACACATCCTCCGACAAGTGGGTCATGAGAAAGCACGTTCAGATGCTGACGGACGCGGGGGTCGACTTCATTTGCTTTGACGTTTCCAACGCTCACGCATACGAAAGCAACGCGCTTAAACTTATGCAGATACTTGACGAGTATCAGAAGGCCGGCTTCGACGTGCCGAAGGTCTGCTTCCTCACCAACACCTCCTCCGGCGCCACGATGAGGACGATATACAGGAAAGTCTACCAAAAGCACCCCGAATATTCAGACGTGTGGTTCTATTGGGACGGCAAGCCCTTGATTATCGGGCACAGCGACGAAGCCACAGACGAGCTCAAGGACTTCTTCCGCATCAAGGAAAGCCAGTGGCCCATGTCGGAAAAGGTGGACGACGGCTTCCCCTGGATGGAATTTGACAGGCTGCTTACGGACGACGCCGTGTACGGCCTTAACGGGCGCAAGGAAGTCGTAAACGTATCCCTGGCGCAGCACAACGAGACCTACAAGCTGAGCGCGGTATCCTGGTACGGCTCCAACGACCGCTCACGCAGCTGGCACAACGGCTCCAACGACCCCGATCCTGACGCTTACCTTTACGGTTACAACTTCCAGGAGCAGTTTGACTGGGCCATGAGCATAGATCCGGAGATCATTTTCATCACCGGCTGGAACGAATGGATAGCCCAGCGCCAGCCCGCGACGTACCAGGGCCCTGTCGAAAACAACGGGCCCATAGTATTCCTGGACAACGCATCCCTTAACGGAAGCCGCGACATCGAGCCTATGGAGGGCGGCTACGAGGACAACTATTACCTCCAGATGATATCCAACATCCGCCGCTTCAAGGGTCTTGACCGCGACGCGTCCCGCAACAATAGAACCATTGACGTAAACGGCGGCTTTGCCCAGTGGAATGACATCAAAGCTTACTACAGGGATTATACCGGCGATACCGAGAATCGCAAGAGCAAGGGATACGAATACTATACCGACGAATCCGGCCGCAACGATCTGGAGGAGTTCAAGATTTCCGAGGACGCCGACAACGTATATTTCTTCGTTAAAACCGTGGAAAATATCACGGAACCCTCCGGCAGCACCTGGATGAATCTCTTCATCGGCACCGACAATGCCTCCCTCGCAAATTCCCGCTTCGGGTACGAATTCGTTCTCAACTATCAGATCCCGGACGGCGGAAAAATGTATCTCGGCAAGCTCACCGGCGTCAATGCTTCCCTGCCGGCGGATGCCGAAGTACCGCACCCCGTTACGCCCATAGCCGAGGTGCCTTACAGGCTTTTAAACAATATGCTGATGCTCGGCATTCCCAAATCCGCTCTGGGCATCGCCTCAAACGAGCCCGCCGCGTTCTATTTCAAATGGTCCGACAATTGTGACGTGCTCGGCACAGGCAGCGCCGCGGAGTTTTATACCAAGGGCGACGCGGCGCCCATCGGCAGAGCCGGTTTTTACTACGGGCCGTGAACTCCCCTTCCGAAATAGGCCGTAAAAACGGTCAAATACGCTATTAAAACGGCGTTCGCAAGACATTATGAAAAAAGCTTGAATTCATCTCAAAGCAGAAGAATTCAAGCTTTTTGCGGATATTATCGCCGATCTCACGCCTTTTCCATGCGCGCCAGCTCTTCTTTAACGTAATCTGTGGTGAGGATCTTTTTGACCACGCCGTCCACGTCCAGGATCCTTGTGTTGTGGCTGGTGTAGCTTTCCTCCGCCTCGGTCATGACCTTGCCCTCCACGAAATACTTGTCGTAATTGAGATCTCTGTTGTCGGCGGCCACCCGGAAATAGTTGCCCATATCTTCTGAGCGCAGCCGCTCTTCGCGGGTCATAAGCGTCTCATAAAGCTTCTCGCCGTGACGCGTCCCGATAATGCTGGTGCCGGTGTCGCCGAAAAGCTTCTGAACACCCTTCGCCAGGTCGCAGATGGTGGAAGCATCTGCCTTCTGTATGAAGAGATCGCCGGGATTGGCGTGCTGAAACGCAAACTTCACCAGGTCCACCGCCTCGTCAAGATTCATGAGAAACCGCGTCATAGCGGGATTTGTAATGGTAATGGGATGGCCGGCCTTGATCTGCTCGATGAACAGCGGTATCACGGAGCCTCTGGAGCACATCACGTTGCCGTAGCGGGTGCAGCAGATGACGGTGCCGCCCCTCTCCGCGGCGATCCGTGCGTTGGCGTAGATCACGTGCTCCATCATCGCCTTCGAGATGCCCATCGCGTTAATGGGATACGCGGCCTTGTCTGTGGAGAGGCACACGACGCGCTTTACGCCGGCATCCACGGCGGCATGAAGGACGTTGTCGGTCCCCTCGATATTGGTCTTCACCGCCTGCATGGGAAAAAACTCGCAGGAAGGCACCTGCTTCAGCGCGGCAGCGTGGAAAATGTAATCCACCCCGGGCATCGCGTCCGCCACAGACCTGGGATCGCGCACGTCTCCCACGTAAAATTTGACCTTTCCGGCATGGGCAGGGTATTTAGCCTGCAGCTCGTGCCGCATGTCGTCCTGCTTCTTCTCGTCCCGCGAGAATATCCTTATCTCGCCGATGTCCGTCTCCAGAAAATGCTTCAGCACGGTATTTCCGAAGGAACCGGTGCCGCCGGTTATCAAAAATGTCGCGTTGGAAAATTCACTCATTGGTTGGTCTCCTTATTTACCATTATCCTTAGAAACATATTTATCAATT
>JAGDAX010000166.1 GCA_017848335.1 Clostridia bacterium | reverse complement strand
GCCTCGACACGCGGCTCTACCGCCATGCCGAAGTGGCGGGCGGCGTGCAGGCCGACGTCGTCATCTACACCCTGCCGCGCGCCGTCGAAGGCATCGACCGCATCGACTGCGCCCACCTGCTCGAAGCCAACTACAAGGATCCCTGCCTGGCAGGCCGTCCGGGCTATATTCCCGGCTCCGCCTGGCTGCTGATGCAGGCCGTCACGGGCTACGCCCTGATGACCGGCGAGGCGCCGGATCCCGCCCCGATGAAAAACGTTTTCCTGTAATCAACTTGATAAGACGATGAAAAGACTGCTGCTGCTTCCCTTCTGTATCCTTTGTCTGGTCGCTTGTTCCCGTGCGTCAAGGCAGGCGGTGATGCAGGCGGAGCAGTTGCTGAAGACCCAGCCGGACAGCGCCCTTCTCGTCTTGCAGCAGCTCTCTTCGAAAGACCTCTACCCGCGCAGCCTGCGGGCGCGCTATGCCGTGCTGCTCACGGCTGCGCAGTACAAGAACTACATCGAAGTCCAGAGCGACTCGCTGATCGGGCCTGCCTATGATTATTACCACCGCTACGGCAGGCTGGAGCGGCGGATGATGGCTGCCTATTACCTGGGAATCGTGAAACAGAACGCCGGCAAGACCGTCGAGGCGTCTTATCTGTTCAACGAGACGTCCTCCCTGGCGGAGCGCCTGGGCGACAGGCGTTATCTCGGCTTCGCCTACGACCACCTGAGCGTCCTGAGCGCCGATAATCTCGACACGCAGTCTGCCTATGAATACTCCCGGAAGGCCGCCATGGCCTTCGACGCGGCCGGCGAGCGGCTTTCCGCCAATTTCGCCCGCGTGGACATGGCCCAGGCCCTGCAAACGCTGGGGGAGGAGGAGCCTGCCCGGCGGATCGTCGATTCACTCGTGGCGTGCCCCGACGTCACGGACCCCAGCCTGCGGTATTATCTGTATGCCATCAAGGCGGACTTCGCGTTCCTCGAGCAGAAGTACACCGAGGCGGAGGACCTCTACGAGGAGGCAGAATCCTTCGGAATTCCGCTCAGCCTGCCCGGGCTGTGCCGGCTGGGCGTGATCATGGAAATGACGGGGCGGAGCGCGGAAGCGGACCGCTATATGGACAGCGTCGCGCCCCTGTTGCGTACATCCGCGGACAGCACCTTCTATTTCGATTTCGTCCATCAGATCGGACTGCATCGGGGAGACATCAACATGGCCTACCGGGCAAAACGGGAATCCCTGGACCTGCAGAACCGGACCATCGCCTCGCAGCTGAGCCGCTCGATCACCCACAGCCAGCGGGCCTACTTCGAGGAGCGCTATTCCGCGGAACGGTCCCAGAAATGGATGCTCGTGCTGCTCTGCGCCCTGATCACCGTCTCCCTGCTGACGGTGATCCTGATCGCTTTCATCCTGCTGCGGAAGCGGAAGATGCAGGTTGTAGAGGAAATGGAGAAGGTGGAAGGCCTCAGCAAGGACCTGAAGTTGATGCAGGACAAGCAGAAAGGTGCCGGCGCCGTCCTGTCTTCCCTGGTCCGGGACAAGATCCGGCTGATGCAGAAGCTGACCGACTCCTATTTCTCGTGGACGGACGAAGCGCTGTATGTCCGCGAGCGGACGCACGGCAAGGCGATGAAGGAAGACGTCATCTCCGAATTCCGCTCGTCGCTGCGCGCGCTGCGCAACGACGAACAGTTCATCCCGTCTCTCGAGAAGACCCTCGACATCAGCAACGGCAACGTGATGACCCGCTTGCGCGAAGCCTTCTCCGGCTCGTCGGAGCACAAGATGAAGGAGATGGACTTCAAGCTGCTGACCCTTTTCTTCGCCGGTTTCACGCCCAAGAGTATCAGCTTCATCATGGATATGACGGAGGAATCCGTCCGGACGCGCAAGAGCCGTTACAAGAAACTCTTCCTGTCGCTGGGCGAGGATTATTCCGACTTCGCGGAGCGCCTGAATTAGGGCGTTGTTTTGTCCGTGTCACGCAGGTATTTTTCTTTGCTGTTGATAATCAGAGAGTTACATTTTCATTTGTAATGCACTGAATAGCGGAAATTTGGTGTTTTCACACTAATTTTGCATTGAAAACAAACACACAAAATTATGAAGAAAACACTATTTATCATCATGGCCCTTGTGGCCGCTTCCTTCTTTGCCGTGCCGGCTTTCGCCGACGGCGAGGGTGAGGGCGAGATAGACGGAGGCCAGCCTCCTTACATCACCCGGCTATATTCCAGTGCATCGCAGATAGCTAAACCCCGCACCGAAGCGTATGGCGGTGTCGAGGTCTATATCGCCCCGAACCTTATTTCAATTACGGCTACAACAGAGAGACCTGTCAAACTCCGCGTCGTTGACCTTTGCAGCGGACAGACCGAGGAGCTCCCTTCTATCTATTTCAGCATTTTCCAGCTCCCCCCGACGTTCTCACCTGACTATATGGTAATCGAAGCGGACGGAGACGTTACATTGTATGGGTTGGACGGCCCCTCGTTGTAGTGGTTGGTAATAATTGTTATTCCTGAACTTATGCTGCTTTGTCGAAGGCCCCGGGGCGGAAGGGAGAGACGATGCTCCTGACCCCGGCCCGGTACTGACCTGAACAAGACAAGAACAACAATAAACAGTTAAGAATCCTCCCAGCCGGTTCCGGCCTCCGGAGTCTTCGACAAAAAGCAGTTATGAGGAACGTTGACATACTCCTTGTCCAATCAATGCGCGTCTCGCGTTCTGCGACACATCTGTGAGCCTCCCAGCGTCAAAATCATGCTCAAACAACTGTGAGGACAAGGGTATGCCGAGGGAGAGGGAACGGATATTCTCTGCCGGTGCAAGTTTGTTTTCTTCAATGCTCGCCAGTAGCGCCGGTGTCTGATATCCAAAGATCCGCTACCCTCCAAAAAATCTCCCGGGCGTCACTGGCGGCGTCCGGGAGTTTTCTTTTCGGTATATTCAGTCGCTAGAAGAGCGTCGGCTCGTCGAAGAGGTCGCCGGGCAGGTCCGGGACTTCGTCGAGGTCCGTGGTGGTTTCGCCGGCAGATTCTTCGCTTTCGCTCAGAATGACAGGATTGTCGTTCGGGCTGACAGGTGTACCATTGTCATCCCCGGCCTGGTCTGGCGTCTCTTCTTCCGGCTCGTCCACGACGAGCGGCTCAATGAAGCGGACGGTCTTGACCTCGCCGCGCTCGGCGCATTTCTTGCCCTTGGCGGCGATGCCCTTCTTGCCGATCCAGTCCTCGGCCACGATGGCCTCGGGCTCCTTGTCCGTAAGCTTCCAGACCACCTCGTAGCGCGGGTGGCGGTCGCCGCTGAGCTCTACGAGCCAGGACTTGGGAGCGTCGGAGATGAAGCTGACCGGGGTGTTGTCGCTGGGCACGAAGGAGAAGCGCTTGACGTAGAAGCTCTTCACGGCGCCGTCCCAATAGAGGGCGGTG
>JAGDAX010000165.1 GCA_017848335.1 Clostridia bacterium | reverse complement strand
GTTCAGTTTTCAATGTCCGCCGCACCCCGTTTTTTGAGGTGCCCGACGATTATACCACCCGCTTATTTTCGTGTCAAGCGTTTTTTTGCGTTTTTGCGCTTTTTTTGAAAATTTTTTTCACACCGAGGCAATCGCCTATTTTTAGGCACAAACCTCCCATTATCCCCGACAATAGCCACCCGCGGCGCCAAAATATGCGCGAAAATGCGTCACAATTCCGCAACCCGAAAACGCGTCAAGACGACTCAACCCGAAAAAGCGTCAAGACGACTCAACCCGAAAAAGCGCCACAATATCACAAAATGAAAAAGGAAGTGATGAGCTTACTCAATGAGCTTTCTCAAAGAGCTTCCTCAATGCGCTTCCTCAAAGAGCTTCCTCAACGCGCTTCCTCAAAAACCCTTGCGCGAGAAGAATCAGCGCGCATGGGCTGCAATGAGGCGAGAGTCAAATACGGATACGACCGCACCTCGTGTGCCTGCGTGCGCGTGCGTTAATGAAACCGGCAACCTTTCCGTCCCAATAGACCGCACCTCGTGTGCCTGTGTGCTTGCGTGCGCGTTGCGTGCGCGTGCGTGCGCAAAAATTGACAATCCCCGCACCTTTTTTATATAATTCATCTTGAAGGTTGTCAAAACGGTTCCAATACCAGAAAATACCTAAAACCGGTTTCAGCGAGGTCTTATGTCATGAAATTATCGAACCTGAACGCATTCATCCGCAAAATGAACGTCCGCAGCGTTTTTAAAATGAACTCCCGCAGCGCTTTTAAAATGAATTCCCGTGATATCATTAAAACGAACGCACCTAACGTCATTAAAGCTAACGCCCGCGACACTTTTACCGACGATACCGTAAGCCGCGGGCATTCTCTCCGCAAAATTGCCTTCACGGTTACCGTTCTTCTGATTTCGGCGGCTTTTGTTCTTTCGGGATGCACCGCCAACACGCCCGGCAGCCCGTCCGGCAATACGTCAGGCAACCCGTCCGGCAATCCTGCCGCCGACCCGACCGCAGAGCCGCCTGTCCCCGCGGTGACTTACGACGGCTTCATAGAGCTTGCGGACTCCGCGGAGCCTTACAGCGCGTCGTTTGCTCTTCTCGGGATCGGACTTGCCCGCAAAGGCGAAGGCACAGTCAAGGCGGAGGTTGCAATCGACCAAACCATGCCCGAGGAGGCATTCAGACTTGATATTGAGGGGAAGAATATGAAAATTACCGCATCCGGAGAAACCGGTGTCTTTAGAGCGCTGTCGAAGGTGTCACGCATTGCCGCGGACGGCAGCCTTCCCGAAATGCATCTGAACGAAGAGCCCGACGTGGCCTACAGGGGCGTCATCGAGGGCTTCTACGGCGTTGCCTGGACCCACGAATTCAGGCTGGATCTGATGAAATTTATGGGCCGCACCAATATGAACACGTACGTTTACGCGCCGAAGGACGACGCAAAGCACAGGGCGCAGTGGAGAGACCTTTACACGGACGCGGAGATCGCGCGGCTCAAAGAGCTGGTCACGGCAGCCTCCCTCAACAAGGTCAAATTCGTGTATGCGATTTCCCCCGGGCTGGACATTGACCTGGCCGCCGGCTACGAGAACGACCTCAAGGTGCTTTTCGACAAGTGCGAGTCGATGTACGGTATCGGCGTGCGGAATTTCGCACTGCTGCTGGATGACATTCCGACGCTGAACGCCGAGGGGCACGCGAAGCTCCTTAACGATTTTCAGACGCGCTTCATCGAGAAGCACGACGGGGCGGAGGACCTTATCGCGATCACGCCGGAATACTGCTCGGCATTTCTCACGGGCTACACCGACACCATCGCGCCGCTGCTCAACGAAAAAATCATGATGATGTGGACCGGCAACGGCGTGGTCCCGCAGTCCATCAGGACGAACCATCTCACGAATATCACCCGCAAGCTGAACCGCAAGGTGTTCATCTGGTGGAACTACCCCGTGAACGACGTGATGTCCGACAATCTCTTCCTGGGCCCCTGCGAGAATCTCAGCAGCGACCTGAACAAGAACGTTGTGGGGCTCGTGGCCAACCCGATGAATCAGGGCTACGCGTCAATGGCGCCGCTGTACACCACCGCCGACTTCCTGTGGGATATGGAGGGCTACGACCCGGATGCGTCAATGGCAGCCGCCGCGAAGCTCCTCTACCCCGAGTGCACCGACGAATATCTCGTCTTTGAGGAAATCATGCGCGCGTCGGCTATCAACAATTACAAATCCGCCTTCTCGCTGAAGGACGACGTGAGCGCCTACCTCGCGGGAACCGCTGACGCCGAAAAAATGAACGGGCTCATCGCAAAAATGGAAGGTATTGTCGCGTCACTCGATACGCTGAAGGCAAAGGCCGACCCAAGCTTCGTCAAGGACGCAGAGCGGTGGATCGAGAAGACCGTCTGCTACGCCAGGACCGCCGTCGCTCTTTTGAAGCTTGACATACTTTACGGAGATGCCGGCAGATCCCTTGAGGACAAGCAAGCCGGTGCGTTGCCGCTTTTGGACGACGTCAACACCGTGAGAGCCACTATTCGCGGGAACAGCGCCATCGTCAGCCCCGACGTGCTCACGCCGCTTTTCGAGAACGGGCAGAAGCGCATAAATGACATTATTGACGGGCTGGGGCTGGACGTCACGTTCGTGCCGATCCCCATCAGCAACATGAACGCCTACGAGAATCACACCCTCGACAATATCACCGACAAGAACGACTCCACGTTCTTCTGGACCGCCGGAGCGCTGTCGCAGGCGCCTGACGGCAAGGGCTACATCGGGCTCGACCTCGGCAGGGTGACCGAAATCAGGAAGATCGAGATCAAGACGGGGCTCAGCGGCCGCGATGCACTGGTAACTTCCCTCGTGGAATACTCGCAGGACGGCACAAGCTGGACCAAGATCGCATCCGGCAAGCTGGGGAGCACGATCGTCCTCGAGCCGGAAGGCATCTCCGGCCGGTACGTGCGCGTGCGCGGAGGCAACAGCTCCGAAATGAACTGGGTCATCGTGCGGTCTTTTGAGGTGAACGGGGACTGAGTTTGCGGACGTGGATTGAGCTTGCGGAAACGGATTGATTTTGTGTTTGCGGATTGATATTTGCGGACAAAGATTGAGCTTGCGGAAGCGGATCGATTCCGCGGATGCCGCGAATACAGCGAATGCCGCGAATACCGCGGATGCCGCGGATGCCGCGAATACGGGTCAATGTCGGTGAATATCTTGAATTACAGAAAATCCGGTTTGAATCACAAGTGATTCAAACCGGATTTTTTGGCAACGGAATCATATTGGTGCAACGATCGGAATCTCTGAAATAATTCGTGCACCCGTAGAACACGTTTCCGTTAGCTTGATTCATTTTTACTATCATATATCCGTCCTTGCACTTTTGACATTTGAAAATATCGTGCTTGTGCACACGGTCGTTGGTCATAAAATCGCATATTTCCGGTTCGTTTGAACAAATCCAGAGGTTTAGCCCGTAGTTTTTATTGAATTCATATTTCAACGGAAAGCTGCAAACCGGACATCTTAAATTGAACAGGTCAACGGTTTCCATATTGATGTCCTGGTCGTGAGGCAGATGATAATCTTTGATTAGTTCAACGAGAAACCTTGACGGCCTGTGTTTTGGCGTCGCAATATAGACCCGGTTCTTCGTTCTGGTCAAGGTCACGTAGAAAAGTCGCCTCTCTTCAGCATACGGCATACTTTTGTCTTCGTACGTTACAAGCTTAATAATCGGGTCATCTTCAATTTGACACGGAAAACCGAACTTGCCTTCGAACATATTGATCAGAATCACATTGTCGTACCCCAGACCCTTTGCGCTGTGAGCTGTCATAAAAGTCAGGTTGGCATTGGGATACTTTTCAGATTTAACCCTGTTGTTCGGCAGCTCACTGAAGCCGCCGGCGTTGTAAAGCTTGTACATATCGTAGTTGTAACGACCGACAAGCAATATTGATGACCCTTCGCCAAATTCAGCTACGATTTTGCCGATTATGTTTTCAACGGTTTCCGCTAAAGCTTTCATAGGCTTGAAGCTGTCGTCAAAAGCTTCGATAACGATCGGGTTGTCAAGATGCTTAGTTGAAATCAATTGCTTCCGGATCTGAGTAGAATTCTTCTGAACAAATCCTCCGGCCATGTTTATCAGCTCCTGAGAATTGCGGTAGGTATGGGTGATCTTCATCTCTGTTCCGGAGCCCATCAGTTCGAGAAACTTCGTAAACAACGTTATATCCGAACCGGAAAAAGCATAGATCGACTGCCAGTCGTCCCCGACAGCGACAACCTTTGCTTTTGTTATTTCAGACAGTCGCTTTGTCAAATTGAAACGTTGACGGGCAATATCCTGAAACTCATCTATGATTATGTATTTATACGGCAGTTCAATATTCTGTTTCTCAATCTCGTGAAGATAGAAGTGAGCATCATTTATCATATCGGCGAAATCAATTTCATTCCGCTGCTTCAGCACCGATTGATAGTGATTGTACACCGCCTCTGCTATATCAATAAAAAGCCGTGAACGGGAATTGTCGGTCTTGGTACGAAGTATATCGAATCCGCCGGCATCATAACCGCAGGTTTTGTATTGCTCTATGAAGTTCATCATAAAGAATATGAGCCGGTAAACATACTTGTCTTTACCTGTCTCAACGATTTTTTTGTAAACCTCTGTAAGGTCGCGCGGCTTCAGCACAAAGCCCTCACGTTCAAGTGATTCCCGAAGGTGGTCTAAAAGCGGACGCCGATCATTATACAACGACCACGTTTCAATAAGCGTGGTTTTGCAGCTTTTATGCAGCTCGCGTTTGTCGCTTATAGCTTTTTTGTATTTGGCGATCTGTGACGGCGTAAATACGTTGCTGTAGCCGCTTTCCGTGAGCGCGTAATGCTCGAGCCAGGCAGTGTGCTCTCCCTGGAAGATGTAGAAATCAGGTGTATATTTTTTGTTTCTTGACAGTAACGACTGAGGATAGGCACGTTCATACTCATAATCAAGCCCGTTAAGATACAGAAAATTCGCGATCTGAACCTCCTGAACGGAACGAAGATACTCTCCTGTCAGCGTCTTGCTGTGCTTTGAACGCTGGGATTCCACTTTCTTAACATACTCTCCGAGTCCGCTTTTCAGAGTTTCGTAATCCTGCGACGCCTTGAAAGCGTGGTACTGATTCAGATTATCGAACTTGAATACGTCTTCTGTCAGGTCAAAGTAGTAGCCGAGAAACAATACCAGATTTCTCATCAGCTGCTTGTTGTTGAATATGGACTTTTCAAGCATTTCAAATACTATTTGATAAGATGAGAAATTGATTTCAGGAGGCTCCGCAGAAAAACGTTTAACAATTTCAAATGCAAAAGCATGAAACGTGCAGATCTTTGCCGGAATGCCAAGGCGCTTGTTGATGCGCTCTTTTAATTCGCCGATTGCTTTGTTGGTATAGGAAATAACTATTATTTCTTCCGGATTTATATGTTTCTTCTCGACAAGGTATTTGACCTTTGCGGCCATTGTCGTTGTCTTCCCGGCACCTGCACCTGCCACCAGAAGACAGTAATCATCATCCGTGATAACGGCTCGGCGCTGCTCTTCATCAAGCTTTATTGACGGGTCAATATCCCTCAAAATACAGTCAAAGTATTCGGCCTCACGCAAAAGCACGTCGTCAACGTACGTCGAATTGTGTACGGTAACACTCTCTTCAAGCTGAAGCATTCTTCTGAGAAAACGCTTCATGGAATCAGTATCGATATGGAGTTTACCCGAATTGTTGCAAACATACTGAAAAACCATCTGATTGCTCAACGTGGAGTAATAGTCACCGTATACCTCAAGCAGATGCTCAACGTCACGGTGAGTGATGTAATTGTCGGAGGAAAACAGAGAACTGTAGTCAGAATCAAACGAAATCAGGATATTTCTGATGTTTGAATAATTAACAGAAGAGACAGCATTGTCCTTCCTGCCGTCAAAGTATGCAGAAGGAAGTCCGCAGTGTGGACACTTATTCGCCTTGTCTGATATTGAACTGCCGCATTCCGGACACTTGATCAGAGCCATTTACAGCCTCCTAAAGCATTGCTTTTCAGCCTTTAGTAACCCCCAGGCATTTAAGACGGGCAAGAACCTCGTTTTCTGTGCGTTTTAAAGTAATTGCGATTTCCGAAAGAGGAACCCTCTTATTAAATAAGTCTGTCAGAACCTCATCATAATTATCTGTCCAGGGTTGTCCTTGAAGACCGGCTGTCCCGGAACTGATTCGGGAGGCGTTATTGATTTCGATAATCGCACTCATGTTGTCCAAAATATACTTTTGTGCTTCAGCATTATATACCGTAACATAATAATTGCCGTTCGTTCCGATTCTTTCTTCTCTGGAAATACCGATTGACCTGCCTTTGTCTGTAGGCACTTTTGCTTTTTTCCCGTCGTCGTTTTGTTCTTCTGTGATTAATCCGTTTTGCATCAAATATGAAGTAATGCTGGAGTACTTTAGCTGCGTCATTTCTTCTGCGTCAACAAGGGCGTTTATTCTCTTTGTGATTTCGCTTATCGGAATCGGTGTTGTATCAATCCGGTATCCTGTTAGTTCGTTTCCGGTTACATTAAACCCGGCTTTTTTTGTTTTCGGACGTTTTTTAACAGCGCCGCCTTCTTCTATCAGTTTCCCGAGAATACCCGACACATAAAACAGGCACCGTGATATTCTCACGTGGTTTATACAGTCTGAATCAGGAACCGGTTTGTCAGAGACGGGATCGATCCCGTTCGCCAGTTTATCCAGATACATCTTTGCCCGCTGCATTGTCTCAAGTTCAGTCATAAACGCAGCCCCCCAGCATTGCTCCCTTGCTACTCTCGCTCAATTAAACGCGATTACATATCATTTTGGCCAAAGCTCGCTGATACATATCAGTTAACTCAGCATCCACTTAAACTTCTTCGATTCCCAAACCTTTTAGATAGCTATACGTTCCGTCATAATACTCAGGCAGACGCGTACTGTCTTCCCAAAATCCGGTCGGAGTCTTATTGGAATTTCCTGAAGGAATGCAGATAATCATTCCCGCGCGAGCTCGCGTAAGCAGAACCCTATAAGCGTTCAGCATGTACTTCCTGCGATCCTGCTTGCTTTCTGTGTCGTCTTTAAGTTCATTCCAGGCGTTTTTACCGTTAAACGTGTAAAACTTCCACGTGCCGTTTTCGTATCTCATATCCGCATCCCAGAGAAGGCAGGTATAATCGAGTTCCAGTCCCTGGACCTGAATTTCAGTAGCCGCATCTTCAAGATAGTTCGATGATCTGGTATCTGTTTTGTCTTCAAGGAACCAGTGAACGGCGTCGTCTTCATCCGGGGGCAGTATATGTATCGCCAGCGGTTTGAAGCGGGCAGATTCCTTTGTTACGAGGACTCCCGTACGCTCAGTGCCGAGCGCCTTTTCATGAATCCATTTTCTGGCTTTCGCCATATCCCTTGTAAGGACAATCGGGTACCTGTCTTTTATCTCCAAATACAGCTCAGCAGCACTTGAGTCAAACGATAACAAAGCATGGACGAATGCGGACAGCTTCTCAGTTCTGTATGAACGAAGAGACACTGCCAAATGCAAATCGTCGGAATACGTTACATTTAAGTTGTTTTTAAGCAGTTCGTTTACTTTTCCCTCGGCATACTCGGGATCTGTCAATTTGGGTGAGATATACACCTTCCAATACGGGAAGTGTTCGTTGATCGCTTTGATCCATTCGGATATTCCAGCCTCACCGGTATTGATTTCCTGACCGCCGCCGACAAGACAGACAATGGTTGCCCACTCTTCCCGTTGATCAAGAGACCAAATCAAAAAAGCAGCTTCAGAAACAGGAAAATTCGGAACCTTCAGTTTGTTTCCAAATGTTCCGCCTCTCTTCAGATAATCGGCAAGCCTTTTTTGAGTCCATGTCCTCTGTGCTTCATCAAATATAACAACGGGATCTATCTCGCCAAAGCCTGCTTTAGCCATTTTAACCGCCTTGTCGGGATCTATCTCGAGAATTCCGTTTTCCACGGGGTTCTTTATTTTGGCCAACATATTATCGCGGTATCTGTGTATTATTTGGATAAACTCGCTGACTTCCCGCCGTGAATCTGACAGCTTCTTTTTATCCTTCTTTGCCTGGCTCTTTTTGTAATTGTCCTGCGCAAGCGCCTCCGTCAACACAGCCATGAGCGGACCGTTTCCGGAAAGGTAGGTGGCTGTTTCATCTTCTACAGGACTATCGTGTCCTTGATACGTTTGTTTTATGGCAACGTCGAGACCGACAAGCGTCTTTCCGGCGCCGGGAACACCGGTAACGAAACAAATGCTTTTTTCTTTATGATCCTTGCTCCTATGTATTACGTCAAGAATATACGAAATCGTTCTGTCTGTGGAAACATCATCCGCTTCATGCCTGGTTATGTCTTCAACTGAGTGATTTTCATAAAGCGTTCTTGCGGCTTCTATAATAGTGGGAGTTGGAGCGTACGGGCTGATAATCCAGTTTGGATTCACAGGCTCTTCATTCGGGAAGGCGCTTAAAGTTTTCTCAATAACACCGTAAAGATTGGTCTTGCCTGTTACCAACGGATTTACGACTTTTTTGTCATATCCGGACATCCGAATCGTTGTCGAAAAGGCAGAATATTCAGTTGCGACGAGGACAGGAACAATTATCTTGTTTTCACTGAATTTATGAAAATTTTTCAAGTCAAGTGCGTAATCAAGCACCTGGTCGACATCAGCCTCGAGTATGTGCGACTCACCGACTTTGAATTCAAGACAGAAAATGATACCACTGCAGAGCAGGACCACGTCTATCCGCTTACCAAGTCGAGGAATATTGTACTCAAAAATAATGCGACCGTCCTTGTCATCAAACTGTGACAAGACGTCTCGCATAATGATTATTTCGCCTCTAAAAGCCTCAATTGCAGTTGTAAGCGCGGCTCCGTGAAACGCTTCAATCAATTCCCCCAAAACCGATCTGTCACTCTCGGCGATGAACCCTTCAAAGGTGTTATTGTATAAGCAGCGTGGATTATTGCTCATATGTTGAATGCCTTTCTGAAATAGCAGCTGTGTGCTAATGCGATACAAATTCCAATGAAATCAGTTGACACTGAAAAAAGATTATCAAGCCGTCCGGCAGCTTCATACCCTTTAAGTGAGTGTCGGTTCAACAGCAATAATCGTTGTCCATACTTGCGGAAAGTGCATTTATCCGGCGCTCCCTCAGCGGTCAATCCTCATCGCCGCCGTACATTGAGCCGTCGCTGTCCCCGGTATAGTGCGCGTCGCCGTAAGACTCTTCGCGGAAATTATTGCGTGTGCCGGAGGTGAAATCTTCGCCGTATCCTGCGCCTTCCGCGGCGGAATCGTTCGCACCGAATTCAACAAAGGACAGCCCGTTCGCTGCGGATCCATCAGTTGCGAAGCTTGCTGCAGCCCCATCACCCGCGTCGCTTGCTGCGGACCCATCACCCGCGTCGCTTGCGGCGGATACATCACTCGTTCCGCTTCTCACGGGTTCAAAGGAATACCCTCCTCCGCCGGCGCCGTTGTCCTCGAAGCCCTCCTCGCTGTCGATGTCAAAAACGCTGTCCGGGAAGGTCATCCCGTCGCTCCGGTCTTCAGGCGCCGGGGCCTCCGCGGGGGCCTCGCCGAAGGGGATGTCATTGTCGCGGGCGAATTTATCCAGCCTGTCGCCCAGATCGTCGAAGGCATCGGCCCCGGTTTCGGCTGACTCCCCGCGCTTAAGAAGCTCCGGGGCTTCGCGGAAAAATTCCTCCTCGGTGAGCACCGACACGGTGAGGCTGCTTCCGAAGGTCTCGGCCGCTGCGGTCTCGAGCGCCTTCTTGCGGGCTTCGCCGGAAATCATGCGCACAAACGGGTAGGTCGTAAGAGGGATAAAGAGGGTGCCGCCTATGACGTAGCCGTTTCTGCACTGGGTGTTGAGAATGCTGGCGACGCCGCCGTATTGACGGCTGACGTCCGAAATATAGTCGTTCCAGTCCGCGGAATCCACCGGCTTGAGGCTCCGTACAACGTCCGAGGTGAGGTCCTCGACGGAGACAGGGGGGTCTTCCTTAGCGGGCTCATTCCCGTCATCGCCGGAGGGCTCGTCCTCTGTGACCGCCAACGCACCGCCGTCCTTTGAGCGATTCCTTGCTGCGCCTGATACTGCCACCTTGATGCCGCGGTTGACAAGGTCCGCCACGTCGCGTTCGAGCACCTGTATTCTGTCGGAAAGCTCGGAGTCCTTGCCCCAGCTTCTGTCGCAGAGAGAAAGCATGCCCGCCTCGAAAAGGATCTTGCGCTGGACGGACCACTTGAGGGAATTCTCGAGCCCGGAAAGCTCCCTGATGAGCATCGTCAGCTCCTTGAGGTTCGTTCCGGAGGCCAGCTCCTTCAGCCGCTCCAGGTCGTCGTTTTCCTCGTAAAGGAACTGCTTCGGATTGCGGGTGGACAGTATGATCATCAGGTTGCGCATCAGCTCGATAAGGTCGCCGATGAAATTGGAGGGGTCGCCGCCGCCGGAAAAAACCGAGTCCGTGAGGCTGAGCACCCCGAAGCTATCCCTGGAAATAATCGCCTTCGCGAAGCTCTCGAGAATCTCCGAGTCCACCGAGCCCACTGCCCTGCGGGCCTCCGCAAGCGTGATTTTCCCCTGAGAATAGGAAATAGTCTGATCGAGAAGGCTTATCGCGTCCCTCAGACCGCCGTCCGCCTTGGTGGCAATGAGCCGGAGAGCGCCCTCCTCGTAATCGAGCTCCATGCTGTGGCAGATCTCCTCCAGCCGCCCGATAATACCTTCCCGCGAAATCCGCTTAAAGTCGAAGCGCTGGCACCGTGAAGCGATGGTGACCGGGATCTTCTGGGCCTCCGTGGTCGCAAGAATGAAAATGACCTTCTCAGGCGGCTCTTCGAGCGTCTTGAGAAGCGCGTTGAAGGCAGGCGTGGACAGGTTGTGGACCTCGTCGATTATGAAGACCTTGTACTCGGCGCGGGTGGCCTGATAGCTGCTCTCGTCAATGATCGACCGCACGTTTTCAACGCCGCTGTTGGAGGCCGCGTCAATTTCCGACACGTCCAACAGACTCCCGTCAATGATCCCCCGGCATATCTCGCACTGATTGCAGGGGTTTCCGTCGTGAGGCGACAGGCAGTTTACTGCTCTGGAAAAAATCTTGGCGATAGAAGTCTTGCCGGTTCCCCTTGTTCCGCAGAAAAGATACGCATGCGCGATGCGTCCGGACTTAACCGTGTTTTTGAGGATGGTAACGACGCTTCCCTGCTCGACCACGTCGTCGAAGGTCATGGGGCGCCATTTTCGGTATAGGGCAATGTAATCCATATTTTTCTCCGGTAATCTAAGTTTATCTTGTGGCGCTATAATGCCAGAGGCCAGAGGCTTCGGCAGCTGCTTAATGAATCGGATTCCGCGTATGCATTTTGAGAGACGAACGATTCACGCGTAGGCGTGCTTAGCGAGGGGCTCAATATGCTGCGCGGCTAACGAGCGCTAAATACGATCCTCCCAAAAAAACCAAACTCCTTCGGGGAAGCGGCCGGTTTGCTCACGTCACACGAAAGGGTTCGCTTACCGCTGCTTCCTTCCGGACCTGACGGGGTTCACAAAATTCCGTTGCATGAGAACCGGTCGCCCCCGAAGGAGCTTGGGGTTATTTCACCTGTGAGAGGATATCACAAACGCGGCGCAATGTAAAGCGTCACGTGCGATCGTCCCCGTGACCTTCATCAGTGGGGTTCTCGCCGGTAGGTTCTTCTGTGTTGTATTCCGTGGGGCTCTCCGTCAGATTCTCGGTGCCGGAAGGCGTTTCGGTCTCGTCACCGGGCGTCGGCGTCTCGCCTGAAGGAGTCTCCGTGATGCCCGGCGTCAGGGAGGCGTCGTCACTTGGCGAGGGCGAGGA
Source organism: Clostridia bacterium (assembly GCA_017848335.1). GTDB lineage: Bacteria > Bacillota > Clostridia > UBA1212 > UBA1212 > UBA1212. Next base: position 8,021 of record JAGDAX010000165.1, on the reverse strand, counting down.
CGGTATTGTCGGGATCTCGGTGGCCTGCGGGATGCGCTGCACGATAATATCAGCAAGGTACTCGCCGATAAGCTCCACGCTGTCCGGTATCACGAAGGTGATGTTGCGGTTGCGGTAAATGCCCTCCGCGGGAAGCTCGATGGCAGGCTTGAGTGTGGCGTCGGTGATGTCGTCCAGATCCTCGCTGCGGCCCTTCAAGGTCACCAGCAGGTTTCCGTTGGGCGCAGTGATCGCTTCGTCCAGCGTGATCACGTAGGTGAACAGGTCGTCATTGCGGCCCGCCTGGGTAATGCTGTCCCAGTCGATCTCGTAAACCCTCGTCTCGTATTGTCCGACTTTCAGGGAAACGTTGATCTCGGTGAGGCGGCTTGACGAGCCCGCGGTGTAAAGGCGCGGCGAAATGAGGTCCGCAATCTTGAAGGTCTTGACGACGTCCTCGGTGATGCCGCTGATGTCGATGGTGCCCAGGTCGATGAATTTGATGTCGAGAAGGTCCTGCGTGTTGCCGTCAAGAAGCACGTCCTCACAGTCGCAGATCTCTCCCGCCAGGAAGTAGTCGTCCGCCGGATACCCGGTAACCGAATACATGACGGGCACGCGCTTGGCCACGTCGATCTTTACGGTGATCTTCTCGGTCTCGAAATTGGCGGTGAGGTCGGCCCCCGTGTTGCTCATGAAGCGCCCGATAAGGGTGAGGGTCTTGTCGCTGTCCACGCTCTCGTTGGATATATTCTCGGACAGGTTGACCACGATATATTCGAGGTTCTCTATCTCGGTGGCAAAGCCGCTCACGGGAATGGACTCCGGCTCGGTGGTGGCCGAGATTATCTCGTAGCCGTTCTTGAGTATCCCGTCGCTGTAGTTCAGCCTCACGGGGAGGTACATTTCCATCTTGCGGTCGTAGCTGACGGCGAATTCCTTGGGATAATAGTCCACGATCTTGATGCCCATCTTGGAGCAGACCGGCGGATCCACGGTGAGATAGGTGCTGCCGGTGTCCTTGATTTTGGAGAAATCCGCCTTGACGGTGATGTCGCTGGGGAGGAGCTTGTTTATGAGGCTCTGCCGTCCGGAGACCTTCACCTCCGCGTTCACGACGCCCAGCTCGGACACCAGGGACAGCTGCCTCTGGGCGGGCATCGAAAAGTTCTCGAAGACCACGTCCACGGATACCGTCATTTCGGTGACGGGGTTGGTGGCGTCCATTACCAGCAGCCAGACCACGATGGCCATGAGGACCGACAGGATTATCAGCACAAACCTGCGCGATAGGATACTTTTAGCTTTCGTCAGAAACTTCGACATCCTTGCCGGCCTCCTTCTTTTTGAATATTTTGCGGATCAGCTTCCTGAGACCGCCGCCCTTGCCGGCGTCGCCGTCTTCCTCGGGAAGGAGCTTCTCCTCAAGGAATTTGCGCAGAGCCTCCGCGTCCAGTCCCCTGTAGATCTTGCCGCCCTCGGTGCAGGAAACGGTGCCCGTCTCCTCGGAAACCACCACGACCACGCAGTCCAGCTCCTCGCTGGCGCCTATTGCGGCCATATGCCTGGTGCCGAGCTCACGGCTGATGTTCTTATTCCTGGTATTCGGAAGCACGCACTGGGCGGCGTAAATCTTGCCGTCCCGCACCAGCACCGCACCGTCGTGGAGGGGCGTATTCTTGACGAAAATCTGCTCGAGAAGCCGCGACGACACGTCCGCGTCCAGCAGCGTCCCCTGCGAATCCCACTCCGCTATACTGTTTTTGCGTTCGAACACGATAAGAGCGCCCGTCTTGGTGCCGGACATTTTTTCCACCGCTGTCACAGTCTCGTTGATCATCCCGAGAGTGGCCTTCTTGCGCTGCTCGCTCTCGGCGCCCCCCGATCTGAAAATATTGCGGATAACGTCCGTGAATTTGCGGTTGCCCAGATCCTCGAGAAGCTTCCTGATTTCGGGCGCGAAAAGCACCACCGCCATCACCGGCAGCACGTTCAGAATAACGCTCAGCAATGACGACACCGCGTTCAGGTTCAGCAGTCTCGCGATGAAGGACAGCACCAGTATGAGCAATATGCTTTTAAGCAGCGCAAAAGCCCTGGTTCCCTTGAAGATCTTGATGGTCTCATAAATCAAAAACGTGATTATGGCGATATCAAGAATGATCAGGAAAATGTCGAGCACGGAATCAATCCCGAAATATTCGGTTATGAAAGTGGTAAATCCGTTGCCACTCGCGAGAATCGCTCCCATAACTTCTGCGTCTCCTTGGAATCTGCGAAATCTGTTAGATCTGTTCTGCTAAACCGGTAAGCTTGCGCAGCACGGCGCCTTGCGGGTTCCGCCGCGTCCGCGATAAACGTCACATCCGCGAAAAGCGTCAGCTCCGCAGTAATTGTCACATCCGCGAAAAGCGTCAGCTCCGCGGTAATTATCAGTTCCGCGAAATCTGCGACGTCCGCACAAGAATCTATTTGATCAATAATCACACGGTAATTGTAATTCTGCCGGCTTAATTTCAGCTGAAAATGTAAAAAAGCACGAACAGCAGCGTGGAAGCCACCATGGAAAATGCCAGGAAAATGCAAACGATGCGCACGATAAGCTTCCTGGCGTCGACTTTTTTCTTGTCTTTTTTGGGTGACGTTGTCTGTGAATTAGTCATTTAGTTCTCCTTAGTTAGAGGGTTTTTCGATTGGCGGCCGCGGCATTAGTTTTTTCGGTCGGCTGCCGCGGCAGTTGGTTTTGCGGCCGGTTTCCGCGGCCCTTGTGTTTTGCGGCAGCCGGGCTTTTGCAGCCGCCGGCCGCGCCTTATCGGGCTCACTCCCGCTCAAAAAGCGACGTCCGGCTCAGACGGCGAAATCCCGCTCAAAAGCGAAATCCGGCTCAGACGGCGAAATCCCGCTCAAAAGCGAAATCCGGCGCCTCAGGCCCTGATGACCCTGAAGTATTGCGCCGCCTCGTCCGAGCTCTGGAAGGCAGGCATTTCATCCGCGCCGCGGCTCATGCCGGAGGAATTTGTGCTGTCCTCTCCGCCGGCTGCGGGTGCATCCGCGGCTCCCGAAACTTCGGAGCCGTCCTCCTGAGTCTCCGGTGTTTCCGCAGAGCCTGTCTCCTTGCCCGAATCCGCATCCGCGTCCTCGTCTGCTTCGGTCTCCGCGTCCGCTTTGGCCGCGGCGGAAGGTCTTTCCACGCCGGCCTCGCCGAAATAATCGACGTCCAGCACCGCCTCGGTCTCGTCAAGGAATTCATCCGCGCTGCGCCTGGATTCGTCCACTGTATCCATGATCTCCTGCTCGAATCTGTCGGCAGAGGCCTTGAGCTGGTCAATGATCGCCCTTACGTAATCGTATGAAGCGTCCTCAATGCTCCTCACCACGGACACCTGGCTTGAAATCTTCGAACGCACCTTGTCGGCGTGTACCGAAAGCCTTGCCGTCTCGCTCTCCGCGTTCTGCACGGCGGTATCGATGATCTCGTCCCCGCGCCTCTGGGCGTCCACGAGCACCTTGGCGATCGCATCCTTTTCGCGTCGCGCGGCGGCGGCCTCTTCACGGAGGAAATTCCTCTCCTCCTCGAGCTCCGCAAGCCTCTGCGAAAGGCTCTCGATCTGTAAATTTCGGGCGTCCGCCTCGCTCTTTAAATCGGTTATTTCCTTCCCGGCCGACTCCATGGCGGCGTTGACCTGCTTTTTGCTGTAGCCGAAAAGTCTGCCCGGGAATTTGCGCTTTGATTTAGACATTTGTGTTCCTTTCAATGCTTCCGCGCTTTAATTTGTAATCCGTTTTGCGTCCTGTCCGCGAATCCGGTGTGTTCGGGTGCCTGACTGCGGAGCGCACGAAGCCTTCGCGAGACGCCCGGCCGTGTCCCTGCGGACGCCTTCAGCAATTTCCTTAGTCGCAGAGATATTGTACCACTTTTTTTCCGAAACTAAAAGGGGGGAGAGAACAAAAAAACGGCCGAAACGGCAAAAAAACGGCGAAAAAGGCTGCATAAAAAAACGGCCCTTCCGCCGGAAAAACCGACCCGGACCGTCAACAAGACACGCAGATCAAAAACAGTTAAAACAAGTATTTCGCCCCGTATTTCACCCGGGATGAACAGCGCGCCCGAAAAGGCCCCGGAAACGCTCACCCGGGCATATCCAGCCTTATTCTCGCTTTGACCGCTTCCTCCCCGAAAAGCCCTTCGCCGCCGTGTGTCGCAATGAGAACGATGCAGCTCGAAGATATTTCCGCGAGAAGCTCTGCCTCCGTCCTTCTGTTGTCCTCGTCAAGAGCCGAAAACGGCTCGTCCGCCAGCAGTACGTCCGGCTCCGCCGCCAGCGCCCTTGCCGCGGCCACGCGCTGCTTCATGCCTCCGGAGCATTCGCCCGCCTTCTTGGAGAGCTCGGCGCCCAGGCCCAGCCTCCCGAGAATACCCGCGCACACCGCCTCGGCTTCGCGCCTTGTGACGCCCCGCTTTTTGGGATCAACGGCAAGCATGACGTTTTCCAGAACGCTGAAGTCCTCAAAAAGCCGCGGCTCCTGGAAAATGACAGAGACCTTCCCGTTCACAAAACGTTTGCCCTCGTAAGCATTTTCCAGCCCTGCAAGCACCCTCAGAACCGTGGTCTTCCCGGAGCCCGACGGTCCCTCCAGAAGGTATATTCCCGGGCCGTCCAGCGAAAAGCTGAGATCGTCGATGACGGTCTTGCCGTCAAACCGCACTGTCACGCCCTCGAAGCTCGCGAAAGGCACGTTTTCAAGATCCGTCGAAGGCACTTTTTCAAGGCCGGAGGCATTGCCGCGCTCAGAGCACGAGGAAGCCCCGCGTCCCTTCTGCGCGGGATCGTTGACTGCCGCGCCGGAAGCGTTGAGTGCCGCGCCGGAAGCGCGTTTCCTGCCCTTTGAACGTCCGTGTTTCATTCTGCCGCCACCTCCCCCGGATTCGCGGAAGGCCTGCCCGAAGGAAGCTTCCCCCTCTTTAATATTTTCCGCAGCACAGCTCCCGCGCAAAGCTCGATAACAAGGCTCAGCAGGATGACCGTGAACGTCCAGGCGAACAATTCCGGTATCTCAAGGACAATTTTCGAGGAATAGATGTTGCCGCCCAGCGTCTTCATTCCGCCGGCAAGCACCTCAGCCGCCACGCCTGCCTTCCAGGCAAAACCCATCGCGGTAAGGCTCGCCCCCACGTACACCGGGTAGGCCTCCGGGACGTAGATGTATTTGAGCTTTTTGCCTGCAGAAAGGCGAAAAACCTCTGCCGCCTCGAGAAGCTTCCTGTCCGCGGAACGCATTCCCGAGGACACCGTCTGCCACACCACCGGCAGCACTATCAGAAAGGCGGTAAACGCCGGCGTACCGGTCTTTCCGACCCAGATGAGCACCAATATGATGAATGACGCGACGGGCGTGGATTTGATGAGGGTCATTGTCGGGCGCATAAATGCGTAAAACCGCTCGGACAGGCCCGAAAGGCCGCCCAGAACGAGCCCCGCCACGTTCCCCGCAAGGTATCCGCACAGGATTCCCGCCATGCTCCTGAGCACAGCAAGATAGAAATCCGCAGTGCCCGCAAGGCGCAGGAATGCCTTCGCGACCGCCGCCGGATCAGGCAGCACAACCTGGTTCGACACAGCAAGGCTGATTCCCCACCAAAGCGCGATAATGAAAAGGAGGCCGAGGCCGTACCAGAGTATTTGTTTTTTGAGGCTCAGTTGTTTCATGGTTTGTTGTTAGCGCCAGGGGTAATGCTAGAGGCAAGAGGCTGGAGGCCGGAGGCCCGCGCGCGTTACGAGTCCCCTGACTGGTGAATAGGATTCCGCGTCTGCATTTTGAGACGCGGACGGTTCACGCGTCAGCGTCCTCAGTGAGAGGCTCAATACGCTGCGCGGATGCCAGAGACCAGAGTGCGCCGCGCGCCCTTATCCCGCATACCCCATATAGTAAAAATCGTCCCCCGGCAGCTGCCCGCCCACGGACTTGGCGTCCGCCTCAAAAAGCACCTTGAGAAAGCCCGAAAGCCGGGCCTTCGCGTCATTTCCCGTGAACGTCACGATGTTGCAGTTGGGGATCGCCTTCGCGGCAATGGCCTTGGAGGGCACCACGCCGAACTTCTCGGCAAGCTCAGCCGCCTCGCTCACGTTGGCGTTGACAAAGGCCGCGGACTCGCCGTATTCCCTGAGAAAATCGTTAAGCTGGTCCGGGTGCGCCTCCGCGAAGCTCCGGGAAACGATCACGGTGCCCTGCGTCAGCGTCGAACCGCTCTTGTCGGACTTTTCCCACTCCTTCGTGAGGTCGACAGCTATGCGCACGTCCGCGTTCTTGACGAGAACCGAAGTGACGTTGGGCTCAGGAAGCATCCCGACAGCCACGTCGCCGCTTGCCATCCGTGCAGCCAGCTCAGCGTGCTCCGAGTAGTATTCCACCGTGACGTCCTTGCCGGGCTCGAGGCCGTTGGCCCTCAGGATATATTCCAGCACGTATTGCGGCGTGGAGCCCTGCCCTGTCGCACCGATGGTTTTTCCCTTTAAATCGGCAATTTCGCGGATCGTATCGCCATTCTCGAGCACGTACAGCACGCCCAGAGTGTTGACCGCCGCCAGCAGCACCTTGCCCTCGGTTTTGTTATAGAGCACCGCAGCCAGATTGGCGGGCACCGCGGCAATTTCAAACCGCCCGGCAATAACCTCAGCCGTCACCTCGTCAGGACTCGACGCCAGGGTCACCTTGTAGGAATTCGCGGTCTCGCCCTTCTCGCCCTTGTCCATCAGGCCCACCATTCCGAGGCCCGTGGGCCCCTTGAGCGCAAACACCCGGACGTTTTCCAGCTTCTCGCCGGATTTTGCGCCCGGACCGTCCTTCACGCTGCAGCCTGCAGAAGCCATAACCGCCGCCAGCATCATTGCCGCGAAAAGCAGCGCCGCGACTTTCCTGAACGCTTTCACTGACCTGAACGTTTTCACCGTCTCAGAAGTTTTCGCGGTCTCAGAAGCTTTCACGGTCTCAAAAATATTTACCGTCTTAAAAGTTTTCATCAAAAATCATCCTCCGTTAAGAAATTCCCGTCAATTCATTCCCGCGGGCGCCGCATTCTTTTCTTCACCGGCACCGGTAACGAGAAAAACGTATTTTCCGTCCTTCGCGACGATACCCTCATCGCAAAGGGCTTTCAAAGCATTGTAAAGCGCCGGCCTTGTGACGGCCAGCCTGTCTGCCGCAGCGGAAACGTTGAGCGCAAACCGCCCGCCGCACTCGCCGCAATTGATCCTGACGTATTGCAGGAGGCGCTCCTTCACGTTCCTGGAGGTAAAGCCCGCGATCTTCCGGTTGAGAAACCTGATTCTGCCGGTCAGAAACCTCGCGTACGCAAGGGCAAACCCGGGAATGCCCGCAATCGCCGCCTCCACCGCCTTCTCGTCCAGCAGGAACACAGCAGACTGCCGTTTGGCCACCACGTAGGAGGGGTAAGCCTCGCCTGAGCGCCACATTGTCGCGACGCCGAAAACGTCTCCCCGGCAGAACCTGTTGAGCGCCGCCGATTTTCCTCCGCTTCTGTTGAACGCGTGAAGCTCCCCCGAAAGCACGACGCCGATCCCCGACCGCAGGCTGTCTTCGGAAACCGCGCAGTCGCCCTGCCCAAGCTCCCTGAATTCGCCCTGCCCGAGAATCGTCCCGAACTCGCTGTCCGTCAAGCCCTCAAAAAGCCCGCTGCTCCTGAGCGCCTTGACGTGTTTTGCGTTTTTTCTGTCCTTCAAATCCCGCTCCGTCATCTCGATCGCCATTTTCCTTTGTCTGCGCGACAATCCGCCGCCCTCGCGCCGATCTGCCGTCCGCGTGAATCCGCCGTCTGCGCCGATTCGCGCCCAAAAGTGTAAAAATGTTTACACTTTTCGCTATATATTATAGCACTCTTTAAAATTTCGTCAAGCAGAAAAAGCGGATCAAAACGAAAAAAAACGGACACAATCAACTGCGACTGCGTCCGGATTCACGGGCATCAATTATAAAGGTCCGGGCCGTTGAAACAGCCCGCTTCAGCCTCATTTCCTCATTTCATC
>JAGDAX010000164.1 GCA_017848335.1 Clostridia bacterium | reverse complement strand
TACCACGCGCTGCCGCGTATATAAGAAGCCGGAGAGCAAGGCAGCAACCCGTCGCCCTCCGGTTAAAGTATACACCAATCCGCCCTTTCCTGCAAGTCTGCTGCGCCGCGCGCGTTTGCGCGGGTAATACTCTTCTAAAGCCGGCTGACTCGCAGCTCGCAACCCATAACTCGCAACCCATAACTCGCGTCCCATAACTCGCGTCCCATAACTCAAAGCCCATAACTCAAAGCCCATAACTCACAGTACGCAGCCCGCGCGGAACGCGCGCCCGGATCTCACCCCTCGCTCTCCTCCATCCCTTGCCGGACCTGCTCAACCAGCCTGAACCGCGGCAGCTTCACGAACACGACGACGTAAAAAATGACGGTCAGCACCGACAGCGCCACGGTTATTATTATCGTGGGCGTGTCCCACCAGAAGCCCTCGCCCAGCGTCTCAAAAAGCATGCCGCAGAAATTGTAGATCCCGTGTATCAGAACCGGGACGATGAGATTGCCGGTAATGAGCATCACGGCGGCGCACATTGCTCCGATCAGGGCCGAATATCCCACCTGCCTTATGACCGCGCCGAAGGAGGCTCCCTCCAGCAGGTTGAACAGATGGTAGAGGCCGAACACGCAGCTTGTCACCGCGACGCATATAAAGACGTGGAGCCTGGTCCTGCACCTCCTGAGAAAATACGGAAGCAGCAGCCCCCTGAACACAGCCTCCTCAAAAAGGCCCACCGCCAGGCATTCCGCCGCGAATACCAACACCCAAAAAGCGCTGTCATTGACGCGGCAGTTCCCGACAATAGCAGAGATGATGGGCATATTGTTGAGGGCGATCAGGAAGGCGGGAATCGTGAGCAGCAGGCTCTTGCCGAACTCCTTGGCGGGCCTCGCCGAAAACACGTCCGTGCCGCTCCCCTTGATGATGATCAGGAAGTAAACCCCTGCCAGCAGCCTTGTGATGAGTATCACCAGAATATTGTCGTGCACCTCGCTGCCCGTGAACGCAGGCCGCGCAAAGGCAATCGCGACGCAAGCCAGTATCAGCGCCGCAAGTATTATTCTGACCGCGATCTTTTTCGTTTTAGCTCCGGGATCTTGCATAATACCTCTTGTAAAGAATGACGCCCAGCAGAATGCCTCCCGCCACCAGCAGCACTGACGTGAACTGCGACGGCGTGAATATCCTGATGAAAAACCCGCCTCTGTCGTCGCCCCTCATAAACTCCGCGAAGTAGCGCCAGATACCGTAGGCCACCATGTAAACCGGCAGCCCCAGCCTGAATTTTACCAGCCTGACGTTGAGGATGAGTATTACCGCGAAAAGCGCAAACAGGAAGACGCTCTCGAATATCTGCACGGGGATCGTCTTATGCGGCAGGTCCACCAGGTGTATACCTATAAAGCTGTCCGTGGGCTTCCCGTAGCAGCAGCCCGCAAAGAGGCACCCTATCCTTCCCAGCGCGTGGGCCGCAGGAATTGACGCTCCCGCAATGCTCATCAATTCCGGAAAATACCGCAGGTGCGCGTTGTCGTCCTTCCTGAACGCCGCGATACCCACCGAAAAGTAGAATGTCAAAAAGAAGCCCGCGCCGAAAAGAAGCCCGCCCAAAAACGTGGCCCCCGTGTTCTTGTCGAGCACGAACCTGCCCGTCTCGGCAAAGTTGTAAACCGCCTGTGAAAGCACCGCCCCCAGGTACCCGACGACCACCGACAGGAATCCGTCCAGCAGCACGAAATTCTGGTACTTCGCCGCAAAGCCCTTGCGGTCCCCCAGAATCCTGAATATCACAAAAGCCGCTATGACGCCCAGCAGCAGGAATATGGAATACAGGTCGATATCCCAAAAAAGCACATATGGATACATCGCAGTTCCTCCGCAGCAATGGTATACGCGAGAAGCGCCCTCCGCCGCCCGTCAACAGACCGCGGTTCGGTTCGTTCCTTTCGGAGAAGCGCTCTCCTCACTGTGATTGTAACACATCCGAAATCACGCCTCAAGTGTTTCCAAAGCCTCGCCCAAAGCACAAAGCACGCCCAAAGCTTGCCCAAAGCACAAAGCACGCCCAAAGCTTGCCCAAAGCACAAAGCACGCCCAAAGCTTGCCCAAAGCTTGCCCTGCATAACCTGTCAGCGGCTTACGGGCCGCCTCCGCCCCGTAAGCCGCAGGACAGGCGGGCCAAAATAAGCGGGCCCGCCTGTCTTCGTTCAATATTGCTTTTCAGTCCCGGGACAGCCGGGAAAATCCGGTCGCCGTCCCTTGTCCGAAAATCTTTAAATCATTAATCCTTTGAATTTTCAGTCCTTTGAAAACCTAAGGAAGTCTTCGAAGTCTGCCGTCAGTCTTCCTTCTTGCGGATAACGAGTCCCGCGACAGCTGCCAGCGCGAGCACCACTGCTCCGCCGCCTATCATGTTCTTGCAGCCGCCCTCGTTCTGATTCGGTTCGGCAGTCGGCTTGGGAGCGTCGGGAATTCTCGCAACGTCGAGCTCGCCCTTGTTGATGGGCAGAAGCTTGTATTCCTTCTTGGCAATGTATGTCTTGTCTGCCTTCTCCTGCTGTGTCTCAACCTTGAAGTTGAAGAACAGTGTGGCATTGGCGGGAATCTGAACGCCCTCAGTGAGCTCTACGTCCACGCTCTTGACGGTGGAAGGAATATTGCCGGCTTCACTTCCTGCTTCGGTCTTGGTGGTAACGGACTTGGCGGTTCCGATAATGACGCCGTCCTTGTAGACCTTGTCGGGATTCTCAGCCACGTAAGCCTGCGCCTTTTCGACGTTCTGGAGAATGTCACCGGTGGTGATGGTGATGATATTCTTCTGCTGAGGATCGGCGGAAACGTCGTCGTAAAGCTGCGTTCCGATAGCGTCTACCTCAACGGTGAGCCTGTCGATCTCAACCTTGGTGACAGGATTGCCGATAGCGGGCGAACCCTGAACGAAGATCTTGTTGCCCTGCTTGTCGGTTCTTACCATGATGTCGTCCTGCGTGATAACGCGGTCGGGGTTATTGTACTCAGGAAGGTCATCCACGGTCTTTTTGCCGTCGCCGTCAGCATCAATGTAATCCAGCGTAAACATCGAAATGCTGCAGCTGTTGATCCAGGCCTCTTTCTCCTTGACAAGGTTGTTGAAGGCTCTCTTGTCCTTGGTGGTTCCGACCTTGCCGTCTCCGTCGTAGTCGACCTCGGGGTCAGCCTCGGTATTCTCAAATGCGTACTTCTCGGGCAGGGACTTGAGAACGCCCTTCTCGAGAAGTATGGCATTGGTGATGGTGGTGTAGTCAACGATCTTGCCGTCGGGCTTGCCGCCTTCCTTGCGGCTGTTGAGATCGATCCAGGTGTAAGTGTCCTCGCCTACCTCGACGAAGGGCTCGATCCTGTGGCCGTCTCTGGAGTGCCAGATGCCGTTGGCGTCGATAACGTAGCTGTTGACGTCGATGCGGAGGTTGTTGCCCTCTGCGTCCACTTCCTGATCGAGGAAGTAACCGTCAGCGTCTCTGCTGAAGTTCGGGTTGGGCGTTCCGGCATCGTCAAAATACTCGGACACACCGTAAAGTGTAGCGGCGCTGATGATGCTGATGGCGGTCTTGTCGCCGATGTTGGTGATGCCGTAGGTGTTGGTAACGGAAAGCTCAGAAGAGTCGATACCGTACGCGTCAGACCTTACGGCGTAGAACACATTCTGATATTTGCCTTTGGCAAGCGCCTTGTCTCCGTATCCGAGAATAAGATTCGTGTAGGAGCCGTCCTTCGAGGTGAACGCAACGGCAGGCACAATGTATTCCGTGGAAGGATCGGCGAAGATCCAGGCCTTGTCAATAATTACGTCGTAGCCGTTCTCGTCCTTGACCGGGTTGCCGTCACGATCCTTTTTGACTATATTGTCATCTTTAGTCACATATTTATATCCGACCACAACAGCTGTCTTATAGTGGGCTGTCATCGAATAGAAATCGAAACCGTCTCCCGGCTCGGCCGCTTCGTCAGCAGCGAATGCAAACAAGCTGAGACTCGAAAGAACCATAACAGCCGTTAATATGATAGCTAAAATTTTTTTCATTTGAAAACCTCCTAACAAACGAAAATTGTTCTCCCTTGGTATGCTGCGGCGTCCCGGTTTAGCTATATGACCCGATATCGCCGTCAAGAAGATCTCTTCGCGCATATTGTAACATTTATCAAAACAGAATTCAACAAGTAAAAATAACCGCGCGCTGCTGTAAGGCAAGAGGCAAGAGGCCACTAACCGCTTGTTGACAAAACCCTCCCGCGCAAATACAATATACTCACAGATACCGGGCACTTCCCGCGCAAGGCCCCCTCCCGGATCCGGACCCCGGGGACCGCCGGGACAGAGCTTTTTGCGCACGCGGAGGCGCTCCGGCAGACTTCTTGACACGAAAGGGATTGCGAACATGAAAATTGCCATACAGACCGGCGGCGCCGTTAGCCGCTACGGGATCGACGGGGCCTACAGGCTCTTCAAAGAGTGCGGATTTGACGCTGTGGACATGAATCTGGACAGCCTTTTTCCGCCTTCGGACATTCTTAACAAGAGGAAGCCGCCTCTTTTTGCGGAATATTCCGGGGAGGACTTTCTGAAGGCCTTCGAGCCTTACAAGGCCGCAGCCGAGAAGTATGGGATCGAGAATTTTCAGGCCCACGCGCCGTTTCCTTCCTGTGTTTACAACGACGAAGAATACAACGAATTCATGATCCGGGCGCTCATCAAGACCATCTGGGCGACCCGCCACGCAGGCTGCCGCAGGCTCGTGGTGCACCCCTTCTTCTACGGGTACGATCAGCGGCTCACGGCTGCGGAGGAGAGGGAATTGAACATAAAGAGCTACGCAAGACTCATTGACGCGGCCCGCGAGAATGACGTGATAATCTGCCTCGAGAATATGTTCTCGGGCTACCGCGGCAAGATCATGGCCGCCTGCTGCTCCGACCTTTCGGTGGCCTGCGACTACGTTGACACGCTGAATGAGCTTGCCGGGGAGCGGCGGTTCGGGTTCTGCCTTGACACGGGGCACCTTCTGCTGGTGGGAATCGACGTTTACGAGGCGATCGTAAAGCTCGGACACCGCATCGAATGCTTCCACGTGCACGACAATGACGGCCGCAGCGACTTCCACATCGCGCCTTATATGGGCGTTCTCGACTGGAACAGCTTCGTGAGGGGCCTTCGCGAGATCGGCTTTGATTCGACGCTGTCCTTTGAGACCGCCGGCGTGTGGGGCTTCTTCGACAACGAGCTCTGCCCGCAGGTTTTAAAGCTTATCGCGGAGACGGGGCGCATGTTCGGGCGCCGCAAGGACGCAATCTGAGCGCGTCGAACGCTCGGAGCAATCTGATGGTTCCGAACGACTCCGGCAATCCGAGTACTTTGAACGGTCCGGGTTTGACGCCGAAGCACCTGACGTTACGCAGAAGCCCGAGAATCAACCGCCGTGCCCGACGCTGTGCGGCAGACCACAGCAAAGCTGCCGCCGCAACGCCTGACAATGCGCAGTATGCACGACAATACGCAGTACGCCTGACAAACCCCGCGGCCCCTTGTGACGCGCGGAAAAGGAGAACAACGCATGTACAACGAACAGAAACCCGCACCGAAGCGGGCTCTTACCGGTAATCCGCTCACTGCCGCGATCCTGATCCTTTTGGCCGCGGTTCTGGCTGCGTGTCTTACGGTCGGATGTACAAAAGAGACGGGCGGCTCTCCTTCAGGCACCGGCGCTCCGGCCACCGCAGGCCCCGCCGGGACGGACGATCCCACGCAAACCGGGTCATCAAAGCCCACGGGCAACGCGACCGGTGACCCCGCAGGATCGACGCCGGGCGCTTCCGAATCGGAGGGCACCGCAGGCCCCTACGGCAGCGGGACGGATCTGCCCGCCCAAAGCGAAACTCCTTCAGGCGAAAACCCGTCGGGCGCAATACCCACAGGCCACACGCCCGCAGGCGGAGCGTCTGCTTCCGAAACGTCAGGCGCAACGCCGCCGTCCACGGACGGCGGCTCCACAGCGAACCCCACCGGGACCGCGGGGCAGCCCACCGGCCAGAC
>JAGDAX010000019.1 GCA_017848335.1 Clostridia bacterium | reverse complement strand
GACGGTAATACCGCGGCAGTCGCGGCAAGGGCCGGAGCCGACATTCTGGTCGCAGGACCGTATATTTTCAGGAACAGCGACCCCGAGGGTGCGGTGAGTTTTCTGAAGAGCCTGTGACGGCCTGTAATGACGGTCTGCAAAAGCCTGCAGCGGCGGTCTGAAGCGTCTGCAGCGGCGGTCTGAAGCGCCTGCAGCGGCGGTCTGAAAAGCCTGCAGCGGCGGTCTGAAGGTCCGCGGGATCAGATGGCGGATACGGACTGATTTTCGCGGGCAGATACTGACAGAACGCAGAGCTGATACGTACAGAGCAGCGCAGAAAAGATACGGACAGAGCGCCGCAGGTTGATGCGGACAGAGCAGCGAAAAACCGATTCTTTCGGAGGAAATATGATAATCAAGGTAAAACTCGCGAATATAAACACAAGAATCGACACCGCGGACAAGCAGCTGATCAAGAACACCGAGGATTTTCGCTACGATTTCCGATGCGAGCCGGACGTGTCTCTCAAGGTCACCGATCAGGAGATCAAGGAGTATTGCCGCAACTACAGGTTCACGGGCTCCGGAGAGGCTGAAAACGCGCTCTTCGCGGGGAAGTTTTTCGAACAGCTGCCGGATCACAAGGCCTTTGCGCTGAAGGGAACCGCTGTCGCGGTGAGAGACTCGGCGCTTTTGATCGTCGGCGAGGATGACGACCGGCGCAAGTGCCTCGAGAATTTGGTTTTCATCTCAGGCGGCGTCGAGGTGCTGGACGACACGTACGGTATCGTCAAGTCCGAGAAGGACGGCTGGTACCTTTACGGCACGCCCTGGAGGCGGAAGGCGGGCTCTGCGGCCGGCAAGCGTCTCTCCTGCGTTGTGCTTCCCGGGGAATCGGCTTCGGTGGCTCCTGTGGGGCGCCAGGAGGCCCTTTTTGCGGTGACGGTATATGCCACGCCTCAGAAGCACGGCGAGACGCTGGGGCGCATTGTGGCGCTTTCCGAGAAGCTGTTCCGCGACAATATGATCATCTCCGCGCCGACGGGCGGGGCGAGCGAGCTGTTTAAGTATTTGAAGAAGGGATAATCAGATGGCATTTGACGGTATTGCCGCAAGATGTATTGTGTGGGAGCTGTCCGGAATTATCACGGGAGGGAAGGTCTTGAAGGTCTTTCAGCCCGAGGAGGACGAGATTTCCCTTCAAATCAGAAAAAACACCGCCAATTACAGGCTTTTGATCTCTGCCAACCCGCAGAATGCCCGCATTGGCATTACCGGCCTCTCGAAGGAGAATCCTATGACGGCGCCGAACTTTTGCATGGCCCTCAGAAAGCACCTTCAGGGAGGCATTATTTCTGATATTTCCCAAAAGGACTGCGACCGCATTATCACGATTTCCTTCGATACCTACAACGACATGGGCGACAGGGTCAACAGGAAGCTGGTGGCCGAGATAATGGGGCGCTACAGCAATATCGTTCTTCTGAACGGCGACGATATCATTATCGATTCCATAAGACACGTGGATTCGAGGGTGTCGTCTTACCGGGAGGTGCTGCCGGCAAGGCCATACCTGCCGCCGCCTCCGCAGGACAAGCTGCTGCCCTGGGAACCGGACACTGCTTCGCGGGCCGTTGAAGCATTCGCGGACAGCGACCACCGGGACAAGGCCTGCGGGAAGCTTCTTATGGATATGATTTCCGGATTCAGCAAGCCTTTGTGCGTGAGTATTTGCGAGATGGCGGGGCTGGCCTGCGACATGAAGGCCGGTGAGGCCGCGAAGGATCCGGAGGCGATGGCAAGGCTGCGGGAGGCCCTTTCGGAGGTGCTGCTTCGCATTGCTGAGAATCGCTACAGCCCGGGAATTATATTGCAGGGCGGCGTGACGCCCAGGGACTTTCACCCGCTGGCGGAATTTTCCGCCGAGAGCAGCAAGCGGTACCGCACACTCAGCAGCTGCATGGACGATTTCTTCAGGGAGAGGGATCTGGAGGAGCACCGCAAGAGCGTTTCGGGCGGCCTGCTCAAGGTGATCAACGGGGCTATCGACAAGAACACCAAGAAGCTTGCCGCGCTGAGGGCGGACATCGAGGACGCCGGCGACTTCGAGAAGCTGAAGGTGTCGGGGGATATTCTCGCGGCCAACCTGTACAGGCTTTCAGGCGGCGAGGAGGAAATCGTCTGCGACGATTATTCCACAGGCGAGCCCGTCAAGGTGACCATCCCGCTCAACCCGCACCAGAGCCCCGGCCGGAATCTGCAGAATTATTACAAAAGCTACAAGAAGAAAAGGAGCAAGGCGGAGAACGCACTTGTTCATATTGGCGAGACGGAGGAAGAGCTCGCATACCTTGCCACCATCAGATTCTCGCTGGAGACCTGCGTTTCAATGGACGACATTGCCCAGATCAGGACGGAGCTCCGCGAGGGCGGATACGTTAAGAAAACTCCCGAGAAGCTGAAGAAGCGGCCGCCGGCGGTCAAGAGCGAGGGCTTTGACACCGCGGAAACGAGTGACGGTTTTGCCCTGTGGATAGGGAAAAACAACATACAGAACGAGCTTATCACGACCCGCAGGGCGAAGTTCGACGACGTGTGGTTCCACGTGAAGCACGGCCCCGGGGCGCACGTTATACTGCGGGCCTCGGAGCAGGGCGGCCGCATAACCGGGAAGGCTGTCTGCGAGGCGGCGCTGGTCTGTGCCGCGAGAAGCGGTGCGGGGTCAGGCGACAGCTGCGAGGTCGATTATACGAGGGTGAAGCACGTAAAAAAGCAGGGCGGCGGGAAGCCGGGCATGGTCACGTACACGAATTATAAGACGATAGTGGTGAAGGTGACGTGAGAGGCGGAGTGCCGAGAAAAGGCCGGAGGCCGGAGTGCCAACGCGCGTTCCGCTTCGCGGCAGCTATGGGACTTGAGTTGCGAGTCTGCTGCTTCGCGGAGGCCGGAGAATAAACTACCCACGGCCCGCGCCACGGGCGCAGGGCCACTGAAATAACGGAGGATATTATGAAGGACAGTTGTTTTGAAAAATTCGGAGTGATGATCGATAACTCGCGGAACGCGGTAATGAACGTCAGGACCGTCAAAAAATACGTTGACATCCTGAAGAAGCTTGACGCGGACTTCCTGATGCTTTACACCGAGGAGACCTACGAGGTGAACAACCAGCCGTATTTCGGGCATCACAGGGGGCGCTTCTCGAAGGCGGAGCTCAAGGAGCTGGACGCATACGCAAGGGAGCAGCAGATCGAGCTGATGCCCTGCATTCAGACGCTGGCGCACTTCAATGCGTTGATGCGGTGGCCGGTTTACGCGGCGATGGCGGACTGCGGAGACATTCTCTGTGCCGGAGACGAGCGTGTTTATGCGCTGGTTGATGACATTTTCGCGACGCTTGCCGAGTGCTTCACCTCGAGGACCTGCAATATCGGCATGGACGAGGCCGAATTCATCGGCATGGGCAGGTATTTCAAGGAGCACGGCCCTGTGAACCGGATGGATATATTGGTGGACCACCTGAAGCGCGTGGCGGCGATCGCCGACAAGTACGGGTTCCGCCTTGTGATGTGGGGCGACATGTTCTACAAGCTCACCGGCGAGACCGAGGACAAGGCCACCTTCGACAAGGAGCTTGCCGACAAGATTCCCCACAACGTGAATCTCATTTACTGGGATTACTACTCCACCGAGCAGGCTCACTACGATTCGCGCATCGAAAATTACAGGAAGCTTCAGGACGACGTCTGGTTTGCTGGCGGCCTCTGGAACTGGACCGGCTTCACGGCGCACAACAGCTACTCGCTCAAGACGTCGCTTGCCGCGATGAAATCGGCCATCGACCACAAGGTGAAGAATGCCTTCGTGACGGTCTGGGGCGACAACGGCGGCGAGTCCTCCAGGTTTGCGGTGCTTCCGGCTCTTTACGCGGCCAAGCG
The DNA here is from genome assembly GCA_017848335.1 of Clostridia bacterium. Classification (GTDB taxonomy): domain Bacteria; phylum Bacillota; class Clostridia; order UBA1212; family UBA1212; genus UBA1212. The sequence goes on along the minus strand of JAGDAX010000019.1, from coordinate 4,866 downwards.
CTACTCCGAGGGCGTTTTCGATATGGACGTTATCAGGAAGGGCTTCCTGGATACCTTCGGCATCGATTTCGACGACTTCATGCTGGCGGAGCTTACGGACACGCCAAGCACCGACGACGCGTCAATTTACAATCCCGAGAAGTACCTTCTCTACAATGACCCGCTTATGGGCAATATGGACTCGCTCATCAGGGGCGACGAGGGCGAAAGGTACGCTGCCTGCGCCGTCAAGCTCGCAAAAATGGCCGCCAACGGGGAATTCGGCCCCATGTTCAATTCCTGCATGAAGCTCTGCCGCGCGCTGGAGGTCAAGAGCACCCTGGGCGTCCGCACCAGAGAGCTTTATCTTAAGGGCGACAAGGCCGGGCTGAAGGGAATTATCGCGGATTATGACGAGGCCATCGCGAGAATAAAGGACTTCTACGAAGCTTTCGAGGCCCAGTGGATGTGGGAGAACAAGCCTCACGGCTTCGACGTGCACGATATCAGGATCGGCGGCCTGCTGATGCGCATGGAGCACGCGAAGGCGCGCATCCTGAAGTACGCAGAGGGCGCGGTTGAGTCGATCCCGGAGCTTGAAGAGGCGGTGCTTGATCCCTTCTGCAGCAAGGAGCACGGGCAGAATCCGGTTTGCTTCAATTCCTGGGGAATGATAGCGACGTGCAATGTGCTTTGAAGGTGCTGCGCGGCTACAGGCCCCTGCCCCCTGTCTTAACGGAGCTGACGAATTATGATCATCAAGAACTACGTAAAAGAATTTGAGCGCTTCGGCCTCGGGATGTTCGTGCATTTCGGCCTCTACTCGTGCCTGGGAAGGGGCGAATGGGTGAAATTCCTGGAGCAGATTCCCGACGCGGAATACGACAAGCTGCTGTCGGAGTTTGATCCGGGGCCTGACTGGGCCGGGAAGCTTTGCGAGACTGCCGCCAATGCCGGCTGCAGGTACGTGACGCTCACCTCGAGGCACCACGACGGATTCTCTCTCTACGACACAAGGGGCCTGAGCGATTACGACGCGCCGCACAGCGCCTGCGGGCGTGACCTGGTGAAGGAATTCACGGAGGCCGCGGCTAAATACGGGCTGAGGCCGTTCTTCTACCATACGCTTCTTGACTGGCATGAGAAGAGCTACCGTGAAGACTTCCCGGCGTACCTTGGATACCTTCGCGAGAGCGTCAAGGTTCTCTGCACCTGCTACGGCAGGATCGGCGGCATCTGGTTCGACGGTATGTGGGACCGGCCGGACGACGACTGGCAGGAGGATGCTCTTTACGGGCTCATCCGCAGGTATCAGCCTGAGGCGATGATCATCAACAACACGGGCATTGTCGCGAGGGGCGCGCTGGGGCATATAGAGCTTGACAGCGTGACGTTTGAGCGCGGCAATCCGAAGCCTCTCGATCTTGAGAGGGCGCCTAAGTACGTTGCCTCCGAAATGTGCGAGGTGCTCAACGACTGTTGGGGGTACGGAGCGGCGGATATCAACTACAAGTCGGGCGCGCAGATCGTGGAGGAGATGGCGGAGTGCCGCAGGTACAGGGCGAATTTCCTGCTCAACGTCGGGCCTCTTCCGGACGGCAGTCTGAGGACCGTTGACAGGGGCATTTTCGAGAATATCGGCACGTGGACGTCGGTGTTCGGGAAGCCTTTTCGGGAGGCGGCGCCCACGGGAAGGGCTGAGACCGTCGGCGGCAGAAGGGATTTCATTCTCGAGGGAGAGAACGGACTGCTGTACGCATTCTGCTTTGGGCTGCCCACCGCGGCAAGCCCGCACCTGACCGAGATCAGGTCTGCGGACTACGACGTGACGCTGCGCATCAATACGAACGAGTCCGTGAAGAGCGTTCGCGCCATGGACACGGGCGACCTTCTTGAGTTTGAGGAAATTGACGGGAATACCGTGATCCACGGGATACCCTTCGGCTTTGGCAGGAACCTGGTGGTGAGGGTGCTGGAGATAGAGGTCTCCGCAAATTGATTATTCAAAAAGCGAGATGAAGGAAATGGAAAAAAAGCAGAACACGGAAAATACAGGGAAAACGGAACTGACGGAAAATACGGGGAAACAGTACAGGTTTGATATTACCGCGATAGGCGAGGTGCTTATCGATTTCACCTGGGAGGGCGCGGACGAGGGCTCGCGTTATCCTGTCCTCAAGGCGCATCCGGGCGGTGCTCCCGCCAATTTTCTGGCAGCGGCCGCCGTTCTCGGCGCAAGGACTGCCTTCATCGGCAAGGTGGGCAACGACGCCTTCGGGAAGCTGCTGGTGGAGACGCTGAAGGAGCACGGCATCAACACGGACTGCGTTTACGTCACGGACGAGGCCTTCACGACAATGGCCTTCGTTACGCTTGACGAGCACGGAGACAGGGAGTTTTCCTTCGCCAGGAAGCCCGGCGCGGACACGCTTCTTGCGGCTGAGGACGTACCGTACGACGTGATTGCAGGCTCGAAGATCCTCCATTACGGCTCGCTGCTTATGACCGGCAGGACCGGCTATGAAGCGACAATGACCGCGATAAGCTGCGCAAAGGACGCCGGCACGGTCTGCTCCTACGATCCGAACTACAGGAAGCCCCTCTGGAAGAGCGAGGACGAGGCCGTCAAAATGATGCTGGAGGGCTTTGGGAAGGCCGACGTGGTGAAGATATCCGACGAAGAGGCGGAGCTGCTTTTCGGGCTTACGGGAGACGAGGCTCTGAGGTATATGACGTCCCGCTTCGGCACAAGGCTGGTAATGCTCACCAAGGGCCCCAAGGGCGCGGACATAATGCACGACGGCAAAATAGTGTCCGTCAAGGCGCCCGCCGTCAAGCCAGTGGACACCACCGGAGCAGGGGATATTTGCGGAGGAAGCCTTGCCGCGGGCCTTTTGGCGCTGCCCGGCTTCACGCCCCGTGACTTCCTCTCGGGAAGGCGCGTGCTCACCGAAGAGGAGCTCCTGAAAATAGGCAAATACGCGGTGTATGCCGCAAGCCGCTCCACCGAAAAGCCCGGAGGCATCACAAGCATCGAAAGGGTGACGGTCGACTGAGCCCGGGAGGCCGGGCACTTGCCCCTTGAGCCGGCTCTTTTAAATCGCCCGAAAGTCAAAAAAACGGCCCGCTGCGAACGGGGCCGTTTTTTTGATTTATCTTAAACCTGCGGGTTTATTTCTTGTCCTGCTTTTTCTTCTTGCTCTTCGCAGCAGCGGCGATAATGATCACGATAATGATGATCACAACAAGTATTATGAGCAGCCAGATGAATATGCACAGGCCCAGCGGCTGCGGGCAGAAGCGGCAGATCGGGCAAGTCTTCTTGGGCGGCTTTCCGGACGGGTCGTCGGGACCGGGCGTGGCGTCGGTTCCGGGCGTGGCGTCGGTTCCCGGGTTGGTGTTGTAGTTGATGTCGTCCGTGCCGAAGGAGATTATTTTCGACCAGTCGGAGTAGATCTCGCCGTCAAAATGGTCCGGCTGGTAGTAGCAGTAGCGGCAGCGCAGCTCGATGACCGAATCCTTCGGAACGGTCGGCCGCGCTTCGTTTGCGAGCGAGAAAAGGGCGGCTTCCATTTCTCCCGCCTTGATGAGCCAGTCGCCCTGGAGCGTCGTAAACTCGGCGTCTCCCTTGACGCGGCCCTGGACCTCGATCGTTATCTGACCGCCGTTCGCGGAGACCTTCGTGGCGTCCTGCGCCAGCTTGTCGGGAACGGTGAGCGTGAACGCGACCACCGGGTTGTAGTTGAACTCCCTGTCGGTCATGCGCAGACCGGTGATGACAGGCGCGGTAAGGTCGTCCTTTGTGAGCGGCTTGAAGACCTCGGCGTCCTTGCCGACGGAAGCGACGTTGGACCAGTCAGAGAAGTAGCGGTATTCCTTCAGCTCGGCGCCGGCGTACTTTCTGACGACTACCGCAAAGCGCATGCGGAAATACGCGGTGTGCTTCGTAAAGTCGATCCGGAGCTCCTCGTCCGCGGTGTTGTAGGTGTACTGGTCGCTCTTAAGCTGATCCTTTACGCCGGGTGTGAGCGTCTCGGGGTTTCCGTTAAAGCGTTCGTCGTTCGGCGCGCCGCGAAGGACCCAGATGCCGTTAACGGTCTCTGTTGCGTTCCCGATTCCGCCGTCAACAACGTCCCAATCGCTCGTGCGGAGGCGGCCTTCGCCGTCGTAGCCGAAACTCTGGTCTTCGGTTCCGTTCCAGAACTCGTTCGCGTGCCATCCGGAAACGCCGTCATTCACGTCGTCGATCGCCCAGTCGACCTGCGTCGTCATCCAGATTTCTTCAATGCCCCACTGACCCAGGAAAGTCCCGGTCGTGCCGTCAAGGTCCGCGTTTTCCTTTTTCTTGAAAAATTCGGTCATCTCGTTGCTCAAGCTGTACGAAATGTTCGTGGTCGTGGGCGAATCGCCGCCCTCCAGCCACTTTGCCGTGACGTTGGCAGGCGCCACAACCGTGAACGGCAGGTCACCATCGGCGGCCGTTGCGAACAGCGAAGTCATCGACGCCAGCGACAAGAGCATCACGCACGCGACAATAATTGAAATTAGTCTTTTCATATTGAAAATTTCCTCCTGTGTTGTGAATTATGAATCACGAATTGTGAGTTTTATATCTCATTGTGAATTTTAGCTTTCAGGCTGTGAGTTGAAAGCTATGGGATAAGCGCCCTGTTCCCGGAGCCCTGTTCCCGGAGCCCTGTTACCGGTGCCTTGTTGCCCCCACAGTGCCTTGTTCCCGGTGCGTGATTCCTGTTCTGCCCGGCAAAGAGCGACTTCTCCGGCCTTTTGCATTCTGGCTCCGGCCACCGCACATATTAAGTCCCTCACTGAGCACGCCGGCGCGTGAACCGTTCGTGACTCAAAATGCGGACGCGGAATCCTTTCCAT
>JAGDAX010000018.1 GCA_017848335.1 Clostridia bacterium | reverse complement strand
GGCAAAACCTTCGCCGACGTGGCGGGCCAGGACGAGGCCAAGGAGGCCCTGACCGAGATCGTGGATTTCCTGCACGATCCCGGAAAATACGCCCAGATCGGCGCGAAGCTGCCCAAGGGCGCGCTGCTCGTAGGCCCTCCCGGCACCGGTAAAACGCTGCTGGCCAAGGCCGTAGCCGGGGAAGCGAAGGTGCCCTTCTTCTCCATTTCCGGCTCCGAGTTCGTGGAAATGTTTGTGGGCATGGGCGCGGCCAAGGTCCGCGACCTGTTCAAGCAGGCGGAGGAAAAAGCGCCCTGCATCGTGTTCATCGACGAGATCGACACCATCGGCAAAAAACGCGACAACGGCGGCATGGTGGGCGGCAACGACGAACGGGAACAGACCCTGAACCAATTGCTGGCTGAAATGGACGGGTTCGATTCCTCCAAGGGCGTGGTCATTCTTGCGGCCACCAACAGGCCCGAGGTGCTGGACAAGGCGCTTCTGCGGCCGGGACGCTTCGACAGGCGCGTCATCGTGGATCTGCCGGATCTGGAGGGGCGGAAGGCGATCCTCAAGGTGCATGCCAAGGGCGTCAAAATGGACCCGGACATTGATTTCGACGCGATCGCGCTTTCGACGCCGGGTGCTTCGGGGGCCGATCTCGAGAATATCATCAACGAGTCCGCGCTGAGAGCCGTGCGGGCCAAAAAGTCCTCCGTGAGCCAGAAGGAGCTTCAGGACGCGGTGGAGGTGGTCATTGCCGGCGAGGAGAAGAAGAGCACCGTGCTTTCCGAGCACGAGAAGCGCGTGGTGGCCTGCCACGAGATCGGGCACGCCCTGGTGTCAGCTCTTCTCACGCACACCGAGCCTGTGGCCAAGATCACCATTATTCCGAGGACGTCCGGCGCGCTGGGCTACACGATGCAGACCCCCAAGGAGGAGAAGCATCTCATGACCAGGCACGAGGCGCTTGACGAGATAACCGTCTTTGCCGGAGGAAGGGCATCCGAGGAGCTTTGCTTCGGGGAGGTGACCACCGGCGCCGTCAACGACATCGAGAAGGCCACGCAGCTTGCCCGGGCAATGGTTACGCGCTACGGCATGAGCGACACCGTGGGCTTCGTCGCAATGGAGACCAGGCAGTCCATGTACCTGGGCGACAGCTCGACGCTTAACTGCGCCGACGAGACCGCCCGCGAGATCGACGCCGAAATCAGGAACATCATCAGCGAGTGCTGCTCCAAGGCGAAGGGTATTCTGGAGGACAACAGGGAGGTGCTGGACGCTCTCTCGCAGATACTTGTCGAGCGCGAGAATATCTCCGGCAAGGAATTTAAGGAAATGCTGGAGGAGCGCGGGATAATGCTGGAGCCCGCCAAGTAAACGCTGCGGCCGCTTTGAACGCTGCGGCAGCCTTAAGCGCCGTATTTGCCGCGCCGTGTTTGCCGCACTGCCGCACGGGAATGCGGCACGGCAGTGCGGTCAGTAATACTTAAAAGCGGCCTTGTTAGAAGCTTTAAAAAAGCAGCTTTGTTGGACGCTTTGCGAAAAGCTTAGGCCAAAACCGCCAAAGGCAACGGTAAACAGAAGGTAAGCTGTAAAAAGCTTAACTGAATTGCGGAAACCCTGCGAAAACTGTAAAAGAAACGGTAATTGAGCTTTTTTTGAACAGTTTTTGAGAGGTTTAAGAAAATATTATGAGAAGTTGATAAAAAGTTGCGAAAAAGTTGGGAAAAGTTGCGAAAAACGGAGAAAAATACTTTACATACTGATAGATTTTTGATATAATCGACTCACATATTTCCTTGCTGCGAGAGAAGTGTGCCATGCTAAAGAAAATTTTTAATTTTAGGAATCTCATATTCATTCTATTAATCATCTCTTTTTGTTTTATTCTTGTGAAACAGCAGAGCACACTCGACGAGAAATATGATGCTTATCGTCAGGCGGTAGCCGAATCTGAGCGGCTTGCGGACGAAAAAGAACAGCTTGATGTCAAAAAATCTCTTTCGGGCACAGATACGACAGGCGAAGAGCTTGCCCGGGACGAGGGATACATCTATGATGGAGAGTATTATTTCATTTACAATTGATGTCTTCAATTGAGCTCCGTCGCTACTATCTCAAAGCAAACGCGGAAGTTTTTTTCAAATATTTTTCTTTGTTAAATTTTTGTAAAATCTTTCCAAATATGTATCTTTTTGCGTGACTTTTTTCCTAGGAGCTCGTCGTGGACGAAAAGGGAGAACTCGTTGTTTTAAATGGCAAAGTGATTGAAATTATTTCTTTCGGAGCCATGGTTAAACTTGAGGATGGCAGTCGGGGCCTCATTCATATTTCAGAGGTGTCCGATGATTATGTTTATAATGTTGAAGATTATTTAACTGTTGGAATGGACGTAACCGTTGCGGTTATTTCCGACAGGGATGCTAACAAGAAACGCCTTTCCATAAGACAGGCGGGCATTGCGCTTCCCAAGCTTCCCCGTATTGATACGATCAAGAAGCCGAAGATCAGTTCCGCAGAGAAGAAGGCCCGCAAAAAAGCCGAGGCCGAAAAGAGGCGTCTCGAGCAGGAACGCAGGCTCCTTATGGGTCCTCCCGACGAGGTTTACCCTGAGGGACGCGGCGACGTATCCTTTGAGGACCGTCTCAAAAAATATATGAAAGATTCTGAGGCCCGCCTTGTGGACGTGAAGCACCAGACCGAAAACAAAAGGGGAGGGTCCAGTCAGAAAAAGGGCTGAGCAATGAATTTTGATGCCAATGCATTTATAATTGTCAGAAACGTACTGCTGTCGCACGGATACGTATCCGATGCGGTCAGCAGTCGTTTTATTAAAGCCACCGGCGGCCGAAGCACGCACACCGTTTTCCTGATGCGCGAGTACGATGAGGAACCCGGGGCCATTGTGCCGCGGCTTTACGCCTTCGCGGAGGCCAACCGCTCCGTAGAGTATTACAACGCGGTGTCATTTATTTTTCTCGATTTCGACGGCAGATACCGGAAGGACAGCGATTTTTATACCGGATTGAACGAGGCGTTCCGGCAGATCGCTTACAATGGCATCGTGTGCGATTTCCTCGTCATGGATATGACCGCCGGCACTTACTACGGCATCGGCAGCGGCTCCGGCGTGAATCCCGCCCTCCACAAGGACCTGACGAACGCCGCGATAAGCTACGCCGGGCGCGAGAGGGCTGCTCCCGTTACCGGGTACGCGGACGGCATTGACCCGGAGCTTGCAGCAGGGCAGTCCTGCGGCGATGAGCCTCTTTACACGGATACCGTGAAGAGCAGGGCCGGGTTCAGGGATTACGGCCCTTCGAGCATGATACCCGTATACGTGATAATAGGCCTGTGCGTGGCCGCGTTTATCTGGGGCATTTACACCGAGTATACGAAAGGATACAACGTACCCAAAACGCTGGGCATACAGAGCACCGAGCTCATCAACAAAGGGCAGTGGTGGCGGCTTTTCACGCCTATGTTTCTTCACGCGGACATAGGCCACCTGGCCGGCAATATGCTCTCGCTCCTGTATCTCGGCCGCGTGGTGACGCGAAACCACAGCAAGACGGAATTCCTGACGGTTTATTTCGTCTCAGGCCTCGCGGGCAACGTACTGTCCTACTTTTTCCTTCCCAAAAACGTCCTCTCTCTGGGCGCTTCCGGCGCGGTACTGGGCCTCGGCGGCATGCTGATATACATGTTTACGCTGAGCCGCAACAAGTCATATTTTAAGCGCTCCGGAAACTACGTCTCGCTGATCGTCATGGTGCTGTTTAATCTGCTTTACGGCGTTTTTATGGCCGGCGGGAACATCAACAATTTCGCCCATTTCGGGGGATTTGCGGCGGGCTTCCTCGTCGCTCTGGTGTTCGAGACGGTGCAGAAGGCGCGGGAATAGCTTGAGTGTGCGGCTGCGCGCCGGGACCTGCAGCTTCGCTTCGGGGCCGTCAACCTCGCGTCGGGCTTCCTTTAGAGGGGCTTACCGGCGCCTGCAAATAATCCTTGCTGACGATCATTGCAAATAATCCTTGCAATTACAGATATAAAAATTGCCCGCCTGGCGCCGGTTGCCGGGCGGGCTTTTCGACGTATTTGAAAACCCGCTCATAATCTCGCGTTTTACGAACGGTACCGGGCGTTATCAAAGCTATCAGAGATCAGAGCGTCATCAGCCCCGCACAGATCGATACAACAGGCTCCGTCTAACAGAAAATCGAGTATCGAAAACCGGGATCCGTTTCCGATACTCGATTTGGCTGGGATGGCAGGATTCGGACCTGCGAATACCAGAGTCAAAGTCTGGTGCCTTACCGCTTGGCGACATCCCAATTTTGGCTATTGCATTATAGTTAATTGGCGGGGGGTTGTCAAGAGTTTGCGACGCTGCCCGGTGCCCCGGTGCCAGGTGTGCTGCGTGAGTTACGGGACGTGAGTTGTGGGATGAGAGTGTGAAGTTGACAGTAAAAATGCAGACAAGGGCACCCTGTTCGTTAACGGCCCG
>JAGDAX010000163.1 GCA_017848335.1 Clostridia bacterium | reverse complement strand
TGGCGTCATTGAGGTGCATTGCGCCTCCTCCGACAACACTGAAGACGTCCGTGACTCCGTGGTTTACGAGGAAGTCAGCGACATAGTCGGCAAGTCTGATTTTCATGTTGTTTTCTCCTTTGTGATTTGTTGTTCATACTGCTTCGTTCAGCAGCTGCCGAGATCTCCGGACTATAGCCACCGCGCAGCATATTGAGCCTCTCACTGAGCACGCTCTCGCGTGAATCGTTCGCGTCTCAAAATGCAGACGCGGGTTCCTTTTCGTTCAGCAGCTGCCGAGATCCCCGGCCACCTAGTCTCTAGCCTCTAGCCTATAGCTTCTTCCGTCTCACCACAGTATACCTTATCGCCGCGAGGATTACAAGCGCCAGCAGGAGGCCGCCGCAGAAGATGAGATTGACGAGCAGGCCGGAGAGGCCGGGGATCTTCACGAGCCCGAAGACGCTTGACCGGCCCAGCAGGAGCACCACGGCCAGCACGCCTGCGGTGAGAAGAATTTCCGCGAATATGCAGACGGACTTGCGGACCTTGAGGTGCTGCGCCGCGGCGTCGGCGGCGTCAAGGCAGCCCTTCGCGGAGAGCAAAACGGTGAGGAGGATTATTGCGTAGCTGGTGACCTTGGTGGGCACGTCTCTGGTGAAGGCGCCCGTCAAGGGGTTCGGCACCACCAGCAGGATCTGCGTCAGCGTCATAAGGACGAGGGACGCGTATGATACGGGGGAGTTTTCCTTCTCGGTGTCGAGGAGGAGCATTATCGGGATGAGGAAAAACGTCAGCAGGTAGGTGCTGCAGGCGGCAGGGTAGCCGTAAATGATGCAGCAGACCAGGGCCGCGCGCTGCCATTCTTTGCGGGCAAAGACCGCGCCGACGGAGGCGAACAGGGTGACGGTGACCTTGAAGGCCTGACCGATGCGGAGCAGGAGGTCGCTGGAGACCGTGCTGTACGTGAAGGGGAAAATGACCGTCTTGGCGAAGTTCAGCTGCGAGCCGATGGCAAGGCCGTGCTTGTCGCCGTAGATCGCCAGGTTTTCAACGATCATGCGGAAGCTGCCGATGCCGCCGAAGAAGATGAATATCGGAGGGATCGACAGGACCAGGAAGTACGCCGCCACCTTCAGGATGTCCTTGATGCGCTTCTCGTGCAGGAGGAGGGCGCAGAACAGGATGGGGTAGATCTTGAAGGCCGCCGCCACGCCAAGGGCCGCCAGGGCCAATTCGCGGTTCAGCCGCCGCTCGCTGTCCTTTTGCTTCACGAAGTAGATCAGGAGGAACAGCGGGATGATGATATTGTTGGCGCGCTCGAGCATGAAGAGCATGGGCGCCGAGGTGAAGGCCAGGAATATGAAGGCGACGCGCTCGGCTGTCTTGCCGGATTTTGCCGATTTTAAGGCAAAAAACAACAGGATGACAGTCAGCAGCGAGTACAGTATGAAGGGGAAGTAAAGCTGTTGGAAAAGCTTCGCGTCGGGGCTGAAGGAGGTGGCGGAGCGGCTCACAATGACCCTGTCGAGGACCTTGCCGGGCACCATGTAAAGCAGCAGCTTGTAGCAAAGCATGGCGAAGGGCGGGTAGAAGGAGTAGTTCTCGTAGGGGTTCTTGGAGGTGGACAGCAGGCTGTTGAAGAAGTCCATAAACGTCTGCTCTCTGGACGCGAAAAGGATGCCCCTCGCCGCGTAGCCGCCAGTCGTCAGAAGCAGTATGAAGAAGGACGCCGCGAACACACCGGAGATGAAGTAGAAAACGGTTTTGTAATAGGTTTTGTCCCTGTCGGATCTGAGGGGGGTTACGCTGGTTTTCATGACTCGCCGCCCTCCTTTGCTGCGGGATCGCCGTCCGGGTCTTGCGCGATAAGAGCGTCCTGTGCCGGTGCCTGTGCCGGTGCCGGAGCCTGTTCCGGTGCAGAAACCGATGCCGGTGCCGGGGGATTTTCCGCTCCGGCCGCGGTTGGAAAATATTCCGGGGTGGCCGCCACGTCAAAAAGAGTCAGCTGCTCAGCTTCGCGGACAGCGCCCTTTTCGCCTGTTTTCAGCATATATTTCACGTACTCGCGCACCGTCTCCCGGGCCGTGCGGAAAAGCGGCTTGCCGTCGCGCCGCCGCGCCTCGTTCCAGGCCGCGAAGGCCGAGATCATCTCGAGGAACGCCAGTAACACAATGCCCGCGATCGCCAGGCTGGAGACCTTGGTGGGCCAGTAGCGGCTGAATTCGCCGTTGCTGCGGAGTATCACCGGGATCTGCGCCAGCACCATGAGGGCGAGGTACGCGTAATTTTTGAGGCTGGCCTTCTTCTCGGTGTCCAAAAAGAGCGCCGTCGGAATGACCAAAAACAGCAGAATGTACGTGGACGCCGACCCCGGGAAGCCGTAGATCACCGCCGAAAGCAGCAGCGTCTGCTTCCAGAGCTTCTTGGAGAAGAGCGCCCCCAGGCCGCAGACCGCAGACATGCCGAACCTGCACAGCGTGGCGTAGAGCTCGCGCATATTGTCGGATATGGTGATGCCCGTGTAGCGCCTCAGGCCGCCGTAGAGGAAGAAAAACATCCGCTTAAAGTCCAGCTGGCCGCCGATGTTGTCCTCGGTGGTCCGCTTTGCGTCGAAGCCCAGCAGGTTGTGCAGCATCAGCTTCATGCTGGAAAATCCGTTGTAGAATATGAAGAAGGGCAGTATCAGCGTGACGAAAACGTAGCCGAGCTCCCTCAAAAGCTCCTTGTATTTGCGCCTGGCGATGAAGAGCACCAGGAACGCCGCCGGGTAGATCTTGAGCCCGATGGCCACCGCCAGCGAAATGAGCGCCAGCTCCCGCAGCAGCTTGCTCTTGTGGTCAAAGAAGATCAGGAAGAAGATCGAGAATGCCACAGGCAGCAGCACGTTGTTGCCGCGGTCCGCCATATACAGGAAGGGCGACGAAAACACCGTCACCAGCACGAAGAACAGCTTCTCGGTGCCGGATCCCTTCTTGAGCAGCGACACCGCCGCCACGTAAATGATGATGGAAAAAACCGCGTAAAGTATGAACTGGAACACGAAGGACTGGCCCACCTTGATGGCCCGCTCCTGCGCCAGTATCGACGGGTCCGTCACCAGCGTCCGGTAATCGTCCCCGGGAATGATCATATTGCAGAGCTTGTAAAGCAGCGACGCCAGCGGCGGGTAGACCACCAATATCTCGTATGGATCGTCAACACCGTTGTAAACCACGCTGTTATAGTGGTCCATGAACGTGTCCGACGTGTCCGAGAAGAGCGCCGCCTTCAGACTGCTTCCCCCTGTGACGTAGACGGTCAGCAGGAAAAAGGCAATAAACAGACAGAAGGAAATGTAGAAAAATTCCTTGAAGCGGGGCTTTTTGCCCTGCCGGGCCGCGCTGCCCGGCAAGGCCGTGTCGCTATTGAGTTTGGTCCCGGAAGGTTTCTTTTTCAAAAGGTCGTCTCCTTAGTTTGTCAGATTGGGTAGATGCTTAGAGCAGCTGTAAGGCTAGCGGCAAGAGGCACCCGGCGCTTGGAACCCCTCACACCTCCCGCAGCAGGTTCCCCTCCAGATCGTACACCTCGACCTCCGGCAGATACGCCGCGTGCGAAGGCACCCTGTCCTTTTCGGGCGGCAGCGTCATGTAGTCGCCGTACACGAAGCGCAGGTAGTCGTCCGCGCTGCACATTGACGTGAACTTGTGGCCCCTGATAGAGTATTCCTCGGTCCGGTCGAACCATTCCTTCTTGAAGCGCGGGTAGATGAAGAAGATGCGCTCGTTGAATACGCAGTAATAAGGGCTCTCGCCGCGGGCCTTGCGGGAAGTCTTGTCGGGCGCGCTGCCCGGGGAAGCCGCTTTGCGGGCGGATGCCTTCACGGACTCGGCACGCTGAGCCTCCAGGATCCCGGCCATGCTCAGGCGGCGGCCGGCCTTGGCGAACATCCTGATGAAGGGCCTTTGCCAGACCGGATATTTCGAGAAGTCCAGCGTCCTGCGGTGGCCCATGGCGTGGCCGTAGTGGCGCTTGAGGGCCAGGATCTGCGTCTTGAAGCGAAGGCCGCTCATTGGCGCGTCAAGGCAGAACACGTCGAGGGATACCTTGTTGTGCTTGCCGCGGTAGAATTCGTCGTCGGGGTCGTTTTGCCGCAGCTTGCTGGCCACGTAGTTGACCTTGGGGATCATGTCGAAGAAGCGGTCGTCCTCGCCGGGCATCACCAACTGAAAAGCGGGCAGAAGCTCCTTCGGCGCGACGCGGAGGAATGTCTCAAAATCGTCGCGCTTCATGGCCACGTCAACATCGTCGTCCCAGGGTATGAAATCGCCGTGCCGAACCGCGCCCAGAAGGGTGCCTGCCCACAGAAAATAGGTGATATTGTGCTTTTTGCAGATCCGGTCCACCTCGAGAAGCAGCTGCTCCTGCGCGTAGTGGATGCCTTTCAGAAGCTCGGGATCCCAGACCGGTGCGGTCGTCTCGCCGGAAGCCCGAAGCTCGGTTGTATCGTTTTTCATAATCGTCCTGTCTTTTTCTTTAGTTTATCCAAAATAAGTCTCTTCGGTAAAGGTCTTTTGTAAATGCCTGCAGGCGCTTTTAGTGCGATATCGCTCAAGTGTTTTATGCCCGGGAACGGAATTCCTCCAAAGCCCGATTCCGTGGGCCCGAAAATGCGATTCCGTGGGGCCCGGGAATGGAATTCCTCCAAAGCCCGGGAATTCGTCGGGGCCGCGGACGTTCTTTGCGAGCCTGCGGCCGGGCTCCTTCACGACACAGCGCTTCCCGCGGGAAGGTCGCCGTCGACGGTGAGAAGCCTGAGCTCGTCCCCGGAGGCTGCCGCCAGCAGCATGCCCTCGGAGAGGACGCCGCGAAGCTTGGCGGGCACAAGATTTGCGATGAAGATCACGTTCCTGCCGGTAAGGTCAGCCGGCGCATAGGCCTTGGCGATGCCTGAGACCACCTGTCTGGTGCCGCTGCCCGTATCGAGCATGATTTTGAGAAGCTTGGAGGAGCCTTCCACCGCTTCGGCGGACAGCACCTTTGCCACGACAAGCTTCATTTTGGCAAAATCGTCGATCGTGATGAGGCCCTCGGGAAGCGCATCAGCAGCCTTGCTCCCGGCCGCAGCTTTGCCGTCAGCGGATGCTTTGCCCTCAGCGGATGCTTTGCCCTCAGCCGAAGGTTGTGTCGAAGCCGAAGCCCTGTTCCCGGCGGCGTCGCTGCTCGCGCCCGAACCTGCAGCGCCATCCGAAGCGGAGCCTGCATTACCTGCAGCGCCCAGCGCCTTCTGCTTTATCTCTTCGAGCGCGTCAAGCTCCTTCGCCACGTCAAGCCGCGGGAACAGCACGCCGCCCTTTTGGCAGACCGTACCGGCGGGATACAGGCCGAATTCTGCCGCCGAATCCCAGCAGGTGACTTCGCCGCCGTCAATGCCTTCGGCAAGGCCCAGCTGTCTGAAGATCTCGCCGGGAGTCCTTGGCATGAAGGGCGTCAGCAGCACCGCGATGACGCGAATGCCCTCAAGAAGCACGTAAAGCACCTCGCGAAGCCTCGGAAGCGCCGCGGGATCCTTGGCCAGCGCCCAGGGCGCGGTCTCGTCGATGTACTTGTTGAGCCTCGAAACGCACTTCCAGATCTCGGTCAATGCCACCGGGAACTGCAGGGCTTCGATCTCGTTTTCCACCCTTGTCTTGAGCCCGCTGAAGAGCTCCCTGATCTCGTCGTCGATGGGCGCGCTCTGCCTTTCGGAAGCCTCCGCGGCGACGCCCTCAAAGTACTTCAGCTGCATGCTGACCGTGCGCGAAACCAGGTTGCCCAGGTCGTTGGCCAGGTCGGAATTGATGCGCGAAAGCAGCGACTCCGGCGTAAAGCTGCCGTCGGAGCCGAAGGGCACTTCGCGGAGCAGGAAGTAGCGGATGGCGTCGGAGGAGTAGCGCTCCACCAGCACCACGGGATCCACCACGTTGCCCTTGGATTTGGACATCTTGTCGCCGTTAAGGAGCAGCCAGCCGTGGCCGTACACGCTCTTGGGAAGCGGCAGCCCCAGGGCCATCAGAATGGCCGGCCAGATGATCGTATGGAAGCGCACGATCTCCTTGCCCACCAGGTGCAGGTCGCAGGGCCAGAATTTATTGTAAAGCGACAGGTCGCCGCCGCCGTAGCCCAGCGCGGTAATATAGTTGGAGAGGGCGTCCACCCACACGTAGACCACGTGGCCCGGGTCGAAGGTCACGGGAATGCCCCACTTAAAGCTGGAGCGCGACACGCACAGGTCCTCAAGGCCCTTCTCGAGGAAGTTTGCGATCATTTCATTCTTGCGGGCCGGCGGGTTAATGAACTCCGGGTGGTCGTTGAAATAGTCGATGAGAACGCGGCTGTACTTGGAGAGCCTGAAAAAGTAGCACTCTTCGCGGGCAAGCTGTGTCTCGCCGCCGCAATCCGGGCAGCGTCCGCCGTCCTTCAGCTGCGTTTTGGTCCAGAAGGACTCGCAGGGCGTGCAATAGTAGCCCTCGTAGTGGCCCTTGTAGATCTCGCCCTTGTCGTAAAGGTCCTTGAATATCTTCTGCACGCCGGCCACGTGGTAGTCGTCGGTGGTGCGTATAAACTTGTCGTAGGAAATGTCCATAATGGACCAGAGGTCCTTGATGCCCGCGACAATATCATCCACGTACTGCTGGGGCGTCACGCCCTTGGCTTCCGCGCGGCGCTCGATCTTCTGGCCGTGCTCGTCCGTCCCGGTAAGGAACATCACGTCGTACCCGCGAAGCCTCTTGTACCTGGCCATGCAGTCCGCCGCCACCGTGGTGTAGGAGTGCCCGATGTGCAGCTTGTCGCTGGGGTAGTAAATGGGCGTGGAAATATAGTAGGTTTTCGTTTGTTCTGCCATTGTATCCTCCGAAGCGGCCGCCTTGCCGCCTTGCCGGTTTGTCGGTGTTGTGCTTTTTGTGTGGTTGCGTTGCTGCGTCGCGTGCTCTGTCGCTTTCCGGCTGCGTCGCTTCGCTGCTTTGCGGCCTTGTTTGCTCTGTCGCTTCTTTGCCCCGTTGCATCGTGTGCGCAGGAAGCCTGAGCGGTGCGTACGGCTGCTTTTGTGCGCGGGAAGCCTGAGCGGTGCGTACGGCTGCTTTTGAGAGTGCGGATCCTCCGCCGCTCCCTGCGCGGCCTAACAGGCCCACGTACCCACGTACCTCAAAAAGCCTTTATTTTGATTTTAAATAAAGCAAGAGCGCGATAACGCGCAATCCGCAAGTGTATGATACACTCTTTGAATCGGAATTTCAATCTCTTTGAATATATCGGTTACGTTGGATCCCTCGACCGTTCTGGATTGAACCCCTTTGCTGCTCAAAACTGTACCGTGCCATCGCTTGCCATTGTACACCCGCGATGCGGGCCTGCGAATTAGCAAGTCAACTAAAATGAGGTATCATAAATAAGCTATCAGACGTATGAAAGCCCGATGAGCCGAAGGTTCCTTTATTTGATAATAGAGATGCCTCAAAACGTCATATCTAAAGAATACTTCACTGTCTAAAAAGGGGCTTTATCTTCAGCTTTACGAGTAAAAATATATCCCCCGGAGAAAGTGAAAGAAACTGCTCCTTCAAGAGTCCCGGCTGCGTTTCCGCTTAAGAAGCAAAGGGCATAGACGGTCCGATTGCATACGGGCAACGCCTTGCCGATGAACTGACCGGCGCTGAAGTCAAATAGATTGACAACGTCCCGGTGTAAAACGTCGGAATTGTTCTTCTCTTGGAATATTGCGTGTAAATTATCTGGGAAGATCACATCCAAATAATATCCGCCTGAATTAATCTGGAACAGTTGCCATGCTGGTTTTACATGCAGTTCTCATAGACCTTCACATGCAGAACAAAAGGTAAAACTGCTTATAGTACATTCGCCGGACAAATTCTCACTCCACACGTATGATGAATCGTAATGAGCGGGATCAAGTCGAATACCGCCTATAAAACCGGCCCAGTTCTCGTTTCGGGCCATATCTACGATATATGTATGAAATTTTCCATCCGGGATAATGTCAAACTCAACCATACGTTTCACTGACCATATTTCTCTGCCGACTTCTGAAAAAAACACCTGAGCTTTTCCGCATATATCGGCAGTTTTCATATCAATACGTAAGTATCTGTAGACAGATGCGGCTATAGCAAACCCGGTTTTGAATACATATGGATCATTTCCCAAAAACTGAAATCGTACAGCGTCGTTAACATCGCCAAGTATAGCCATTTGATTTGTTCCGTCATACTCGCGCAAAAGTTCCGGTTCAAATGTCGGTTTTGATGTATCCTGTCCCGGCAGACAAATAATATTCAGCGTGTAATCTATCATTTCAGATGATATGCATTCTATTTTATAAATCGGCGTCACGGGTATGTTTACAGAATGAACACGACCGTGATTCACAATAGCCTTATTGACTGAATATCTGTATTCTCCATTTATGATGACAGTGTTCTCTCCGGTAATAGCTTTTTCGATTTCCCTCACGATATCTATTCTGCTTGAATACAGTGGTTTATCAAATAAGAATCGCTCGACACAGTATTCTTCTCTGAACTTATGCAGTGAAACGTTACGCTGTACAATATGGTGATTCGCCAAAAAGCTTTTTGTGTACGTTAAGAGACGCAATTCACACAGAATTTTCGGTATAATTTCAAGCTCCGTATCGTATCCGCGCGCCAATACGCATATCAATTTCGATTTGAAATCAGGATCAAAACATAATGATGCTGGGAAATTGCTGTTTTTTATCTGATATTTCATGTTCAGCAATCTGATTCGTTCTAACTCTTCCGCATGTTTGCAGAACCGTTCTATCAAGCGTTTCAATGTCTGGCTCACATTATATTCGTTTTCAATATATAACAGCTTTTCGTAAAGAAATCTTTTGTGATTTACGAAATCATGAATGGTTTTATAATTGATTCTGCACTCGGGCATTTTCAATTCATTAATTAATGCCATATATATCTGTACACCGTAAATCACATTACGATTATGAAAAAGCTCCTTGCGTTGTAAGTT
The DNA here is from genome assembly GCA_017848335.1 of Clostridia bacterium. GTDB lineage: Bacteria > Bacillota > Clostridia > UBA1212 > UBA1212 > UBA1212. The sequence continues at coordinate 48,540 of JAGDAX010000163.1, read as the reverse complement.
ATACCATTCGGCCCCCGCATCGTATGTACAATATAAGTAGTATGATAGATTTCTAATGAAAACATCAAGATGAAAGTCTCCTTTCAGGCACGAATACGGTCTAAATACCGAAAGAGTTTTTTCAACAGCTGATATGTTACCGCCAATCATATAATAATCTTTTACTCCGGATACTGCAGCATTGAGTTTTTCTGCGGATATGCTTATAAAAACCTGCCCTTTCATAATATCGAAGAAGATTACACCATAATTATCTGCTTCTTTATCATAATCATATACAATCAATGGGTGAACAAAATGGTTCTGTCCATATCTGTATGATTGAGGAATAAAGAACTCATCGACCCATAGAACCGCAAACCGGTCAAATGACACGGAGTAGTTTATTGTTTTATCAAAATTTTCTAATTCGTTTAATGCGTAACTCCTGACATGAAGAAAAAGACCGGAATAATTGACGTTATCCACATAATCCACAATTCCGTCGTACATCAGTATGTTAACGAATCTTTCGTATATCCATCCGACTAAAGCCGGTTCGTTGATAAAATACAGTAATGGATTGATTTGAATAAAAGAATTGTTTTGAAATTGGTTCATATGATTGTTTTCATTAATGGTTACGTTTTTGTTCTTGGTATTATATCTTTTTGCTTCTAATTTGATGCCGTATATTTGCTTGCTTGTAATTTAAACAAACGCGCGTATTCACCGTTTTTTTTCAATAAATCAAAATGTGAACCTTGTTCAACAATATGGCCGTTGCTGATTACGAGTATTTTATCAGCAAGAATGGTATTTGAAAGGCGGTGAGAAATAGTAATCGAACTCTTACCCTCGCTTAAGTGATAAAGTTGTTCAAATATTCTATCTTCAGAAATAGGATCAAGTGAGGCAGATGGCTCATCAAGAACCATAAATTTGCTCTCTTTAAAATATGCACGCGCAAGTCCTACAATCTGCCACTGCCCGCCCGAAAGATCTTTTCCATCGTCCGCATAATGTCTGCCGAGAACGCTGTCATAACCTTTTTCCCAATCTCTGATTATTGTGCTTGCTCCGCTGATGTCACAAGCCTTGTTCAATTTGTCGTCGTCAAACCGGTTTTCAAAATCAGACAAGGCAATAGTTTCGCGCAATGGCAGGCAATATGTAACATAATCTTGAAACAGTACGCCAAACACTTTTCGCACGGAATAAATATCGTATTCTTTCAAATCTACGCCGTCCAGTCTGATATTCCCTTTTTGCGGGTCATAGAAACGAAACATCAATTTTATAATTGTTGATTTTCCGGAACCGTTTAATCCGATTATACCGATTCTTTCATGCGGTTCAATTGTAAAAGAGCAGTTTTTCAACACATATTGTTCCGAATTTGGATAACGAAAACTAACATTGCAGAACTCGATTTTCGGATTATTTGACGGTATTTTTTTCCCGCTCTTTTCATATTCCGGGTTGATAGCTATAAATTCTTGTAGTTCGTTTAATCGTTTATTATTGATCAAAAACCGATTCAAATCGTTCATAAGCCCGCTTGCCTGCTCACGAAGTCTTGTTACCATACCCAAATTGTACTGCAAATCACCAATACCGATTCTTGCAGCAATAACATCTGCAACAGATACCGCAAGCACTAATATTTCGCTTGAAACATTCAATATCATAATGCCACTATTCACGATGCTGTGGCGGATATCCGCTTTTTTGTTAATTTTATAAAGATTATTCCATATTTCTTTATAACGGTTTATGAAAAAGCCGCCTATATTATTTAGCTTGATTTCAAATTGAATATTGGTATCAAAGAAAACATTTTTATAAAAATCTAATTTTCTGTTATCGCGAAGCTGTTCTTTCTCCATTTCGAGCCGATTATCAGCATGTTTTTTGTTATAAATCATAAACGGAATTAACAGTATGATCGTTAGAATTCCCACCCACCATTTATAGTGGATGACAATAGTGAGTGTTGCAATAATATTGAAGATTTCCGATATGATATTAAAAACCAACCATGTCATTTGCGACATGATATCAAAGTTGCTTCTGGCGTGTCGAACTTTATCACTCATGGACGCAGAGTCAAAAAATGACAAGTCTATACGGGATATTTTATTAATCATTACACTCTCAATATAAAAGTGCAGTTCATCGCTGTAGCGACTATTGATATATTCATCAAATCTGGCTAACAGATATGTGCACAATTTAAGCAACAGATATATTGCAAGACACGCTGTGACATACCCTTTACTAATATCAACATTTATTATTCCGTTAAGAATCTCTTTCCAAAGCCAGATATTGACTAGTGGGATCACGGTTGTCGATACCAACACTAAAAACTTTAGCAAAAAATATTTTTTTGAAGCGCAAAAGCTTGTTTTGATTCCAAACCAAATGTTCTTTGTAATATTGCTAAGAATACTGTTCGTTTTATTCATAATCTTCCTCTATAGTAACATACTTTGCTTTTTGGAGATTATATAATTTTGAGTACAGACCATTAAGCAAAACAAGTTCGTCGTGAGTTCCCTGTTCTACGACACTTCCATTGTCAATCACAATAATTTTATTTGACATTCGTGCAGCAGAAATACGGTGTGAGATCATAATACCGGTTTTATTCTCGGATATTGCCTCGAAATTTTTGAATATTTTGTCCTCAGCTTCAGCATCAAGTGCAGCAGACGGTTCATCAAAAATAATAATTGGCGCATTTTTGTAATAAGCTCGTGATAAAGCAACTTTCTGCCATTGCCCTTTGGATAATTCTGTTCCATTGTCATCAAAGTTTCGAGTCATATAGGAGTCAAGACCGTTTTCAAGTTTTGGCAGTAATTCGCTATATACTCCGCTTTGCATGAGAGACCCAACCACTGCAGAATCATCATATGATTTGGTAATATCGGACAAAACAATGTTATCCTTTAAAGTTAACGGATACTGCACAAAAGTTTGAAACAACACCGAGAACATTCGTCTTACATCATTGATATCATAATCATTCATAGGATATCCGTTGATTAAAATTGATCCGGATTCAATTTCATATAATCCTAACATAAGTTTAACAATCGTTGATTTGCCCGAGCCATTAACACCAACAATTGATAATGTGTCTCCGCGATTCAATGAAAAAGAAATACCGGATAACACATATTTTTCTGTTAAAGGGTATTTAAAATAAACATTTTCAAAAGCAATGGACTCAAATGAATCAATACTGCGTTTGTCAACAGTTGTCTGTGGATTACAAATATCAAGAAAGTCAAACAATCTTCCCATTGTTTCTGTGACTCTTGCATATATCAAAACAGAAACAAATGTCATCCCTTGAAAAGACGCGGCCGCTGTAATTGCAAATCCAATATACATAGTAGCGTCTCCAATTGTAATCTTCCCTTCAATAGTCAGGAACACTACAAACACTGTAAATACGATTTCTCCGCTTCTCATTACGAGTTCAGCGAGCAAATTGGCCACAGTTTTTTTTCGATCAAGAGCGGCATTTTCTTTTCGATAAATACTTTTTTCCTCATCATACCGTTTTTTAAGATGAACAGTTAGGTCATACATCCGTATGTCTTTTGCAGGCCATGAATCTGTCAGCATCCATCTATAATAACAAAATTTCCGAACGTCCGGAGCCGTTTTTCGGCGTAATTCATCTGATTTTTTATCATAAAATACATCCGCAATCACTCCCGGCAGTGTAAGCGCAAGAAAAATCAAAGAAAATAGTACACTGAATGACATGAGCGTGATAAACGCAATCAAAAATGTATAAAATGAAGAAATAATACGAATAATATGGTGGACTAAACTAACAGCTACTTCTTTATTGTATCTCACATCCTCCACTATGTCTTTTCCCTCTGACGTATCAATAAAAGAAAGCGGAAGGTCGGATAGTTTTTCTGAAAGTTCGCAATCATATAAATGCTCAGCTTTTTTAGTAACAGTATCATATACGATTGTTTTAAACGAATTGATTGCGCATGACACAACAAGCAAAGCAATATACAAAGATATGATCAGTGCGATGTTAAATATGATTTCTATATTATTTTGCAACGCATCTAACAAACATTTTATTAAGAAAGTTGAAAGCAAAGGAATTAACGAACACAATAAATGCAACAAGGAATATAATAATACCCAAAGTTTGCTTGAGCGATACAATAGATTTATTGAATATTGTATTGATTTAACAAACAATCGCCAACGCTTCATTAGTTTTCTCCTGTTTTCATTTTAATCATTCTCATTCTATTTATTACTGCCAGCAACTCCTGTGGACGAGGTAAATCAAGAAAACGTTCCGTTTTTGTAAAAAAACCGGAATAAATACAGTCAAGTTTGTTGTCTTCAATGAGGTTGTATAATTCTTTAATCCGGATGTCAGAATCAATAATTTCATCTGTATTCTTTATTGCAATATAACGGAGCATATATCCTATAGAATCCAATTGGTTTTTCGTAACAATATTCAGGAGACTTCGAACAGATATTTCTTCATCGCCCATAAATATAAAACCTTGTGCCGACACTTCGAGTTTTTCGCTTCCGCTTCCTTTGGGATACGAAGTGAATCCTTCTGAATACAGTACGCGCTTCTGTGTCCAAACAGCAGGTGTCATTACAGATCTGGTATACTTGTGTTTTTTGCAGATGTCCTTAGCCTTTTTTGTTTCATCTTTTACCTGAAAACCGTCCATTACAAACACTTCGTCAGCAACAGGTAAATACTCACCGCTTCCACCTATTACAAGAACAGTAGAAACTCCGCATGTTTGGTATAATTCTTGTGCCCGATCAGTGAAAGGTGTAATAGGTTCTTTATTAATAAGTTCTCGCATAACATTATCACGAATCATAAAATTTGTCGCACTTCTGTCTTCATCGATAAGAAGCAATTTAGAACCACAATTAATTGCTTCCATAATATTCGCCGCCTGAGAAGTTGAGCCGGATGCATTATCGGTAGTAAAATTATGCGGGTCGCCTTTTGGTAACCATTGAATAAATGGGGAGATATTAACGCTTTTTATACTTCGACCGTCTTCAGCGACTATCGTCATTGCACTACTGTCAGTGATGCATAGTTCTCGACCGTCTCCCAAAACATGGTTATAAATACCTGCAGCTATAGCATCAAGCAATGTGGATTTTCCGGAGTACCCACCGCCGGAAATTACAGTTACTCCGCACTTGATTCCCATCCCGCAGACTCCGCAAATTTCAATTTCGTGGTTAGGAGCAGAACTAAACGGAACTGCGTCTGGAAGCGGTTGATCGCTTCCTCCAACGCGAGGCAATATACTTCCGTTAGCGATAAAAGCACAGTAACCGTTCTTCCCTAACCATTCACGAATGCCGGTTTGCTTATCTTCAAGCGCATAAACAGTCTCCAATTCACAAACATCAAATTCCGAAACAAAAGAATTAACAGCCGCCGGCAAATCTTTACATAACATCTGAATCGTTTTTTTTATTCTTTTTGATGGTAGCTGGGCTTGAATAACAACACAAAGACACGTTTTTGAAAATTCATCCTTGCTTTTATTTGTTAAAAACACTGTTACTCCGGCACCGCTTTCATAATCCTTTTGTATGCAATCCCAAAAAAATGACGTATTACGCACCAATACTTCCCCACCCGGATTATACACATGGAATTTTCCGTTTTCGGAATCCGGGCGATTTCGATTGAAAAGACTGTCGTTTATTCTTTCAATATACGGTTTGAGTGAGCGCAAACAATAATCTGCTGCCGCAATTGAACATTTTCTAATCCCAATTAAATCAACAGGAATTTGAATTGTAATTGTTGGTTTGTCAAGAGCCAGTTTGTTTGTTCGAGTTATTTTGTATCCAATTGAATCATCATAATATACATTATCACTATCTTCGTACGGTATTCCCTCTTCGGGGACAATAAAAATCGGACCTTCGTACATCTCCCTGTATGTGCTTGTTTTATTATCCATAGACAATAAAATGTTTTTTAGTCTTTTCAAACAGTTTTCCTCCGTTTATTGTGAAATTCGTCACTCAACGATAAAAATGATTCTTATTAAAAATGCGACTGTGCAAGCAGATCTTGTAAATCCGGCAAGAAACATCATTATACTTTACTCTTGAAACGATGCAGTTGACTTTTATTACAACTGCAATTGTTGTGAAATTGTGCTCACGAATCATTTAGGAGAGCCTGTTGACTGTGCGGCACCGCCGTTTAGTCCCCGTTTTGAGCAGCCACTGTATGTATGGCAAGAACACTTAAAAGACTGTATGGTTTTTTCTTTTTGAGTTTCTGCATCAAGATCTGTTTCGTTACACAAACGGCACCTGGAAGTAAGGGCTATATCATATGATGAATGCGTTATCGATACTTGAAAGACAATTCATAAGGTCACCCATTTTACTTTAATCTTATCTGTTATTAAAAACTTTATAAATCGATGTCATCGTTTTCGCGTTCGGCACGTTTCTTAATAGTACCTTACTCCTAAGTATGATAGCATTGAAATTCCGGTTTTTCAAGATTTTTTGTAGCGGCGGTTTGACCGCGGTTTGACCGCCTCACTGGCGACTGTTCGCGCAAAAACCGGAACGGTTCCCGGGGAAGGTACATCCGTTATCAGACATTGAGTCATCGATCATTTTTCATCGCTTAATCCTGTTCTTCGTCCGGAAACGAATGCGAGAGATTAAGCGGAAGGGTGAAAAATGCGTTTTATTGTCGGCTGAAAGCGACACCAGCGGGGCTTTTCTCAATAATACAGGCGTGCGGTATTGAAAAGGGCCGGGAAGTGGGGTATACTGACAATTGGTTTATTATTATGCTATAAGCAGTTTTGACAGAGGTTTTCATTTAAAAGACTTGCAAATATGAAGCAAAGGCTATACACGAGTATTGCAGACCTTGAGGAACGCCGATACTGACATTGATGCAAAAGAAGGAACCACCGAAATGGATACAAGTCAAATATATACACTCAAGAATATTTTACAAAGGAAGAGAAGGATAGCCTTGTGGCTAATTCAATTAAGATAAGAAAAGTTTTTTCTTCTGATTCAGAAGGTGAGTATAATCCAAATGACAGTTACGCAAAAATGGTCAGCAGAAGTATCGCTACGATAATTTTTGTTATGGGTGAGTATTTTCGTAATTCCGGGAATCGAGTTCAAACGCTTAAAGCATACCAACGAGCTGCTGCACTTGGATATACTATGGCACAAGTCAGAATTAATCAGATGATAATTAGATGATTTGAAAACGAGACTACTCTAACTCGCGATAGGAGTTTACCCCATGGACAACGACGCAAAGCTTCGCCCCTTCATCCTGGCGAAAATCCTGTACGAGCGCACCGATCCGGAGCACAGCCTCACCACGGCGCAGCTGACGAAGATCCTTGAGGAGGAATTCGGCATGCCCACCCACCGGACCACCATCGGCCCGGACGTCGAGCTGCTGCAAAGCCTCGGCATGGACATCCAGCTCACCAAGTCCACCCAGAACAAATACAACGTGCTGGACCGCTTCTTCAGCGACTCCGAGCTGCGCATGATGATCGACGCGGTGGCCTCCGCCCGGTTCATTTCCAAGAGCCAGAGCCGGAAAATTATCGAGAAGATAAGCTCCCTTGCCGGGCAGCACGCGTCCTCGCGCATGATCCGCAACGTCTCCGTGGAGAGGCGCATCAAGGGCACCAACCGCAAGGTCATGAGCATCGTCGACGCGATCAATACGGCCATTACCGAGCGGCGGCAGATCGTCTTTCAGTACTTCGCGTACAACGCCCGCAAAGAGCGCAAGCCGCGCCACGACGGCTACTGGTACCGCTTCAGCCCCTGGCAGCTTGTCTGGAACGGCGACTTCTACTACGTGGTGGGCTGGTGCCACAAGCACGACACGGTCACGAATTATCGGGTGGATCGTATTGCTGCGACGCCGAAGCTGCTGCCCGAGGACGCACTGCCCATGCCCCGGGGCTTCGACCTGGACCGCTACCTCAACACCATGTACCACATGTTCACCTCCGACCGCAGGAACGTGGAGCTGCTGTGCGACAATTCCGTGATGGACGCGATAATAGACCGCTTCGGCGAGACCGTCAAGACCCGTCAATGCGGCGAGGACCGCTTCCGGGCGGACGTGGAGGTGGCCGTGAACAGCGTGCTTTACGCGTGGATCGTGGGCTTCGGGGGGCTGGTCAGCATTGAGGCGCCCGCGGACGTGCGGGAGGGCTACGCGGCTTTTGTCACCAAGGCGTACAGGGCGCTGGAGAAGGGCGTCTGAAGGGCCGGCGGTTCATGCGAGGACTGCGGTGACTGCGGCGCAGATGGGCGTTTGAAATCCGGTGCGCTGCGGAGAATTTGCGGCTGAGCCGTGGGTGATTGTTCGGCAATGCGGACGCCTGAAATCTACCCGGAAATGTGGAAGTATGAAATTTATCCGGCAACGTGGACGCTTGAAATTTCCCCGGAAAATGCCCGGGAAAAGCGTGGAAATATAAAACCGGTTGATTTTGAAGGGCGGCTGGGGTATATTAAAACTGTAATCGGGCAGTGCCTTGGAAGGGGCGCCTTCGCGTACCGGGAAGTGCTTTGGAAGAGGCTTCGCGGGTCGGGGATTCGGGGAATCAAGGGCTCCGGCTTCGCGGGCGGCAGCTTCACGGGCTTCGCGTGAGATTCGGTTTTTAACTTCGCGGCAATATCAGAAGGGGGATCGGTATGAAATTATTGGGCGTCAAAAAGGACGGAGATTGGCTTTATTCGGAATGGACGTTGACGTACAGGGTCGGATGGGACAGCATTTGCAAAGCGGCTTCGCTGGTTTACAGGTACACCGAGGACCCGGAGATATTCGTGGGAAGCGGCGGCACCGGCGAGAAGAAGGCCATGGTCGCGAGCGCGGAGGAGGTAATGGATATCGAGGAAAACGGCTATCTGACCATTCGCGGTGTTTCCGGGATCATTCGCCTGCCGCTGGTGATTACGGTTTTCAACCAGTCGGACCTGGTCAGGCTCTCAGTGTTCGCGAAAACGGACGACGAAAAGCTGGCGGAGGAATTCGCCGAGGCGGACTACAGGAATTTCAACCTCTCCATGTGCCAGTTTATGGACTCCGTGGAGATCGCGATGTTTGAATAAGACGCGACGCGGGCTGCCGGGACAAGCCTTGACAGGGACGGCTTGAATTAGCCGCGGCAAGAGCGCCGGGCTTGCTTTAAGGTGCCGGTTTGCGAAAATGGCGCAGGGTTTGCGAAAATGGCCGCGGGGTTTGCGAAAATGGCGCAGGGATTTGCGAAAGGTGCACGGATCAACGAAAGGAAATCACCATGTCAAAACTTTTTATCTACTATTCGTTCAGCGGGAACGGTGACGCAGTGGCCGCCAAAATGGCCGAAAAGGGCTTCGAGCTCCGGAGGGTCGAGACTCCCTTCAAGCTCAGCGACAAGCTTTTTCCGCAGATGATGAAGGGCGGCTTTTCCGCGGCAATTTCCCAGAAGCCGGCGCTCACAAATTACGACAGCGACGTCAGCGGCTTTGATGAGGTTTGTATTGGTGCGCCCATTTGGAACGGGCGGTTTGCGAGCCCCGTGAACACCGTTCTCAGGGACACGGATCTGTCCGGCAAGAAGCTGACCTTCGTGCTCTGCAGCGGCAGCGGCGGCGCCAAAAACGCCTCCGCCAAGGTCGCGAAGCTGTACCCGGATGCCGCGGTGATCCATTTGAGGCAGCCGAAGGACAATGCGGACGAGCTCGCGAAGCTTGACGCGCTGGGATGACGGAATTGCGTCGCGGGAATTGACCGGCGCTCCGACGGAACGGCGCGCAGGATCTGATCGTCGCGGCGTGGAAAATATGGAAAATGAGGATAGACGTATGAAAAAGATTAACCTTCGCTCGGTCAGATACAGCCCGGGCTATTGCGATATGCGGGGCGAGAGCCACAGTGTGACGCTCGGACAGAACAAGGACGGCAGCTGGGTGATGGAGTGCCGCGACCGCAGGATGCACAGCTCGCCGACGGTGGTGGTCACCTACGAGGTCGCCCCCGAAGCCGTCGAAGAGTTCGAGGCGTTTGTGATCAGGAAGCGCGTTCTGTCGCTTGGGAAGCGGCCCAAAAGCGGCCTTTTCGCCACGGATTACAGCCCCTGGAGCTACAGCATCGACTGCAACAAAACGAGATTTGGCAGGACCGTCTCCGATTACTGCAGATTCTCGGAGTACCAGAAGTATTCGGGCAGCGACCGGGAGCTGCTCAAGGAGCTGAACAGCCGCTTGATGGGCCTGAAGGGCAATAAGCTCTCCGAGACTGAGGAGGAATGAGTGCGGCGCCGGCTTTCAGACAATGCCGGAAAGCTATCGGGGATGCGGCGAGAATATGCAGCCGTCGTGTCGATATACCCCGGATTTTTGAATCTCTTGCTGATTGATACTGAAGCTTTTACGGTATTCATACTGTTTTATTTATTTAAATTTTTACCGAAAGGAGTCCGATCATGAACAACCTTTCATTCCCGGCGGCTGGCGACACCGCAAGCATCGTGGCCGGCATTGACGTGCTGAAGCAGAACCACGTCAGGCTCAGTGCCTGCGGCATGGAGATCCACGTGGATCCTTTTCGCGCCGAAGCCGCGCCAAGGAATGCCGATTTTGTGCTGATAACCCACGATCACCACGACCATTTTTCGCTGAAGGACGTCGAGAGCGTCGCCTGCGCCAATACCGTGCTGGTGGTGCCCGAGAATATGCGCGCCAAGGCAGCCGCGGCGGAGGGCATTGTCGGGAAGATCGTCACCGTGAAGCCGGGCGAGGCGTACACGGTGGAGGGTATTGCCGCGAACGTTTCCGCAGAGCAGGCTGAAGGTGCGGCCGCCGAAAATGGCTGCGGCGCGAAGCTTCTCGAGCTCGAAACGGTGCCGTCTTACAACGTCGGCAAGCCCTTTCACCCCAGAAGCGCGGGCTGGGTCGGATACGTGCTGAAGATTGCCGGACAGCGGGTCTATATTGCCGGGGACACGGACGCTACGGAGGAAGCCGCGGCGGTGAAATGCGACGTGGCGCTGGTTCCGGCGGGAGGCACTTACACGATGAACGCGAAGCAGGCTGCGGCGCTGGTCAACAGGATCCGCCCCAAGGTCGCGATTCCGGTGCACTACGGGGACATCGTCGGGCGTGCGAAGGACGGCGAAACCTTCAGGGACGCTGTGGACGAAGGCATCGAGGTGGTGCTGAAGATCAGGTTTTAAGCGGCCGGCGCAGTGATGCCGCGGGCTGACTGCTTTTGCGCAAGCGTCGCTTTTCGCGCAAATCGAAAACCTTTTTTAAGAGACGACGTAGGAGCTGCACGATGAAAAGAAGGGCTGTCAAATTGCTGCTTTCGGCGGTGCTCGCGGTGTTATTGGCGGGCATCTGCGCGTGTACAGGAGGGGAAAATACGGAAATGGCTGATATTGTCGGGAAGACGTTTGTCTGGGAAAAGCCCGGCTTCGGCGGCTTGTTCACGCTGACGCTGCGGGAGGACGGAACGTACCAATACTACGAAGGCACGCTCAGCAGCTACATCGGCATGGGCAGCTGGTCCGAGAAGGACGGCATCGTCACACTTACCGAGACGACGGGCATCGACCGCTCCTTCCGCTTTGCCTGCAAGGACGGCGGCCTGGTTTATATTGCCGAGGGCTCAAGCAAATTCACGTATCTGACCGTGAATGACGGCGACAGGTTCATGCCTGCGGAAAACGCGTCGATCAAGCCCCTCGGGACGGCCGAAACCTCCGGGACGGCCGAAACCCCGGTGTCTGCCGAAGCCACTGAGCCGGTCGAAACCCCGGTGTCTGCCGAAACCCCTGTGCCGGTCGAAACCCCTGTGCCGGTGCTGGTGATCGAGGTCGGCGGCAAGACCTTCTACGCGAGCCTTGAGGACAACCCCTCGGCGAAGGCGCTTATCGAGAAGCTCAGCCCGGCGTGCATTTCCGTCGACATGGAGGACTACGGCGGCTTCGAGAAGGTGGGCGCGCTGCCCTGGGAGCTGCCCCGAAGCGACAGCCGGATGACCGCCAAGGCCGGGGACGTCATCCTCTATCAGGGCAACCAAATTACGATCTATTACGGCGAGAACACATGGGATTTAACGCGGCTGGCCGTCATCGGCAGCCCCGACAAGAACGCGCTGCAGGAGGCGCTGGGGAGCGGCGGCGTGACGGTGTCGTTCAGTCTGGAATGGAGCGAGTGAAGGCGCGAAAAGCGGCGCCGCGCTTGCAGAGGCTTGCTGCGGACAGGCTTACGGCTTGGCAACGAACAGGTTTAAAGCAACAGGCTCGCGGCCTTGAGGCAAACGGGCTAAAGCAACAGGCTCGCGGCCTTGAGGGAAACGGGCTAAAGCAACAGGCTTACGGCCTTGCGGCAAAAGATTTAAAGAAACAGATTCAAAGCACAGATCCTCCTTTGCGGTTTGTTTTGCCGCAGGGGAGGATTCCTGCTGTTTGGCGGCCTGAGGAGACGGGCGGTCAGGGCACTCGGCACTCGCATCCGCGAAGCGTCCTCTGGCCGCTGGCCTTGTCGTCGCGAAGCGGCACCGGTCACTCAAAACTCCCGTGCCATGACTCAAGTCACAGAACTCACATCTCATAACCCGCGTTCCATAACTCGCGCGGAACGCGCGGACGGCACTTAAAGGCACCGAAGGGGTTGCGAAAATCGCGCGGATATATTAAAATGCAGACATACATAACGAATTGGAGGTATTTTGTTATGAAGAAAATATTGACTGTTTTACTTAGCATTCTCATTGTTGCGGCACTTTTCGCGGCCTGCACTGGGCCGGACACGAAAAAGCCGGCGCCCACGGACGCGCCTTCTCAGGCAACTGAGGCTCCGGTCGGAGAGCCCACAGAGGAGCCCACGGAGGTTGTCACAGAGGAGCCCACCAAGGAGCCCGACCCCACGCCGGTGCCATTCACGGACCCCTATGCGGTTACGATTCTTGACTGGGAAGATGGCGACGTCAGGAGCCTTTCCTTCGACACACTGTTCTTTGACAACACCACTGTCACAGACGGAGACGTTGCAGGCTGGAAGTCCGAAAATGACGACACCGTCGACGGCACCGCAGGGAACATCGGTTCGGTCGGTATGAGAGGCTGGGCCGGCTTCAACGAGGAGGAAATGGTCGACATCGGCTACCAGATCGACGACAGAGCTCCTGTATTCACGGGCGGCTTCACCACCACCGAGGCGGCTGTCAAGGGCGCAGGCGGCGAGTTTGCTCAGAGATTCAGAGTTGACGTGCCCGTGAAGGGCCTTACCGGCAAGGGCCACGAGCTCAAGGTTATCGTGAAGACCGAGCTTGGCGACATTTACTACATCAATCCCGATGCGCTGGGCTACGTGATCTACTACGACGGACCTGACGCAGTGGAGAAGGCTGTTGACGGCGAAATCAAGGAAGGCGAATATGCCGCCACCTACGTTATCGACAGCGCGACCGCCAAGACCTGGACCGGCTCCGAGCTTGGCGACAGAGTCATCACCTACCATATCTCCAAGGCTGAGGACGCCGTTTACGTTGCCATCGAGGGCAAAGGTGCTGTTGCGGGCGACCAGCTGCAGCTGAGCTTCAACCCCGGCGCGAGAATCGACGAAACCGAGGCGCTGTTCATCACCTTCGAGATGGGCGAAACCGTAAAGGTCATCCAGAACAACCACAAGACTGCGCTCAAGGACGAGCTCGACGGCAAAGCGGCTGATATTACTGCGCTCATCGAGGCAAAGCCTGTCGCGATCGAGGGCGGCTTCGGTGTGGAGGCCAAGATTCCCGCGGACTTCTTTAAGGTCACCGACGTCGAGAATGCGGCCGATTTCAACCTCGCCAGGGAGAACCTGTACTTCGGTATGTTCGTGGTTCTGAACACCTCCGAGGGCTTCACCAATCAGTCCGAAATTCCCGGCAGCGATTGGACCGCGAAGGGCCTCTCCCTCCACGAGTACGTGGCATACTGACAGGCGCAGACCGATAGGCCGGATCTGACCGGCAAGGACATGCGCTGACCGGTAAGGAGCTGCGCTGACCGATACTGACCGTTACTGAATGTTTCAGCCCGGCAATGACCGGCGATACCGTTACCGGCTGTTTCTGACCGGCAATACCGTCAATGACTTTCAGTGACCGGCAGACAAACAAACCAAAAACACCGCCCCTTCTGAATTTTCGGAGGGGCGGTGTTTCGCTGTGCGCGCGGTCGCGCGCACAGCGGCTCTTGAGGAAATGCAAAAACCCTGCGCCCGCGCCGCGCAAAGCCGAAGGCTTAAAAGCTGCTTAAAGCGCGGCGCCCGATGAAGCAGACTATTGAAAAGACGCGCTCCCATGTTATAGAATGGAGTCGGACAAGAAACGTGCGCCGGGACTGCCGCCTCATACAGCAAATGCCCCTGCCGCCCGTTTCAATATTTGCACAGAGATATCTTACAGCGAAGAACAGAATGAATTATGAATCGAATTTTACTTTTAGCCACAGAGAATAAAGGATTACGCTTGTTCCCGGACTTGCTGTCGGGGTCTGCGCTGATGATATTGGCGGGCGTTCTTATGCTTTCCATTGTCGCGGTGATGGTATTCCTGATCATCAGGAACGCGCAGGACGTGAAGGCCAGGGAGGACGAAAAGAAGCGCAAAAAGGAAAAGCCGCGGTTCGCGAGGCTTGGCGAGCTTGACAGGCGTGCCGGCGAGCTGCGCAAGGGGCCCGAGGAGGATTACAAAGGGACGCTCAGTGCGTTCTGCTCGGACTTCAGGGACTATGCCGCGGCGGAACTGGGCCTCTATTATGCGCCCGGAGTTATAAGGGCGTTTGTGTCGTCGTTGGCGGTCACGAAGCTGATGGTGCTTCAGGGCGTGTCGGGAACGGGCAAGACTTCGCTGCCCTACGCCTTCGGCAAGTTCATCTGCCGCGACGCAGCCGTCGTGCCGGTGCAGCCCTCCTGGAAGGACAAGAGTGATATTCTCGGGTACAACAATGAATTCACGGACAGATTCACGGAGACCGAGCTGCTGTATATGCTTTACGAGGCGAACCTGTCCAAGGACGTCTTCGTGGTGATCCTTGACGAGATGAATATCGCGCGCATCGAATACTATTTTGCGGACTTTCTGTCGCTGCTTGAGATACCGGATCCGGAGGCGAGGCTGATCGAGGTGGTTTCGGCTACTCGCAAGAGCGACCCGAAGCTCATGAAGAACGGCAAGCTGCTGATCCCTGAGAACGTCTGGTTTGTGGGCACCGCCAACAACGACGATTCGACGCTGGCGATTTCCGACAAGGTGTACGACCGGGCCATGGTGCTGGAGCTTTCGAGCCGCGCCGAGCCCTTCGGGGCGGTAAACCCGGGCACCCGTCACGTGACCTGCAAGGATCTTTCAAGAATGTTCGAGGAGGCCTTGAGGCATGGCAGGATGTCCGACAATATGCGTGCTAAGATCGGTCTTC
The DNA here is from genome assembly GCA_017848335.1 of Clostridia bacterium. Classification (GTDB taxonomy): domain Bacteria; phylum Bacillota; class Clostridia; order UBA1212; family UBA1212; genus UBA1212. Next base: position 33,031 of record JAGDAX010000163.1, on the reverse strand, counting down.
TGGACGCGGTGCTCGTGGACCGTTTCGGGATCACCTTCGGCAACAGAATTCTCCGGCAGACGGAGGGGTTCGTGCCTGTCTTCGTGGAGGCCGGCGGCACCGAGGAAGAGGCAGTGGATATCATTCTTTGCAAAAAGGTGCTTCGAAAGCTTGACAATCTGAACCCTGTGATTGTGAGTGCGAGGGCGGACTCCCTTGTTAAAAAGATCAATGAAATTTTCGGGGAGAATGCGATGCCGGCGTGTCTGGCATACCTTGCGAAATATTCCGGTAACTGACGGGGGCTGATGCGTTATGAAAGAGAGCTACGATTCGTTTGACCTTATCCGCTCGGGCTTCAGCAGGGACGCGGCGTTCTATAAGATCGTCGCGGACGTTATTCGCGCGGCCGAAAGCCTTGACGCAGGCGAGGGAATTGAGCTTGCGTTCTCGGGCAATGCGCGCATTCAGGAGATCGAGGCCTCGCGTCAGGTCTGCAAGGTGGACATCACCTGGGTGGAGCGCATCGAGGAGGGTCTTCCGCACGTTCAGAAGGCCATCGACCAGGCCCGCAGCCTTATCAAGAAGGAGGGCGACGTGGTCCGCATCGACCGGGCGAAGCGTTTCTCGCGGGAATCCGTCGGCTATCTGGCCAGGCACAGCAACGCCATCAAGGACGTGGGCGACGACGGGCGCGTCAGGCCCGAGGAGATCTACGTCACCGAGAATGACGAGGAATACGCGGTTTACGAGAACCGCTTCCTGTACTTCGTGCTGTCCCTGCTGAAGGTGTTCGTAGGAATTCGCTACAATTCCATCCGCGAAGCCGCCGCCGCGAGCAGGATCCGGCTGGTTTACGACGGATATGCCGAGAACAACGGCAGACAGGGCGGAGTGCGGCTGGAGCTTCTTGAGCGGACCGTCCGGAGGGCGGGCGCAAACAACCCGGACAACGAAGGCATTCTTGAGCGCATCGGCGAGATCATGAATACGGTGGACTCAATGCTGGCGACGCCTCTTATGATCCGCGTGGCCGATGCCCCGAAGCTGACGCCGCCCGTGGTGAGGACCAACGTCATCAAGAGCAACACCAGCTTTTCCGCCGTTTTCGAGATGTACGCCTTTGTGGACTCCTACAGGGACTCCGGCTATGAGATAACGGACGAGGAGCGCTCTCTCAGCGAGATCGGCGGGATCACCGGCAAGGCTCTGAAGGCGCTGTCGGGCCTCCAGCTTTATGCGGCGTACCAGGGTGCTTTTGACGGATGGGCCGACAAGGAAAAGCTTTACGAGACGGAGAAAACGTACCTTCAGAGCGCGTCTGCCCGTGAACACAGGAAATTTCTTGACGATATGGCGGCTCTTCGCGACAAGTGCGGCAGCGACGGCGAATTCGCGGACGTTCTCATAGAGAAGCTTCGCGAGGTCACCGCGGAGCTTGAGACCGTGGTCGAGGATCGCGCCGGGATTCAGCGGAAGGCCGGGGACGCTGTCTTCGAAAAAGCGAGGCTGGAAGCGGAAGCAGCCAAGCTGCGCCGCGAAGCCGAGGAAATAAGACGGGATTCCGGCGACAGAATGCGAGCGGCGCTGATATCATTGTCGCAGGAAAACAACGAAAAAATAGAGAAAATAACGAGGAAGGCCGAGGCTGACATGGCGGAGGCCGTGGCACGCTGGACGGAGACCGTCAATCTTCTCAAGGCAAGGCTCAGGGCCCGCGGTCTTTGCAGCGACCCCACGGCGGATATCGATCCGGAGATGGAGCGCGAGGAATTCATCGGGCTTGAGGGCGAGAAGGAAGCCTTCGACAGGTATTTTAAGCGCCAGTGGAAGCTCTGCAAGGGCAAGATCCGCCGCGACGTGAAGGCTTCGTTCAGGAAGGGCCGTCCGTCCGGTGCGCCTCAAGCGGGAGATCCCGAGGATTCGAGGGAAACGGAAGATCCTGCTGTTTCCAAGGAGGCGGAAAAGCCGGTTGATTCGCGCGAGGTTCAGGAAACGCTGCAATCCCCCGGGCTCTCGCAAGCCTCAGAAACCGAAAACCATAACGGGATCCGCGGAGAGGAGGGTGAAAAGAAATGAAAAAAGTCATCATTTCCACAGTCCTTCTGTCTGTCGCGGTAAGCTTCGTGACGCTTTTGGCGGCGCTGTTCTTAATGGCGCTTTGGGACAAGACTTATTGGGGATACACCCCGCTGTACGGCTGGAATTACCTGCTGGGCACGACGGAATATACCGCCCGGGCCATTTTGACAGGGCTTGTTCTGCTGGATATCGCGCTGGTGGTGCTGACGGTGTTGCTGGCGGTTTCCGCAGTAAGGCTGCGCCGCGTTCGTATAGGAGAGCGCAGGCGCACCTCGAAGCCGAGATTTCCGCGGCTTTCCGCTCTTGACAATGAATTAAGAAGTAAGAACAACGGGGCTGCTTCCGGAGATTACGGCGTTTCAGACGCTCCGGGCGTTTCCGGGGTTCCGAAGGCTTCAGACAACCCGGGTGCTGCCAGCCCCTCCGGCGCAGCGCCGGCCGGGTACGTCTTCAGGCCGGCCGGCCTCAGGGAGTTCGCCGACGGCTTCCGCGAATACGCCGCAGGCACGCTGGGCCTTTATTACGAGCCGCGCGTCATACGCACGTATATCGCGGCAATGGCCGCCGCCAGGCTGACCATAATGCAGGGCATATCGGGCACAGGCAAGACCTCGCTGGCTTACGCCTTCGGGAAATACGTGGGAAATCCCGCGGTGGTGACGCCTGTGCAGCCCTCCTGGAGGGACCGCACGGACCTTCTCGGGTACTACAACGAATTCACGGCCAACTATTCCGAGACGGAGCTCCTCTGCAAGCTGTACGAGGCAAACCGCAGCGACCGCATATACACCGTTGTTCTTGACGAGATGAACATCGCGAGGGTCGAGTACTATTTTGCGGAATTTCTGTCGATTCTCGAGATTCCCGACAAGTCCATGCGCAGGATAAGCGTGGCCGCGGACGTGCTGCCCGGCGACCCGGAGCTTTTGGAGGAGGGCAAGCTTTCGCTGCCCGACAACGTCTGGTTCGCAGGCACCGCCAACAATGACGAGTCCACCCTTGTCATATCCGACAAGGTCTACGACCGCGCCTTCGTTATCGACCTGAATTCGAGGTGCAAGCCCTTCGATGCCGCCCCCGGAGCCTGTGCCGACGTCAAGGCGGAGGAGCTTCACGCGATGTTCGACAGGGCTGTCGCGGCGGAGCCTCTTTCCGCGAAGCTTCGCGAGGCCTTCGTTCAGCTTGACCGGTATTTGCAGGAACGGCTGGGGATAACCGTCGGCAACCGCGCCATGAAGCAGCTTGAGCGCTTCGTGCCCGTTTTCAAGGCATGCGGAGGCACCGAGAATGAAGCGGCGGATATGGTTCTCTGCCACAAGATCCTCCGCAAAATTGAGGGCATGAATCCGGTACTGACGCGCAGGGAGGCGCCGGGTCTCGCAAGGCAGTTGACCGCGATTTTCGGCCGCCGCGCGCTGCCGGACTGCGAAGAGTTTCTCCTGAGATTTACGGAGGGAGTGTGATTTCCGATGAAGGATTACGATGACAGCAGCCGCAGAATATCCGCTTTGGACGCCGCCTCCGAGAAGGCGCGCATGCGCACGCTGATCATGCCGGTGGCCGGAATTGCCGCGGCTTTGGCGCTGATATTGGCGGTGTTCTTTTTCAAACAGGCCTTCGGGGCGGACCGGTTCATTGACAGGAGCGGCGTACCGCAGCAGGTTTTTGAGGCGCCTGAGTTTAAACAGGAGCCGGTATATTTCCGGGATTTCAACGAAGGCACCGAGGGCAGGCTCATTATTAAGCGCCTCGTTTTGGCGGATGATCCCGAACGCGGCGAATACGTCGCGACGTTGATCCTTTACAATAACTCGGTGGGTGTTGCCGGCGTGGAGCGGATCGAGTGCGCGATTTATGACGTCAACGGGGCGTGTATCGGTCAGTTCACCGCAGCGGAGGGCGTGACGATGGACCCGGGGAGCGACAAGACATTTGAGTTCACAGTCCCGATAAGCAGGGACGGGAGCGAAGGTCAGCTGCAGGGCATTATGAGCTACGTTGAGTGGCAGGACGCCGGCGGAGCCAGGGCGGCCTTCACGGTGCCGATGACTATGCTGAAGGGCCCGACGTGGCCCCAAGGGTGAGCTGCGGACAAGCCGGGGACGATCCCCGGACTCAGAGACGCAGTTGAGTCACGAATGATCAGGGGGCGCCCCGCCGCTTGAGCCGGGAGCACCTGCATAACCAATGAGGAAAAAAACCATGTACGACGAATACAAGTCAAAAGTTGTAAAACGCGAAGAGCGGCGCATAGCCTTTTTAAAGACAGTCAAAAAGCACCGGGTGGGAATTGTGTTCGGTGTGGCTGCTCTGTTTGCGCTTGCCGGGACGCTCATGGTCCTGACGGGGATTTTCCTTCAAAACATGACTCTCAGTGACAGTGTTTACGGAACCCCCAAATCGCCGGGAGCGAGGGCGCTCTTTGCGCGGGTGGTCTATTCCGCTTACCGGGAGATGCCTGGGGAGCAGATCGACGGCGGGCCCGATATGGCCATGCTTCCGCCGGGGGAATACAACATGGAAGCACGCACGGAGAATCTGCTGCGTATTGTGCGGACGCAGGAGGTTTCCTTCTTGATCACAAAGCGTCAGGTCAGCGTGGATCCCGGGGTGGTCGAAGCGGTCTACGGCGAGAAGCCTGACCTCGCGAAGCTTTTTGAGACGCTGGATCTGGCGCCGGGCGACAGGGTCACGGACTATCGGGCTGAATATGACAGAAATATAGGCAGCTCGGACTTCAGAATACTGTCCTTGACGGTGAAAAACGCCGAGGGCGGGGACGTCTCCGACTATTACGACTGGATCTTCACGGACGGAACGATCAGGATCTCGCAGCGGAACATTACGGTGACGACCAATTCCGCGGAGAAGGAATATGACAGGAAGTCTCTTTCAACGCCGCGGGAATATCAGGTGGGCGGCGACGGTCTGGCATACAATGATACGATCAGCATATCCTGGAAGCCGGTAAACGCCGTACAGCCGGGAAGCTACCGAAACGATTTTACATTCGCGATAACGTCGGAGGACGGGAGCGACGTCACCGGCAATTACGTCGTGAAAAGAGAGCCCGGACTTTACACCGTGACGAAGATCAGGCTGGAGATCACCACGCCGGATCACGAGAAGATATACGACGGGGAGCCGTATTATTGCGACAGCTGCGAGGTGACGGCCGGGAAGGTTCTTGCCGGGGACACGCTCGAGGTCTCCGCATGGGCCCCTGTGGTGAAGGCCGGCGAACATCAGAACCGCGTGCGGGTCGACATTCTGGAGCCAGGCGGATACCCCACGGACTATTATGCATTTGTGTGGAATTTCGGCAAGGTCACCGTAAAAAAGAGGCCGGTCAGCATAGAAAGCCTCTCGCCGGATCCGATAACGTACGACGCCCGATACCACCGGTTCAGTGACATAGCAGGCGTCACCTCGGGAAGCCTTGCTCCGGGAGACGCCATAACGACCGTGGTGGCGGTGGAGGTTCTTCACGCGGGTACGTACGATAACGACTTCCGTGTCGAAATCAGCTCGGAAAAATACGGAAACGTCACTGACTCCTACGATATTGAATATATTCCCGGGAAAATCGTCGTGAACAGGAGACCCGCTTCCGTTACGGTGGTGTACGGTTTTGCGGATATGGAATCAAGGGTTTACCTGCCGTCGAGCTTCATCACCGACAATCTGGCTGAAGGCGACTACGCAGAGGCGGAATCGGTGCCTTTCAGCGTGCCCACAGAGAAGATCTCCGAGCACGCAACAGTGGATATCGTAAACTATGATTGGGCAGACAGGTACAGGACGGCGGACTATGACCTGACGCTTCGCATTGAGGTGAATGCCGAGGAGCTGGAGAGGCAGATGCGGGAAGGCATAGGCGGCAGCGGCGGCAGCGGAGTAAACGGCGGCATGCCTGTTTCCGCTCCTTCGGGGCTGGTTCCCCGACTTCCCGCAGAACGCAGCAAAACTGTTCTTGGCACCGTTACCACGGAACGCGCCGGACAGATCTACCTGCGGCTGACCAGCTTCGGCGACTACAACGGAAAAAGCTGGCAGGAGCCTTTCTCCGTCAGCGACCGCATAGCGGAGAGAACTCCGTATGGCGAGCACCCGCTCGACCTGACGTATCTGACGCTCCTGGAAAACGGTTTGAGCGACATGAACGAGGTGACTGTGAATGACCTTCTTGAGGACGGGCTGACGCCTGTGCCATACTACACGTCCTCGGGCTGGCTGGAAGGGCTGGCGGGCCGATCATGGACGGACCACGCGATAGAGGGTTATGATACCCAAGGAAGCCGGGTCAGCTTCAACACGATAATGGGCGTTCCCCTTCAGACAATGACCTCTGTGAAGCCCGCCGGGGAGGTGGATTTCGGCATCTACAACGCGGTCGTCCGGGAGTTCTATCTGACGGTGCCCGGGGATATACGCCAAAGGATGACCGAGCTCCTTTCGGACGCGGGCGTTCTTGTCGCGAGGGATCAGATAACCGCGGTGCAGAAGTTCATTCTTTCGTCGGCCAGATACGAGACCAATTTCAAGGAGGTTCCGGCGGATGCCGACCCGATAATGTATTTCCTTACCGAGAGCAAGTCGGGCATTTGTGCGCACTTCGCTTCCGCGGCCACGATGGCTTACCGGACAATCGGTATACCCGCGAGGTACGTGGGCGGCTTCCTGGTGAACGCCGAACCCGGCAGGGAGAACGAATACTCCGGCATCAACGCTCACGCATGGGTCGAGATTTACCTTCACGGCGTGGGATGGGTTCCCGTGGAGGTGACGCCGTCCATTCAGTCCGGCGCGATCCCGGAGAATCTGGAGGTGCTTCCCGATCTCGACAAGATATTCAAATACAACGTGCTGGCGGTGCAATTTCAGGGCAAGGAGAAGACTTTCGACGGCGAGCCGCTCTACTCCGACGAGGTGATGGTCATGGGCAATATAATGCTCGACCCCGGCGTACGCATAGAGGCGCGCTCAAAGTCCATAACCCGCGTGGGCTCGGTGCTTGCAGCGCCTGAGTATCTGAGAATTATCGACAGTACCGGCAAGGACATCACGGACGAGTACGAGATTTTCGTGTATCCGGCTGAGCTCACCGTAAATCCCTTGCGCATCGACCTTGAGCCGGCGGAGATTTACGTAGGCCAGACGCTGCCGCAGGAGTTCGATTACGAGCTTCCTCAGGGCGCAATCTGGGAGAACGCCGAAATGAGCTTCAATTTTAACGACCCCTACGGAATAATGCGCGCGAATCCCGACGGCACGGTGACCGCGACGGCCTCCGGACGCCTGACCATGGAATACTCCGACGACCTTGGCGTTGACCGTGAAGCCTTCCTGTACGAAATGGGCTTGAGCCCCGACGCGGAATATTACATGAAAGGCTACGCCCGCTACTACCCGAACAGCTCCGTCGTGACGCCTGATCCGTTCAACGGCGCACCGGATACGCCGTCCGCCGACGGCCGCCCCGAGCTTATTGTCAGCCGCGAGGTGACCGTGCGCGTTTTCGAGCACCTGAGAATAATGGACTCTCCGCCCGCTCAGTGGATGCTTCGCGAGGCCGGCGTTTCCGACGAGCCCGAGATCATCGAGGCCGAAAACGGCAAGTCTCTGGTAAAGGTGCTCCTTGCCTCCGGCAGCAAATCCAAGCCCTTTGACGGCGAATACCTCACCAACGACGCGCTCATTTTCCTGTACGGCAGGCTTCTCGATGGCCACAAGCTGGAATACACCATAGCAGGCGCACAGCTTTACGCCGGTACGTCGCCGAACCACTTCCGCAACATCCGGGTCGTGAACGAAAACGGGCGCGACGTGACAGACTGCTACGTTATCGAATTTTACCCCGGCGAGCTCACCGTGGTTCCCGCCGTGCTCGATCTCGAGGAAGTGGAACTGAAGCTGTCCGTCAATGAAGCCCTCAAAAAGGAAAGCCTGAAATGCTTCACCGCCAACGGCATTGAGAGCATACCGATCGACTGCTACACGCTGCCGGAAACAGGCAGCTGCGTGGAGATCTTCAACGGCTCCGTCATCGGAATGTCGCCCGGCAAGACCGTCATCGGCGCATACTCCCACCGGATAGATCTCAATAACGACGGCGCCCCCGAGGTCGTGCCCTCGTGGAGGACCATTGACGTGGAAGTTGTCAAATATACCGGCCCCGGGGCTTCACCGGTCTCGGTGCTCCTGATCGTGGCCGTCCCGTCGCTTCTGGCAGGCGGCGCGGTGCTGCTGATGCTGAGAAGGAAGCTGAAGCCCGGTGACGCAATGACCGCGCCGGGAGTCGATGAAGGTGATGCAGGCAAGGGCGAAGGCGGCTGAGAGCGCGGCGCCCGAAGAGGATTCCGGCAGCCTTCACTGCAGGCAGTCCTGCGGCCAAGCATGAGCCGCAGTCAGCTCAGCCCGGCAGCGAATGGCATTCTGCCGTCAAAAAAAACGAGGAAATTCGCGGCACTGTTGAGATGCCTGCCGCGAATTTCCTCTTTTTTTGCTTGTCTTTTTGTTTTTTGCTGCCTGCCTCAGCGTTGGCTCGTGGGAGCGGCGGCCCGACAGATTGCCCGCGGGCCGCCTTCTCCGGTCTCCGGCCACCGCGCCGCCGCGCAGCATACTGAGCCCCGCTCTTAGGTGAACGCTGAGTAAATAGCATTTGACCAGTGTTTACTGAGCACGCTGACGCGTGAACCGTTCCTGTCTCAAAATGCTGACGCGGACGTCCATTCGTTGACAGCCTGGCACTTGGCAATCAAGTCCCAAAACTCAAGTCCCATAACGCGAGTCCCATAACTCACGGGCCACGACTCGCGTCCCATAGCTCACAGGCCATAACTCGCGCTGATCTCTGACCTTTAGCCTCAGGCCTCAGGCCTTTGGCCTTTCTCAGCACTCGGCACTGCCTCACCTCTGCACTGAGATCCTGAACGTGCGCTCCTGATCCGGCGTGGCCGCCTCGTAAATGAACGCGTAGCCGTAGGAGCCGTCGCGGTTGAGGTAGACCCCGTAGCCGTCGTACTCCTTGACGTTGGTCACGTAGGGCACCCAGGTGCCGTCCGCCGAAAGCTCCTCGATGACCGGCCTGCAGAGGACGTCGAAGCCGTCGACTCTGACCGCGTTCCTGTTGCGTCCGCCGGTGACCGTAAATTCCGCCTTGTTGTCGGAGGCCTGGATTCTCGCGAGGTAGGGCTCTTCCATTATCGTGCCCGTGGCAACGGACTTGACGGTGAGCGGCTTCTCGACGGAGTCCTCAAAGACTATGGGGATGTTGGCGTCCGAGGTGAGGTCGCGGCTTGCCCAGGGCAGCATCAGGAATTCCATGCGGATCGTGTCGCCCTTCTTGAAGGTGGTTTTGCCTAAATCAAGGGAAAGCGCGGAATAGTTGATGCCGTTGGCGAAGCTGTCGCGAAGGATGAGATTGCATTCAACGGGCTTGCCGCCGATGACGAAGTCGGTGCTCTTGACGATCACGGCGTAGTTCATCGGATCGTCCTCGGTTTCGGTCTGGAAAATGACCGGCCTGTTGCTGTGGTAGTATGCGTACCAGCCGTGCTCGCCGTCCAGCGTGTAGTAGGTGTTGCCGCGCTTGTCGGTGACCGTGAGGTAGGCGTGCTGCCTGTTGCCTTCGGGGTCCCTGTAGCTGAGCTCGCTGAAGGTCTGCGTGCGGCTGTCCTGCTCGACAATGGTCAGCTGGTTCTTCACGTCGTTCAGCGTGAGATCCTTGAGGAAGGTGAGATCCAGCGTGTAATACGTTCTGTTCTCGTCCGTCTGCGGGAATTCTGTGTGGCGCAGTGTGTACTTAAAGGAGCCGCAATCCGACAGGTAGGAGTATTCGAGGTCCGCGTAAATGGGGCCGCTGCTGTTGATCTTCGAGCCCAGGTACTCGCTCATGACCAGCTTGCCGCTGTTGTCGCGGTAAGATGTGGCCTTGGGGGAGGCGACGGAGGTGAACTGCGGGTCCGTGCTCCAGCGAATGCCGCTGTGGCCCCTGAAGTCAGGCAGCAGGAGGCCGTCCTTGCCGAACACGCCGTAGAAGCTTATGCAGTTGGACTCGCTGACGCCCGTTGACAGGTGGTAGTAGCCCACGAAGAACTGGATCGACGAGAGCTGCTTGAGGTGGAAAATGCCCCAGTTCATATAGAGATGAATGTCCGTGAACGTGCTGACGGTGCCCGCCTTGGCCACGATGGGGAAGATCGAGTCGCCGAAGGACATATCCTGCGGATCGTAAATGGCCTCCTCCTTCTCGCAGTCGAAATTCTTGCAGACCTGCATGGGCATCGGGACCAGCATGTCCTTGTCGTCAAGCATTGCCGCGCACTCGAGGGTGCCGGGCGTGGATCTGATGCAGAAATAGAGAGTCCTGTCGGCGCCGTCCGCGTTGACGGTCAGGTTGGACGTAAGGTATTTGTTGTTGCCGGAGGGGCTGAAGGCCTGCGGGAAGTTGATGCCGCTCATTGTCAGGCTGTAGTAGCCCTTGAGGCGGTCGTAGCCGCGCACCTTGGTGCCCGAGGAGCCGGTGTTAACGTTAATGCTCTCCGCGGCAAGAGGAGTGCGCTCGGCCCAGGCAACGTTGTCGATGGACTCGAGCCTTCCGGTGTCGTCCGTGTATATCCTGTGCCCGAACCTGCAGTCGTCGCCTGCCTTCAGCGCGAGCTTGCCGCCGGCCACCTGCTTCACCACGTACTTGCCGTCCTCCAGCGTCACCGACGTTTTGAGCGTGCTCGAATCGTCCGGGATAATGATCCCTATGACGCCCGCGTCCTTCACCTTGAAGGCTACGTACTGCACCGTGTTCTCGTTGACGGAGAGATCCTCGTGCACGCCGTCAAGGTCGCGGATCCTGACGGCCTCGACCTTGCTCTGATCCATTTCCCAGATCATGCCGAACTCGGAGACCTCCTCGTAGCCCGGCCGCGCCAGAAGCCTGAAGCTCTGGTGGAGCTTGTCGGGATACACGTCAAGGGTGCGCTCGCTCTTGGCGGCCACCGACTTGCCCAGGTAGACGACCTTCACGTCCGAGAAGGTGTACTTCTCGCCCACCGTCTTGCCCGTGTCAAAGCGGATCCCGGTAAGGTCATCGGTGAGCATTCCCGAGATGTCCAGAAGGTACGTGTGCGGCTTGCCGTCCGCGGTGATCTCAAAGTTGATCATCTGCTGGGCGTTGAAATCCCGGGTTTTCCTGTCGCAAATGAAAAGCTGCGACCTGCCGCCCGAATCGGATGAGCTGATCGTAACCGCAATATGCGTTGCCTCGCTCTTCGGCACGGGCTCAGGAAGGACAATAGCCAGGTTGGGGTCCAGCCCTCCGGTAAGCGTGATCGTGACGGATTTGCCCTTGTCGTAGGAAAGATCGCAGTCGGCCGAAACGAACCAGTCGTTGTCGTACCGTCCCACGGGAACCTCCTTGGCAAAAACGTTGCTGCCGCCTTCGGGGGTGCCGAATTCCTGGTCGCGCTGGAACACTTCCCAATAATAGTACCCGTGGCGTGTGGTATTGGTGCGCCCCACGGAGGAGGAATAATTGTCGCGCCAGACCTTGCCGCTGCCGTCCACCACGTAAAGGTTCATGGTGTCCGTCGTGTAGACGCCGCCGCTTAGGTTCTCGATGCTCTTGATGCCCAGCTTGCCGTCGGTGTCGTTGGACTCCACCACGCGGACGTTGCGGTTGATGATCTCAAAGGCGTTTCTCTGAGCGTTGGCATAGCGCGCGGTAATGCTGCCCGCCACGCTGTTGGCATACAGCAGTGTGTCGGAAAGTGCAGTGTCGTTTGATAAATCTCTCATAATTATAGGCTCCTGTGTCGGAATTTCGCGGCCGGAAGGTCCGTCGGTCTCCCCGGGTGTCGCCGGCTCGCCGACGCAGCCGCCCAAAAGCGATGCAAGGGTGGCAACGGACAGTACGATCGCAAGAATTATAAAAACGTGTCTTCTCATGGCTTGTTCTCCGTGAAGGTTTGTACAGTGCCCGCGCGTGCGGCGCAGGCGGATGGATGTTTATATTATATAGAAATGTGAGGCGGGTTGCAAGAATCTATCTTTGCTTTCAGGCTGTGACGGACTGTGACACTGTAACGGTAAGGCCAGAGGCCAGAGGCCAGAGGCCGGAGGCCGGAGAGCGCTGCGCGGATACTTGGTGCCGAATGCCGGGCTGCCGGGCTGCCGGGATGCCGGGGTTGCCGGGGTGACGGAACCCGGACGGAGCCCTGCGTACCGAAGCCTGAGGAGGAACTCTTGCCGCGAAAATCATGAAGCAAAAAAAGGACCCGCTGCCCGCCGCCGCGCAATTACGGCCCAAAAATTTCACGAAAAATCAAAAAAATATTCAAGACCCGCACACGCTGCCGGGCTGAGAATCATCTGCTCTCTAATTTTTGCGGCGTGAAAGAAAAACGAAGAATTTGAGAGATTTAGCGAGAAAAAAAGAGAAAACGAGAGATATTTTAACGAAATTTCCCGAATAATCCGAAAATATGCCGAAAATCGCCGAAAAACCGAAACGGTTAGTCCGAAAAGGCAAAAAAATGCCCTCAAAAGACCCCTCGAAACCCCGCCTAAAGAGCCCGGTTTTTCCCTGTCTATAGGTAAAATTGCTGTTGACACATAATTTTGGTTATGATACCATAACACCGCCGGCTGAGGCTTAACGGGTACGTACGCTCCTGCCTCAAAAGGCAACACATTTTTCCAAATTTGGAGGTATATGACTATGAGAAAATTATTTGCAGCAATTGTTGTACTGGCTATGCTGGTCTCAATGTTTGCAGTGGTTTCGCATGCGGCCAACAGCAGGTTTCACATTGACGGCGCTTATCTGACCAATGAAGCGAATCCTTCGGAATCTCACGCTAAGGACTGGGTCCCGAATGCGGAGGAAAAGGACGTACAGACAGGCGCGCAGGCGGGTGACATCGGATACGTTTACGGCCTCGGATATTCCTATTTCCACATTCAGGGATGGTGGGGCGATGCGGAAGACTTCACGGACATTGGTATTCAGCATAACAACGGCGAGATCGTCTGGGGCTATCTCAAACCGGATCCCGGACTTGCGGCAAACGCAGGTCTTAATTACTGCGCCCGCTACAACGTCACGCTTCCTCTTCAGGAGGGCACCGTCGAACTGAAATTCTACAAGAAGGCGGCAGGCGGTGAGACGGTTATTGCCACAATCAAGTACGTCAATGAAAAGTCCGAAGGAATAGTCTTCGAAGAGAAGAGCGTTTCGGGGAACTCCACTGTGCCGGGCGAGTCTGTCTGGCTGAACGAAGACGGCGAATTTGCCGCGGTCAAGTTCACCACCAACGGCGAGATTGGCGGAGTGTCGATTTCTTACTGGGCTTCCAACGGAACGAACGGCCCTCTCGGTTCCTTCAGAGCTGAGCTTTTCGCCTTCGACACCGACAATGATACCACCCTCGGCGATAATAAGCAGCCCGTTGCTTCCACCGTCGTTGACTGGCAGGACAACAACAAGCCCGCGTTCAAATGGAAGCTCGATAAGGCTCTCAAGAAGGGAACCTATATTCTCAGGTTCACTATCTTCGGTGACGACGCAACCGGTGTTTCGCAGGAAACAGCTTACGTTGTATTCCCCGCTGTCAACGGTGAGGTCGACGAGAACAAGTTCGAGTACTTCGGCACGAGTGACCGCAAATTCAACTTCGCGATCCACGGATCCCGCGATATTGCTGATTTCTACGGAGTCAATCCGGCGGACGGTACTCCTTCCGGAGACGGCGACGACCCGGTAACGCCCGCTCCTGCGACAGGCGACAACACGATGGTCATCTTCGCGCTCGTGGCGGTGCTGGCTCTCGCGGCGACACTGTTCATCAAGAAGAAATCCTTCTGACGCAGGGTCGGAGACGGTTTTTGCAAACCGGCTGACAAACCGAATAATTGATAAATTGACAGACTGACGGACCTACGGACTGACGGACGTTCGCCGCAGCGCTTCGGCGGCAGACCGCGGCTAAAGAGATCGTGTCTGAGGCACGTCAGGGCCTGAAGGCGGCAGTTGCCGCGGGCCGCTGTCAGCTGTCAATGAACGAAGCTCCGGAGGGGCGGACTTAACAGTGATAAGGAACCAATCAAACTGATTTCTGTTAGCCGACCGTTTCGGGCGTAAAAGAAAAGCCGCTGCTCTCTTATTGGAAAGCAGCGGCTTTTCGTTATTTTCGGAAGGTGCGATTGCAAGGCAAGCCGTTGGTTCAAACGAGCAAACAAAAGCAGACCTTACACAAGGCGGCAATCCAGATCTGTTGCTTTTTTCTTTTTATGAAGTCGCAAATGAAGTCACAAATGAAGTCACAAATGAAGTCACAAAGAAGACTTAGCTCTCCCAAATGGCATCCGGCATAATAATTTCGCAAAAGGTGTGAGAACACTTTTTGCGGAAGCGGGAGGGCAATATGGAAATCGAACGGAAGCTCTGTCTGGGACGGCTGGTCCGGCGCTGAGATCCCTGGAGTAAAAACGCCGAAAAGGAAAAGCGTGAGAACGAGAAGAAAAGCGGGGAAACGTGAGGAATCGCGGGAAAACGTGAAGAATCGCGGGAAAAAACCGCGATTTACCGGGAAATTTCAAAATAGCTTGACGGATTACCGGCATAGTGGTAACATTTAACCGACTTCGAAGATATGAGCGCGTACGGCTCTTTCGAAGATGAATATTCCAAATTTGGAGGTAACTACTATGAAAAAGTTATTTGCGGCAATTGTTGTGCTGGCTATGCTGGTCTCAATGTGCGCAGTGGTTTCGTATGCCAACACTCATTTTCAGATTGACGGCGCATACCTGACCAACGATTCCGACCCGGTTCTTTCGCGTTCGCAGCCCTGGGTTCCGGTCGAGGGCGAGAAGGACGTAGCAGCGGGCTCGGCAGCAGGCGACCTTGGAAGTATTTACGGCCTTGGCTTCTCCTATTTCCACATTCAGGGATGGTGGGGAGATGACGATGACGATTATACCGACATCGGCTACCAGTTCAACGACGGTGAGATCACCTGGGGACAGATCCAGGTACAGCCTGAGCTTGCAGCAGCAGCGGGATTCAAGTATTGCGCTCGCTACAACGTCACTCTTCCGATTCAGGAAGGCAGCGTGGATGTAAAATTCTACAAGATGGTCGGCGACAAGGCTTCCGTTATCCACACCATTTCCTACGTCAACGAAGAGCCCACCGGCACGGTGTTTGAGAGAAAGTCCATCGGCAACAACGACGCCAGCCCTGCCAACGCTGTTTGGCTTAACGAGGACGGCGAGTACTTTGCGGTTAAGTTCACCACCACCGGCGAGATCGGCGGCGTCGAATTCTCTTACTGGGCTTCCAACCCCGACACAGGTACGGGCCCCCGCGGAAGCGTTAAGATAGAGTTCTATGCTTTCGACACCAACGCTGACACCACGCTCAGCAAGGCTCCCGTGTACGCTCAGAACTTCGACTGGATCGGCGACAACAACCCGGCTCTCTCGTTCCAGTTCGAGGACAAGCTCGCAGCGGGCACATACATCCTCCAGGTCACCATCTTCGGTGAGACCGCTACCGGCGTTGACAAGGAAACCGCATACATCGTATTCCCGGATGCAGTAGGCGACGTTGACGATTCGAAGTTTGAGTTCATCAACACAAACGACCACAACGTGAACATCACCCTCTTCGGTGCCGACAATATCTCGAACGATGCATATTTTGCGGCCAACCCGGCTGACGGTGCTGCTCCTTCCGACGGCACTCCGGCTACCCCCGACACAGGCGACAGCGTGATGGTCATCTTCGCGCTCGTGGCCGTGCTGGCTCTCGCGGCGACGGTTGTCCTCAAGAAGAGATCCTTCTGATCAGGCATTACGCATGCGAATTTCCGGGTGGGACGGTCCGGCAGGTGAACGGCCCGGCAAGTGAACGGATCGGGGCGAACCGGCAGCGTGAACGGCCAGGCAGATGAGCGGATCGGGCGAACCGGCAGCGTGAACTGTCCGGCAAATCAAGCGGATCGGAAAGCCCTTTTTCCCTGCGACGGTGAGCCTCAGGGCAGCAAAGGCGGCCGGTCGAGCCGGCCGAATCACCCAAAACAATAAAACGCTATGCAGGTATAAACGTACTCTCGCATAGCGTTTTTTGTCTGTTTTTCGGAGAAAAAGGATGATTATCTCATTCAAAATTGCATTTTATTATGATCTGTATGCGATCGTGCAAGGTTTGCTCTTCACCGTTACCAAATCTCCCGATACAATCAAATGTAAATATGCTGCGTATTTCGTACCGGCTTTCTTTCGCATCATATCCTAATACCAAGCCATCTATGTTTACCTTAAGGTCAGAATAAACAAATTTATTATCCTTAAACACTTCATCCAAACGTTTTTCTATGCATTGCTGTACGTCGTCTACATTAATTATTTCCTCAGGCGCTGTTATTGAATCGATACTAAGGCCATAAAACCATATAATCTCACCGTAAAGTCCAACCGAAACATAAAGACTATCAGTAATACCTATCGGGTAATCGCTGTTTTTCCAAAAGTTTATGTCATAGCAGCTCATCGTGGGCGAGCTATCATCCTTATTTACAGCTAAGGAGTACATCGAATAATCAACGTCGAAATATTTTCTGAATATTTGTTCTGCAATAACAACAGCTTCGTCTTCATTTATCTGGGTGAGTCCTTTTTTTTTCTTCTTCACTGAGCCTTGTTTTGCCGGAGTAGCCCACCACATCTTTATTTTCATTCAGCACAAAATAACCTGAGGGTGTTTTTTCAGTCTTATCGAATTGATACATATATCCTGTATTTTTATTCTGATGTTGTACCTCATAGAAAGTGCAATCGTATGACGTTCCCTCGAAAAGGATACTCATCTCATCGGGCCATAAACCAATATCTCTGCTTGTATCTTTACGGTGGTGTAAGTCGATATCCAACGGAATAACAAGCCCGTTTAAACAGGATGAGCGGCCGGCGAACAACACTTCATATTTATCCTTTTGAGGTATAAAACAGGAGCTCAGGATGCAAAGCAAAGCCAGAGAAAACATAATTATGCACGTAATCTTTTTTTATCCATTGTTAGTTACCTCCTTACATAATCTATGCACAGGGAAGAATGCCTGTCACAAACCGGATCGTCGGAAAACACATCACTAAAAAATGTTGATTTTGCCATTGCAGTCAATATCCTTAATGCTCAAGTTATAATGGAAAACCATTATCCGTCGAGCCATTTGTAGGCACATTATAACAGAGAGGTTTTGTTTAATCAAGGGACTCCTCTGTGGCTCTGCGTCTCCGGGTCTCTATGGCTCTGCGTCTCCGGAGCACGTCTTATAGCGGGACCTTTGTACCACTACAGTTGTGACAGTATTTTTTCAATAAACCGAAGCAATATAAGGACGCCACGGACCGTTTCGATCTGTGGCGTCCTTTCCCTTGCACCCGTACCGGCATCGCTCTCTGTTCACTTCCTGTCCCTTTGAGCAATACCACTTATAAATAAAGGGTTTTCGAGGATGGGGCTTACCTTCTGCATCACTGATTTCGAGTCCGGTGTTTTGTAACTACCTCTCGATGATCGTTCGGTCCAGCAGGAAATCATAGATGCTTACAGTCAGGATGCCGTTATCGTCAAACCACGGCTGTGCGGTATCGCGGGTGACGATGATTTTTTTGAATGAATCGTCGATCCTTCTGAACGAGCGGGTCTCCTGAGCGCGCTTTTCTTCATCGGGAATTGAATACGCGGACTGAATATAGACTCTGCCTGAACCGAGATTGCAGATAAAATCGACTTCAAGGTACTGCCTGGTGACAGTGCCTTTTTTATCTTTTTCGGCTATCGGCACGACTCCGACGTCAACGTTATAGCCGCGCATACGCAGTTCGTTATAAATCACGTTTTCCATCGTATGGTTCTGCTCGAACTGACGGAAGTTGATCCGCGCGTTGCGAAGTCCGAGATCGGAAAAATAATACTTGTTCGTCGTGCTGATATACGCTCTGCCCTTGACGTCGTAACGCTTTGCTTCCTCCAGCAAAAAGGAATCCGCAAAATAGGAAATATACCGTTTGACCGTTTCGGAAGAGATCGTCGATTTTTTAACGCTCCGGAAGGTGTTTTTCAGCTTTTCGGGATTGGTGAGTGATCCGACGGAAGACGACAGTATATTCAGAAGGTCTTCCATTTCCTCCTGCTTGCGCACCTTGTGACGTTTGACGATATCCTTGATATAGATCTCATCGAAAAGCCGCTGGAGCGTCGTCGCTTTATCGCGATCGTCCTTGCGCAGCACAACGAGAGGGATCCCGCCGTAAAGCATATATTGCGAGAGGCCTTCGTATTTATCGCCTTCCCAAACCGTCATAAACTCGGAGAAACTCAGCGGATTCAAATGCACCTCGTCGCCGCGCCCTTCAAACTCGGTGATGATGTCGCTCGAAAGGAACTTCGCGTTGCTCCCCGTGACGTAAACGTCCATGTTTTCACGGCGCAGGTATCCGTTCAGCACCGTTTCAAAGGCGTCCATCTCCTGCACTTCATCGAGGAGGAGATAGTACATTTCTTCGTCAATGATCTTCGTGCGGATATACGCCATGAACTTCTCGGGGTTGACCTTTTTATTCGCTTTCTGCAGTTTGATCAGATTCTCGCCGATCAGCAGCAGATCATCGGCGGAGTCGAAGGCAAAACGGATGATATGGTCTGGATCGACGCCGTCGCTGAGCAAGTGGCGGTAAAAGATGTTGTTCAGCAGATATGATTTGCCGCACCGACGCACACCGGTGACCACCTTGATCAATCCGTTGCGCTTTCTTGAGATCAATTGATTCAGGTACAAATCGCGTTTGATTTCCATATTCAAGCTCCTATCCGGGAAAATTGCAACTCATAATTGTTTTCAAGCATATAATAGCACTTTTAATCCTGCTTGTCAATAGAGTTATCTGGGAAAATTGCAACCTGAAACAAAAATTCTTGATATTTTTCCGTTTCCCGGACAAACCCATTCGCGGGTTGCATTGTAGTTCCAAGCGAAATTTGTCAATGCGATTTTTTTGAAATCGACAATAGCTGTTCCTTAAACGTATCAATTCTCGGAATATTTGATTACACTGAAAAGGAAGAGACTGGTGCATTTCTCGATACTCATGGATTTGAATCTTTTGCAGATTTTTATCATTACTTGTTTGAAATGAAGATAAGTGAATTCAATTTTGAGCAGAATAATAAAATTGCCAATGAGTTTCTTGATTATGCAACGAGTTGTGCCGAATATCGCATATCCGAGGAAGATTTAAGGCGGTATACCCAACAGATAGTCAAAGAAAATACTGAAATTGGCACCTCATTGGGTATTTCACTTGAAGAATACTATACTAGTGTTTTAGGAATCGGTGAGGATGGATTTTATCTTATGTGCGCTGAAGACGCGGAAAAGGAGATAAAAAGTGCATTAATGATCGGTGCATTGTCACAACACAAAAGAATACTACTTGACGAGGCGGTATTTGATGATTTTTGTAAAAGAAACAATGTCAATTTAAACGACAATACATCAAAACTTGCTGTTGAATATTATTGCCTGAAATCCGCTGTGATAGCTTATTATACATCAATACAATTAATTTGACTTTCATTTGAAAATAATTGAGATAATAAACGGAGTTGATACCGGTAAGCATGGTTTCCTGTTGCAGTAAACATCGTGCCACATATTAGATAAATACAGATTACTGGTGATGAGGATTACCGCATACATAGAGAATCCTTTACTTAGAGCAAAGCAGTGCATATAAAAAAGTGACCGGCAATTTTGTCAACGGCCTTTCTCCGTGGATATTCACATGGGGAAGGCTGTTTTATTTGCGCGGAGCGCCTCAGACTCAGTCCTCGGCGCTGCGCACCGGGCACTTGGCACCGGGTCACAGCGCAGCGGTACGATCAACTCACGTCCACCGTCCCATAACTCGCGCCGGCCTCTGGCCACCGCATTCATTTTCTCTGTTCCAGCGCAAGCCCGATCAGCCGGTCTGCCTGGTCCGCCATGAACAGCGGGATATTCAGCACATCATCATCCAGCTTCAGATTGTCCAGAGAGAAGCGCACGCGGAGCTTCACCTGATCCGGAAACAGATCCTTGAACTTTTTCAGGCTGCGGCTGGTGGTGTTGGCTTCGGACTTCACCTCGATAGGGAAAACATCGTTTTCCCGTTGAATGAGAAAATCCACTTCATACGGAGGATTGCTTTGGCTCCAATAGCGCGGCATGACTTCAAATTGCGTAGCAAGCGTTTGCAGCACATAGTTTTCCGCCAGCGCGCCCTTGAACTCGGTGAACAGGCGGTTGCCCTCTCCGAATGCGGTGGGGGCAAGCTGCGCAAGCCGACGCAACAGCCCCACGTCCACCAGATAGATCTTGAATGCAGACAAATCGTCATAGGCCGACATGGGGAGCCCCGGCGCGGTGCTGCGGTAGACCTTATGGACAAGCCTGGCGTCTACCAGCCATTGCAGCGCGTCCTCGTATTCTCTGGCTCTGGCTCCCTCTTTGACGACCTTATATATAAATTTCTTGTTTTCTCTGGCAAGCTGGGAAGGGACGGACTTCCAGATCATCGAGATCTTCGGGAACTCGCTGACATTGGGATGCTTTGCAAAGTCACGCTCATAGGCGCCGATAATGCTCGAAAGCGCCTCCTGCATGGCGTCCACATCCCGGGCCTCTGTCCACATCAGCACCGGCTCCGGCATCCCGCCGGTGACATAGTACATTTTGAGCTTTTCGTAGAGGGGATTGAAGAAGGCGTCCGGCAGCGGCTCTATGGTGTCTACGGTGTCGAGAACCTTTGCCAGATTAGCGTCGCCGTTGGCCAGCAGGAATTCCGTAAAGGTCATCGGGTCGATCTGCATGAAATTGACCTTGCCCACGGGGAAGGAAGACGGCTTCGACAATGCGATTCCCAGCAGAGAACCGGCGCAGGCAATGTGGTACTGCGGCGCGTTCTCGCAGAAATACTTCATGGAATTGATGACCTTTGGGCAGTCCTGAACCTCATCGAAAATGATCAGAGTCTTTTCCGGCAGGATCTTTTGCCCGCTGGCCAGCATCAGGTTTTGCAGAATGCGGTCGACATCCTTGGTGGTTTCAAAGAATTGCCGGTATTCCTCGTTCTCATCAAAGTTGAAATATGCTGTATTTTCATAATAACGCCTGCCGAATTCCTTGAGAGCCCATGTCTTGCCCACCTGCCGCACGCCTTTCAGGACCAGCGGCTTGCGATAAGGAGAGTTCTTCCACTCCAGCAGCCGTTTTAGAATCAGTCGTTCCATAAAGAGAATTCCTCCATCACATTATTCTTGGAGATTTAGTGCAACTTTTCACACTATTATTATACCCGACGAAACGCAAAATGGCAACAGCATCACGAAATTATTTATATTTTCGTGCGGCATAATCACATTTTTATATGCATTTGCTCCGGGTAAAGGCACTGATTGCTTACCACAGCCCTCCTTTCGCCTTGCATTTTTGAAGCCGTCAAATCGAAGGTCACGCCGGGGATGGCGGCGGAGCGGTACGAGCGGCAAGTCAGTCGAAGCGGGATGGTTCGATGTCCATTCCATGATGACACCAAGGCTGTTTATTTGCGCGGAGCGCCTCAGACTCAGTCCTCCTCGGCGCTGCGCACCGGGCACTTGGCACCGGGTCACCGCGCAGCGGTACGATCGACTCATAACCACCGTCCCATAACTCCAGTCCTATTGCTCCCATTTCATAACTCGCGCGGAACGCGCGAGGCGCGCGAGGCGCCCTCGCTTCCCCCTTTAAAAGCCGGCCCGAATGTGCTATCATTCTCGTGGCTGTTTATATGGCAGCGGAGACAAAGACAACGGGGGACACGACCAAATGTTATCCGCAAAATACAGTAAGAACGTTAACGCGAGATCCGTCATCAGGGATCTTTTTGAATACAGTAAGGCAAGAGCCGCTGAGATCGGCGCGGACAACGTTTTCGATTTCAGTATAGGCAACCCCAGTGTGCCGCCGCCGGAGCAAATCACCACCGAGGCCGTCCGTCTGCTTTCGGAGATGGAGCCCACGGCTGTGCACGGATATCCCAGCGCGGAGGGGATTCCTGCGGTGAGGCAGGCTATTGCTGCGGACCTTAACCGGCGCTTCGGCGAGAGCTATTCCGGGAAGAATATTTTCATGACCATAGGAGCGGCCGCGGCGGTGACCTGCTGCATCAGGGCGCTTACCGATTACGGGACGGGCGACGAGATAATAACCTTTGCGCCTTACTTCCCGGAGTACAACGTTTATGCGGCGTCCGCGGGGGTGAGGCTTAACGTCATTCCTGCGGAGATCGACTCGTTTCAGATTGACTTCGATGCGCTGGACAGGACGGTTTCGCCTAAAACCAGGGGGATACTTATCAATTCGCCCAACAATCCCAGCGGCGCCGTTTACAGCGAGGCGACCGTAAAGAAGCTGGCGGAATTCCTGCGCGCCAAGGAAAAGGAGTACGGGCACAGCATCTATATTATTTCCGACGAGCCTTATCGGGAGATCGTTTTTAAGGGCTTTTCGGTGCCATACGTGGCCAAATTTTACGACAACACGCTGACGTGCTATTCCTACAGCAAGGCGCTTTCGATACCCGGAGAGAGGATCGGCTACGTGGCGTTTACGGAGCGCTGTGAGGACGCGGATATATTGCTGAAGGTGCTGGCGGGAGCGGCCAGGGACATGGCTTACGTGGGCGTGCCGGCGCTTTACCAGATGGTGGCGGGGCTTTGCTGCGGCGAGACCGCGGACCTTTCCGTGTACCAGCGCAACAAGGACGTTCTTTACCGGGGGCTTATTGACGCGGGCTATTTCTGCGTGGAGCCCGGCGGTACATTCTACGCGTTCCCCAGGTCTTTGGAGCCCGACGCGACGGCTTTCTGCGAGAGAGCCAAAAGGTTTGAGCTGGTGCTGGTGCCCGGAGACGGCTTCGGCTGCAAGGGGCACTTCAGGATAGCCTTCTGCCAGCCCGAGGAGAAGGTCGCCCGCTCCCTTGAGAAGTTCCGCCTGCTTGCGGAGTCCTATGCGAAATGACGGATTTTTGGGTTAGAAAATTCATAAAAAACAGCGGGGACACAGGCAATCCGGCGGTGAGGTCGCGGTATACGGTGCTTTCCGGGGTTCTGGGGATCGTCTATAACGGGATACTGTTTGCGGTGAAGCTCATTATCGGGATAATCTCCGCGAGTATCGCAATAACGTCCGACGCCTTCAACAACCTCTCCGATTTGGGAACGTCCGTGGTGACGCTGGTGAGCGCGAGGCTTTCCGGCAAGCAGCCTGACAGGGAGCACCCCTTCGGACACGGCCGCGTGGAATACGTGGCTTCCCTCGTCATGGCCATGGTCATCATGGTGGTGGGCGCGGAAATGCTGAAGTCCTCGGTCGAGGGAATTATTCATCCGGAGCCCGTAAAGCTGTCTCTCCCCATGATCGTCATCCTGGTGCTGTCCATCGGCATCAAGATCAGGCTGTGGGCAGTCAACCGCAAGCTGGGCAGGGCCATCGGGTCGACGCTGCTTCTGGCCGCCGCCAAGGACAGTCTGTGGGACTCGCTGAGGACTCTGGCCGCCATTGCAGGCGCGGTGCTGGCTTATATTTTCGGGGGCAGCCGGTACGCGGGGAGCTTCATTTCGAAGGTGCCCTTCGACGGGATCATAGGCCTTGTGATGTCGCTGTTCATACTGTGGAGCGGCTTTTGCATCGCCCGCGACGTGGTGAACAGGATTCTCGGCGGCGCGCCGGATCCCTTGCTGGTGTCGGAAATCAAGAAGCACGTGACATCCGGGAAGGATATTCTCGGGATACACGACCTGATCGTGCACGACTACGGCCCGGGAAGAGTTTTCGCCTCCGCCCATGCCGAGGTGCCGTACAAGGGCAATATGATGGAGCTTCACGAGACCATCGACAAGATCGAGAATGACGTCCAGCGCGAGCTCGGCGTGGTGCTGGTGGTCCACATGGATCCGGTGGTGAACGACAGCCCGCGTGTTGACGCGCTGCGCGAAATGACCGAGCGGATATGCGTCGGCGTCAACGGAGCCTTCTCGATACACGATTTCAGAATAACCGACGGCGAGGACTGGGTCAATTTGATTTTCGACCTGGTGGTGCCGACGGAAATGAGCATCGCCGAGCGCAAGGAGGCGGTGAAAACCGTCAAGGAGAAGCTGCGTGAGGAGGACAGAAGCCTGCACGCGGTCATCAATGCGGAAAGCGAATTTTGAACCGGGGCCCGGGAAGGGTCGCCCCAGGACGACTTGAGCCTGAGCCCTAAAGCGATTTGAACGGAATCGACCAAACCGGGTCGCCCGTGCGGCCGCCACAAGCGGTCAGCCAAAACGATTTGAACCGAATTCCCAAAAGGGTCAGCCAAAACCGAAAGGAGAAATTTCATGAAAAGATCGGAAATAAACAAGGCGCTCAAAGAGCTGGAGGCAATGTGCGAAAAGCACCAATTTATGCTGCCGCCCTTCTGCGGCTTCACGCCGGAGCAATGGCAGACGCTGGGCCACGAATATGACGAGGTCCGCGAATGCATGCTGGGCTGGGACATCACCGACTACGGCCTCGGCAAGTTCGACGAGGTGGGCTTCTCGCTCATCACCATAAGGAACGGCAACCGCCTCATGCCCGACAAGTACCCCAAGGTATATGCCGAAAAGATACTGTTCCTCAAGGAGGGCCAGTACGCGCTGAACCACTTCCACTGGTACAAGACCGAGGATATCATAAACCGCGGCGGCGGCAACATTCTCATCAGGGTGTACAATGCGCTGCCCGACGAGGAGATTGACTACGAGTCCGACGTGACGGTGCATTGCGACGGCCGCACCTATACGGTGCCCGCGGGTACGCAGGTGAGGCTTACGCCCGGCGAGAGCATCCACATCACGCAGCGGCTGTACCACGACTTTTCGGTGGAGCCCGGTTCCGGCGACGTGCTGCTGGGCGAGGTCAGCCAGTGCAACGACGACAACAACGACAACCGCTTCAATCCTCCCGCCGGAAGGTTCCCGGCGATCGACGAGGACGAGCCGCCGTACAGGCTGCTCTGCAACGAATACCCCGCGGTAAATGCTGATTAAATGCTCTTTACGCAAGTGACGATATTGTCAAAATGAGAGATAAGCGAAATTTGAGCTGAAATTCAACTTTCCGCGTAACTTGAGCGAAACAAGGTGTCCTTACTCAACTTTCCGCGTAGCTTGAGTGAAACAAGGTGTCTTACGACTTTAATTCGTCACTTGCTTTGCGCGAGCTCCCCATTCGCAGTACCTTCGTACAGCTTCAGGGTCGCGCACGCAAAAATAGCTATTAAATCAGCATTTACACAGACTTGCTGATTAAATGCTCTTTACGCAAGTGACGAGATTTATCAACATGAGAGATAAGCGAAATTTGAGCTGAAATTCAACTTTCCGCGTAACTTGAGTGAAACAAGGTGTCTTACTCAACTTCCCGCGTAACTTGAGCGAAACAAGGTGTCTTACGACTTTAATTCGTCACTTGCTTTGCGCGAGCTCCCCGTTCGCAGTACCTTCGTACAGCTTCAGGGTCGCGCACGCAAAAATAGCTGTTAAATCAGCATTTACACAGCCTTGCTGATTAAATGCTCTTTACGCAAGTGACGATGGTCTCGCGGCGGGCCTGCCGTTGGCGGCACCGGGCCGGATGAATGATTATGGGTGGAATATTACTTTTTCTTTTCTACATAACTCTCGGAATAACCGCCGGGGCCGTGCTTTTCGCGAAAGAGAAATCCTTTCTCGTAAAGATCTGGCTTGGCGGCGTTTGCGGCATGCTGCTTCTTATGTGGTCCCACGTGCCCTTCTCGTTTATGATGGGCTTCACGGTGAGTTCGCATATTCTCGGCATGGTGCTTTCGCTGGTCACGGTGGCGGCGCTGGTGCTCGGCAAGGCCTGTTTCGACGCCGGAAGAGATCCCGCCGCGGCATCCCCGGAGAGGCGGTCGCTCACGGACTTCGGCGACGCTGACGAGCAGCAGGAGACTCTGTTTACCGTAGCGGATACCGGGCAGGCAAACGCTGACTTCGCCCGGGCAGGCGCCCAAACAGAACAAACAGCCGGGCAAACGGCCGAAAAAACAGCCAATCAAACAGCCGGTCAGACAACAGGCCGGGCAGCCGGGCAAACCGGCGGTCAAACCGCCGGGGCAGACCAAACAAACGCGGCCGCCGCAGGCCCGGCCTTTGGCAGCTTTTTCCGAAACGCCTTCGGCGGCGCTTCCCCCAAAGCCCCCGTGTCGCCCAGGATGCTTCTTGCGCGGGCGGCGGAGCCCTTCCGCAAATTCCTCACAAAATTCACGAAGGACGACGCGGCGCTCATTATCGCGGTGGTGCCCTTCCTGGTGCTGGTGATATTGATGCTCCTGTCGCACACGCTGAACTACGACGACGGCAGCTTTTACACGGGCCAGTGCACCTACGGCGACATGAACATGCATCTCGGCTTCGTCACAAGCATCGCGAACCAGAACATGTTCCCGCCGGCCTATTCGCTGATGGGCGGCGTCGAGCCCCTCAATTACCCATTCCTGTGCGACTCGGTTTCGTCGTCGCTGCTGCTTTTCGGCACGCCGCTCCGCTGGGCCTATATGGTGCCTATGTTCGGGGCGTTCCTGCTGGTGTTTATGGGCGTGTGGTGCCTTGCCGGGGTCATTCTCAAGAAGACCGGCCGGACGGCTGTGGCTTACGTGCTTTTCCTTCTGGACGGCGGCCTGGGGCTGTTCTATTTCCTTGACGGGACCAAGACCGAGCCCAAGAATTTCACCCGCATATTCACGGCGTTTTACGAAACTCCCACCAATCTGGTGGGCGAGAACGTCAGGTGGACCAACGTCATCGCGGACATGCTTCTGCCGCAGAGGGCCACGCTTTTCGGGTGGTGCTGCCTTTTTGCGGTGATATACGTGCTCTACCGGGCGGTGTTTGAGGAGAAGAAGAGCTACTTCCTGCCCGCTGGAATAATGGCCGGGCTGCTGCCGATGGTGCACACCCACTCCTATTTTGCGGTGGGACTCATTGCCATCGCGTGGATCGCGGTGAGCCTCATTAGGGACAGGATGAAAACAGGCACGCTGCTTTCGTGGCTGGCCTTCGGCATTCCGGCGCTGCTCCTTTCCGTGCCGCAGCTGCTCCAGTGGACCTTCAATGCCGTGGGCGGCGAGCACTTCCTGCGGTTTGTGTTCAACTGGTCCAACAGCGAGGCCGGCGACAGCTGGATATGGTTTTGGGTCAAGAACGTGGGCATCGCGTTCCTGCTCATCCCCACCGCCTTTCTCAGCGCGGAGAAGCACAAGCGCATGGCCTACACCGGGGCATTCCTGATCTTCCTCGTGGCGGAGCTTATCGTGTTCCAGCCCAACCTGTACGACAATATCAAGCTGTTCTTTGTATGGTACCTTTTTGTGGCCATAATGACGGCGGATCTGTTCGGCAAGGTCATGGAGCGCCTCAAGGACATCCGGGGCATCCGCTTTGCCGCGGCGATTCTCATTATCGTGATGATATTGCCGGGCTCGCTGACGATTGCCCGCGAATACGTCTCCGGCCTGCGCAACAAGGAAAAGAACACCGGGCCGGCTTACCAGCTGTACAACAAGGCCAACACGCAGGCGGCCTTCTGGATCGGGGAAAACACGGAGCCTACGGCGGTATTCCTCTGCAAGAACAACCACAACAACGCCATTGCGGCGCTGACGGGCAGGAACATTTACGTGGGCGCGGGCACGTTCCTCTATTTCCACGGCGTCAATTACAGATCCCGCGAAGTCTTTATGCGCCGTATGTTTACGGACGCGGCCTTCTTTGAGTCCGCCAAGGAGTCGGCCGGCATCGACTACGTGTACGTGGGCGATTACGAGCGCGGCGAGTTCGGCAGTGACCTCATCACGGACTATTTGAGGGCGAATTACGAGAAGGTTTACGACAGCCAGGGGATCGAGATCTTTAAGGTCAGGTGAGCTTTTTGCGTCCGCGCAGCTGCGCTCCGGCCTCTGGCCTGTAGCCTCTGGCCTGTTTCAGGCACCGGGCACTACCAAAACCAAACTACATTATCGGAGGCGCAATTTTGCCAAAAGAGTATAATTTTGAGACAAGAGTACAGCATATAAAGCACATGGTCATTAAATATGTGGCTGAGGCGGCCTTCGAGAGCAAGCTTGCGGAGACCGTGCTTAACATTCCGCAGAAGATCATTCCCGGCAACAAGCCCACCATGCGGTGCTGCGTTTACAAGGAGAGAGCTATTCTCGCGGAGAGGATCAAGGTGGCCATGGGGCTTTGCGGGCCGGACATCGTTCAGGTCATAAGCATCGCCTGCGACGAGTGCGCCAAGGGCGGGTACCAGGTGACGGATAATTGCAGGGGCTGCCTTGCCCACAGGTGCGAGGCGGTGTGCCCCAGGGGTGCGATCACCTTCAACGAGAAGCAGCGGGCTCATATTGACGTGGAGAAGTGCGTCCAGTGCGGCAAGTGCTCCCAGGTGTGCCCTTACGCCGCGGTGGTGAATTACAGGAGACCCTGCGAGAATGCGTGTCAGACCGGCGCTATCGGTATGGACGAGGACGGCGCCGCCACGGTTCGCCAGCAGGATTGCACGGTATGCGGCGCGTGCGTCAACCAGTGTCCTTTTGGGGCTATTGTCGAGAAGTCCTTTGTGCTCGAGACCGTGGAGCTTCTGAAGGAGGCCCGCGACAATCCGAACCGGAAGCTGGTGGCCGTGGTGGCGCCCTCCGTGGCGGTGCAGTACAAGAACGTTCACGTGGATCAGGTGGTGGCCGGGCTGCTGAAGCTGGGCTTCACGCACGTGACGGAGGCGGCTCTTGGCGCGGATATGACTGCGGCCAGGGAGGCCAGGGAGCTTGCCGACAAGGGTACCCTCATGAGCTCCTGCTGCCCCGCGTTTGTGTCGCTTGTCAGGAAGAAATTCCCGGAGCTGGCGGCCCAGATTTCGGAAACGCCTTCGCCTATGGTCATGGCGGCGATGCACGTAAAGGAAAGGCTGCCGGGGGCAAAGGTGGTGTTCATCGGGCCCTGCACCGCCAAGAAGGCCGAGGCCGAGCTGGCAGAGGTGAAGCCCTTCATTGACAACGTGATCACCTTCGAGGAAATGGACGCGCTTTTCGATGCGCGGAATATTGATATTGCTGCGCTGGAGCCCGTGAACGTGGCGGATGCTTCCAGATACGGGCGCAATTTCGCAAGATCGGGCGGCGTGGCCACTGCGGTCACCAAGGCGATGCGCGAGGAATCCGAGGGCCTTGAGGACAGCTTCGAGATCAAGACCTGCATTGCCGCGGGCACCGAGGAGTGCATTAAAACGCTCAGAAAGGCCGTCTACGGCAGGGCTGACGGGAACTTCATCGAGGGCATGGCCTGCGTCGGAGGGTGCATTAACGGGCCCGTGTCGCTGCGGCACCTTGGCGGAGATATTATCCCGATGCTCGAGAAGCACGCCGGCGAGGTCAAGGGGCGCAAGATTCTGGAGACCGCGGAGAAGGGTGCGGCGCTCAGGGAGTGAATTCGCTGCATTGCAGAATGGAGAAGCCGGTAATCCCGCGCAGGTCAAACGTTTAAAATAACCTTAAAACAGAATTTGCTGCAGGGAAGCGCTTTAAGTTTGTTTCAATTTAACTGAGTATAATTAGAGACGCAAGGGGACCAAACCCCGAGCACATAATTGCGGCACCTCCTCCTAACTGTTGTGGCGATTTGCAAACTCCTTTCCTTTTTCATAGGCCGCAATTATAAAAACCCCCTATTCCCTTTTAAAGGCGAGCAATCAGTGATGATTGCTTGCTTTTTTTTTGGCAAAGTATATAATCTAGACAGCGGCACTGCCTTGTGTCTTTAAGGCCGCGGCGACGGCCGCTTCGAATTATTGACGGAGGATTTATGGATTCTTTTGACTGTTTAAAGAACAATGCGGACACAGCGGATACGGCGGACACGTTGGATAATGCGGACACAGCGGATACGGCGGACACGTCGGACAATGCGGACGCCGCGGGAAGAGCGGACGGCGCGGATGCAGCGGATATTGCTGCGCCTTCTGCGGCGCCTTCCGGCACTTCTGCCAACGCGGATACTTCTGCGGCGCCTTCCGGCACTTCTGCCAACGCGGATACTTCTGCGGCGCCTTCCGGCACTTCTGCCAATGCCGGCAATGCCGCTTCGGGCTTTTTCGACGTCGAGCCCGGCAGCCCCTGGGAGGAGATGAAATCCCGCGAACGCTGGCTGAAGCACTACGGGACGGACAAATTCCTGCTCCTTTATCCTAAGAAAACTCTTTTCGAGGCCCTTGCGGATTCCGAAAGCAGGAACCCGGCCGCCGCGGCAATAGACTTCGAGGGCACGAAGATTTCATACAAAAAGCTGAAAAAGATGGCGGTCCTGGCCGGACGCAGCTTTTACGCAATGGGAATAAGGCCCGGCGACGCCGTGACCTTGTCGCTCCCCAACATCCCCCAGGCGCTCTACTGCTTCTACGGCCTCAGCATGATCGGCGCGGTGCCGGCAATGATTCACCCGCTGTCCGCCGAGAACGAGATCCTGCAATACATCAGGCTGTCCAAAAGCAAGGCCGTGGTGACGGTGGACATGTTTTTCAAGAAGAACTACCGCGCGGCAATGGACTACGGCGAGGCCACGGGCCAGAAAATCATGACCGTCGTGACCTCGATCGGCGACGGCCTTTCCCGCACCAAGGGCTTCATGTACAAGTTCATCAACAAGGACCGCATTCCAGGCAGAAAGCTGCCTCCGAACGCAATGAGCTGGCGGAGGTTTATGGCCGAGGGACGCATTCTTGCGGACGAGCCCGGGAAGCGCACCGGCGAAGGCGGAAGGCCCGCGGATGAGAGCAGGCCCGCAAATGAGAGCAGGCCCGCAAATGAGAGCAGGCCCGCGAATGAAAGCAGGCCCGTAAATGAGAGCAGGCGCTCTTGCTGCGACATTGAATGCAACTACAGGACCGGCAAGAAGCCGGACGACACCGCCGTGATCCTCTTCAGCGGAGGCACCACCGGAGAGCCCAAAGGCATCATGCTGACGGACCTGAACCTTAATGCGCTGGCGCTGGAGACGCGCATTGCCGGGGTCGAGGAGATAAAGCCGGAATACAAAATGCTGTCGGTGATGCCCCTGTTCCACGGCTTCGGACTGGGCATAGGCATTCACATGCCCATCTATTTCGGGATCTGCTGCATTCTGATGCCGCGCTTCTCCATCGAGGGCTACGCGAAGGTACTGCGCACCAAGAAGCCGAATTTCATCCCCGGTGTGCCCACGCTTTTTGAGGCCCTTCTGCGCTCGAAGCAGCTCGAGAATGCGGACCTGTCCTTCCTGGTGGGCGTTTATTCCGGCGGCGATACGCTTCTTCCGGAGCTCAAGGACCGCGTGGACGACTTCCTCAGGAAGCACCGCGCCACCGTGGAGATCCGCGAAGGCTACGGCACCACAGAGTGCGTCACTGCGTCCTGCCTTACGCCCCGCAAGGGAGCCAGGCGCGGCAGCATCGGCATACCTTACTCCGACCATTACTACGACATCGTGAAGCCGGGCACGGTGGATTCGCTTCCCGCGGGCTCTGAGGGCGAGATCGTTCTTCGCGGGCCGCTGGTGATGAAGGGCTACATCGACAACGAGAAGGAGACCGCCGACGCTCTTCGCGTTCACAAGGACGGCAAGATCTGGCTCCACACCGGCGACCTGGGCGTCATTGACGAGGACGGCTTCGTCTACTTCAGGCAGCGCCTCAAGCGGCTCATCGTGACGTCGGGCTACAACGTTTACCCGTCGGTGGTGGAAAACATGGTCTGCACACACCCGGACGTGGATTCCTGCTGCGTCATCGGCATCAAGGACGACTACAAGATGGAAAAAGTCAAGGCCTTCGTGGTGCTGAAGAAGGGCGTGGCCCCGTCCGAGATGCTCAAGAATGACATCCGCTCCTTCTGCAAAGAGCGCATGATGAAGATCTCTGTGCCCTCGGTCGTCGAGTTCAGGGAGAGCCTGCCCAAGACGCCGGTGGGAAAGGTGGATTACCGGGCGCTGGAGAAAGAGAGCCAGGAGGGGCAGGGGTGAGTGCCGAGAAAGGCCAGAGGCCAGAGAGCGCTGCGCGGACGAGAGTGCCGAGTGCCGCTGCACCTCCGCCTTGTCGACTTAGATTGGGATTTGTTTTTTTACCATATGGGATTTCCGGTGAGGGTTTTCGGATATAAAAACTGCTCGATGGTTAATCGAGCAGGTAGATTTTGGCCGCTATTAGGGGTTAAATCGTATGTTAGGTCTTGAAATTGATCACGTCACCGCAGTATTCCTGATTTGAAAGAATCTTGCCAACGGTAACGCACTTCCATAGATGCGGATCTTTCGGCATTTTCTTGCCGCCGCGATTGATTCCTTTGTCGAGCCAGTACGCCGTCGGGTTCGGGATCTTACGCTCTGAAAGGATACGGGCAATCCGTCTTCGTCGATGACCTGTTTCCGATATTCGTTGATACCCTTGACAAGCGCTCTCCATTCAAAATCGTCCAGAATGATATCTTTGATTATGCAGCAAAGGTGTAAAACATAGGTGATACCATTACACAAATATGTTTCTTAAAAGGAAAGATTGGTTGTCAAGTTGGCAAGCACTTGTCAACCACTTGCCAAATAAAATAACTACTTGCCAACCGCTTGCTAAACTCGCGAAAAAAGTTGTCAAATTTAGCGTAATACTTGACAAATCGCGTTCTTGATGGTATAATAGTGATAGTCATAGTAGGAGGTTGGCAACCAATGCGCGAGGAAGAACTGATTTTATTGGTTAGAAAGATCCAGCAACGTCGTTCAGAATTCCAGAATGTTGAACTGAAATCAGCTGAAACC